>NZ_JAWVZF010000023.1:0-24787 GCF_033722355.1 Arsukibacterium sp. | reverse complement strand
GCGCTTAAACAAATGCAGCAGAATTTGCGCGAAGCGATTAGTCATATTGCCAGCTCGTCTAACCAGTTAGCTTCAGCAGCAGAAGAGCTGAATGTGGTAACGGATGAATCCGCTAAAGCACTGCAGCTGCAAAATGATGAGGTACGCCAGGCAGCCACAGCCATTACTGAAATGAGTTCGGCGGTAGATGAAGTCGCGGAAACGGCACTGAAAACATCTGATGCCTCGGCCCAATCATCTAACTTAGCGAAAGACGGCACTCAGAAAGTGGTTCAGACTCGCAGCGTCATTGAAAAAATGAATGCTGATGTGCAGAAAAGTACCACGGTTATTAATACTCTGGCAGATAAAGTCGCCGATATTAATCAGGTGCTCGAGGTTATTCGCAGTGTCGCTGATCAAACAAATTTGCTGGCGCTTAATGCAGCGATAGAAGCCGCCCGGGCCGGAGAAGCGGGCCGTGGTTTTGCGGTGGTAGCCGATGAAGTGCGCAGTCTGGCTTATCGTACTCAGACGTCGACCGGTGAAATTGAGCAAATGATTCATCAGGTACAGTCTTCTGCAAAAGAGGCAGTAGATGCCATGCAGCTAATCAGTGGTAATGCTGACAATGCACAGAATGTGGCAAAATCGGCAGCGGATGCGCTGGAACTGATTGCTGAAAATATTATGGCAATTAGTGATCAGAACCACGTGATTGCCGGCGCAGCCGAAGAGCAATCGAAAGTGGCGCGGGAGATAGACCGTAACATCGTTTCGATTAGTGATTTGGCAGCGCAAACTGCCGATGGCTCCAGCCAGACCACAGCCAGTGCCAGCGAATTAACCCGGTTAGCAATAGAGCTGAATGAGCTGGTAAGTAAGTTTAAAGTGTAAGTGGAGAGGGAAAAAAACAGGCCGCAATTGCGGCCTGTTGTGTTTTTAATGCGCGATATTAGTCATCCGACAGGTTTTTCAGCCGGTGTTCCCAGCGTCTTTTGGCAAAGCGCCGCATATTAGGAATATCGTCGGTTTCGTCCATAATGGGTTGGCCGATAATGGTTTCAATAACATCTTCCATTGTCACCAGCCCCAGCCAGGTACCGTATTCATCATATACTAAACACATATGCTGCCTTTCATGCATCAGCTGAGTCATCAGATGTTCTGCGCTCATTTTATCTGAGATAACCTTAACCGGCTTCATCAGGTCTGCCACCACCTGCTGATCGGTAATATTCAGCATGTCATAGCGGAACACAATACCCAGCGGCGACTCGTCTTTATCCAGTACCGGATAGCGGGAAAACTGGCCGATTCTGACCCGCTCAGCAAACTGCTCCAGTGGCTCATCCGGGGTGGCGCTTTCGCAGACGGTACGGGGGGTCATAATGTCTCGGACTTTAATGTCATGTAAATCGAGAATATTAGCGATAACCCGCTGTTCATCTTCATCCAGTTTATTCATCTCGCGGCCAAGCACAGTTAACGCCTTGATCTCCTGGCGCAGGTCATGCTCGTGGTTACTGCCACCAAATAACTTCATTATCTGATCAGACATCCAGATAAAGGGGCGTAGCACGGTAATCATAGTATTAAGGGTAAACGGCAGTATCGGTGCTAATGCCGGCCAGTAGCGGGCACCAATGGTTTTAGGAATAATTTCTGAAAGTATTAAAATGAGCAGGGTCATTATCGCCGAAGCAATACCCAGATAACCGTCACCAAATACCAGCGTTACCTGAGCACCAACGCCTGTTGCACCGACTGTATGAGCAACGGTATTCAGGGTTAAAATAGCTGCCAGCGGCTGGTCAATTTTTTCTTTCAGTGCTTTAAGTCTGTCATAAAGCTTTGGATTCTGGAGTTTTTGCTGGGCGATGTAGCTCGGCGTAACAGAGAGCAGGGCGGCTTCCAGAATGGAGCAGATAAAAGATACCGCGATCGATAAAACTGCAAACGCAATTAACAGGCTCATACAGGTTGGTTACAACACTCCATTAAAAGTAAGAAGCGGCAGTATAAATTGGCTGCTATAAAAAAGCGAGCCGCGGATAAATTGTCTCGTACACCCGTTTGCCAGTATCCCCAATAACTGATTTTAAGAAAAAAAATCGTCTTTGTTATCAGCTTCGACGGCTACTCTGCTGGTTGCTGCAGAAATTGCTGTTTTGACATCAGATTAACCGATTCATGCAGCTCTGAATAAACGATAACCACGTCACCGCTTTTTAACTGCCGCCGAACGGCGGCGACTTTTTCAGGCAGCGGGATCTCCTGCTCGCCGTAATCGGTACCCTCTCGCAGCAGATAATACTCAATCAGGTTATGTAGGGTATCCGGAGCTATTTCGGGGTATGGAATGATCATAAATTCAGCTGCTGTTTGATGAAGGCGGGTATGCGCTGGCTCAGCCAGAACTTTGCTTGAAACGGGCTGCCATAAACAAAGCCGACATGGCCGCCGCCCTGGGTCAGTTCATAACGGATGAAATTATTCAGCTCCCGGGGTTCAGGGATCACTTCATCACTTAAAAAAGGGTCGTCTTTGGCGTGAATAATCAGAGTCGGTACGGCAATATGCTTTAAATAAGCCTTGGCACTGGCTTTTTGATAGTAGTCCTGCGCGTTTAAAAAACCATGGATTGGCGCAGTATAGTGTTCGTCAAACTGCTCAATACTGACAAAACGCTGAATTTTTTCGGGTGTTAACGGCAGTGGGAAATCAGCAAACTGCTTTAGCTTTAATAAGGTGCTGCGCTTTAACCGGCCCAGTAAATAGCGCTGGTAAAGCTTGCTGCTGCCGGTATTAATCCGTTTAGCACAGGCTGACAGCGACAGCGGCGGGCAGACAGCGATGGCGGCAGTAAGGGGGTTCTGTGCAGCCTGCTCGCCACAGTATTTTAAAAGCACATTGCCGCCAAGCGAGTAACCGACTGCGACAACTGGCCGGCCAGGATAGCGTCGTTTAATTTCATTGATCACCAGCGCCACATCCGCAGTGTCGCCGCTGTGATAAGCGCGGGGCAATTTATTGGGTTTACCGTTGCAGCCCCTAAAATGCAGCATCACTGCAGACCATTGCAGGGTCTTACATTGCGCCAGCATTGCCTGAATGTAGTGGCTGTTGATATCACCGGCCAGGCCATGCAGTAACAGCAGCAGCGGGGTGCCCTCTGCGGCGTTCTCAGCATGCAGCCAGTTAAGTTGCAGCTCATCACCATCAGGCAGACTGAACATCTCGGCAGTGGTATTCAGCTGGTATTTCGGGCTCAGGTATTTGGCAAATATCGTTTGCAGGTGGGCATGTTTTAACCACCAGGCTGGCTTAAATTGGGGCTGAGTAACTGGTCTGAGCTGAGCTTGCAAATGCGCGTATCCTGATAAACAATGGTTAAAATTTTACTAATGGTGCAGCACTATGGATCGGCGGCAATTTATTTTATCCGGTATCGCGTTAGCTGCTGCCGCCAGCCTGAGTATTTATGGCTGGCGCCAAAGCTTTAACGCTGATACCAGTAACCGTGAGCTGGTACTGTCAGCATTGTTACCAGCGTTATTGTACGGCGCTTTACCTGAAGATGCGACCCTGGCTGCGGCTGAACTTGCGCGCACCAAAGCGGCTGTTACTGATTTTATGCCTTTTTTGCCAGTGCGCCAGCAACAGGAACTGCATCAGCTGTTTAATCTGTTGGCCCATCGCATCAGCCAGCTGGGCCTGACTGGCCACTTAACCCAGCTGGCTGCATTAACCGTGCAACAGCGGCTGGCATTACTGGATAGCTGGCGCGACAGTTTTCTTGAGATATTGCAGCAGGCCTATCACGGCCTGCGTGAATTATTATACGGCGCTTATTATGGCCAGCCTGAGCATTGGGATGCCCTGGCGTATACTGCACCGAGGTTTCGCTGATGACTAATCACCTGGATGCCAGCACGTTTACTCAGGACAAGCAGTTTGACGCTGATGTTGTGATCATCGGTTCAGGTGCCGGTGGTGGTATTGCGGCTGAGCAACTGGCACAGGCTGGGCTCAAGGTACTGTTGTTAGAAGAGGGCGCTTATTACACCCGCGACGATTTTGTAATGGAAGAGCGCTGGGCTTACCCCAACTTGTATCAGGAAGGGGCGGCCCGTAAAACCCGGGATCAGGCAATCGGCATTTTGCAGGGCCGTACTGTCGGTGGCTCTACTACTGTCAACTGGACAACCTCTATCCGCACGCCGCAACCGACACTGGATTACTGGCAAAGCGAATTTGGCCTGAATTTTACCGGGACTGATGATTTAACACCTTATTTTGGCAAAGCCGAGCAACGGCTGCATATCCGGCCCTGGCCGGTGCCTGCCAATGCTAACAACAGCGTGCTTAAGCGGGGCTGTGAAGCACTTGGCTGGCAGCACACAATAATCAGCCGCAATGTCAATGGCTGCGCTAACCTTGGCTATTGCGGTATGGGCTGCCCGATTAATGGCAAACAATCGATGCTGGTCAGTACTATTCCGGCAGCAATGGCGTTGGGGGCAACGTTAATCTCGCGGTTGTCAGTGCGTAAACTAAACTGGCAGGGTGACCGCATTACCGGCATTGAGGCAGCGCCGGTTAATCAGTACTTTCAGCCACGAAACGATGTTCGTGTTCAAATTAAGGCAAAACACTATATTCTGGCGGCGGGAGCAATTGGCTCGCCTGCTATTTTACTTCGCTCCAACGTGCCGGACCCATCCGGCCGGCTGGGTAGGCATACCTATCTGCACCCATCGCTTATCAGTGGTGCGCTGTTCGACGAAAACATAAACGGCCACGCCGGGGCGCCGCAGTCGGTATACTCTGATCAGTTTGTCTGGCCGGACAATGATCACATCGGCTATAAGCTGGAAGCGGCGCCGGTACATCCGGTACTGATGGCCACTAAGCTAACCGGCACCGGCAGACAGCATGCGGAGCTGATGCAGCATTTTAACCAGCTGCAGGTAACAATAGCATTGCTGCGCGATGGCTTTCACCCGCAAAGCCAGGGCGGCAGCGTGATGCTGGATAATCAGCAACAGCCGGTGCTCGATTATCCCATCACCGATTATTTGTGGCAGGGTGCACGCCAGGCACTGTTGTCGATGGCGCAGATGCAGTTTGCTGCCGGTGCCAGACAGGTATTACCCATTCATCATGATGCCAGGCTCTATAACAACTGGCAGGAAGCTAAAGCCGCCATTAATGACCTGCCAATGCAAAAATACCGGCAAACCGTGGCGTCAGCCCATGTGATGGGCGGCTGTAATATGAGTGCCAGCCCGGCAAAAGGGGTGGTGAACCAACAGGGGCGGCATCACCAGTTGCAAAACCTGTCGGTATTCGATGGTTCTATTCTACCGACCAGCTTAGGGGCCAACCCACAGTTAACGATTTATGCAATGACCTGGCGCAATTGTCAGGCGCTGCTGGCAGAGCAGACGGCAGGGTAATGACTGTTCTCAGTTTCGTTGTCGGCGCAGACTTTGCCCTAACGCCTGAAAATATGGCAGCCATAGCTGGCTCAGGGCGTAACTGAGTGGTTTATCAGGATAAATACCCCGTTTAGCCGCCTCGCTTTGCAGGGTGCCGGACACTAAAAAACTGTTTTTCAGTGACTGGCGCTGCAGCATATTCTCAAAAGCCCGGGCGGCCATTTCTTCCGGCATGGCCAGATAAAGTTGCTGGCGCGATTGATCCAGGGTGCGGCATTGTTTGAAAAAATCGCTCTCACTCTGGCCATCTGCAGATAAATACAAGGTTTGAAACGCCTGTTGTAACAGACCATTCAGCGGATGGGCTTTTACCGGCGTGCTATCCAGCCAGCAGCGGCTGGCAAAGCGGTTTGCTTGTGGTGGCGGGCTGAACATTTTACTGGCGATATAGTGATCAAAGGCATGAAACCACTCGTGCGCCAGACTGCCGCCGCCG
Organism: Arsukibacterium sp.; assembly: GCF_033722355.1. Taxonomy (GTDB): domain Bacteria; phylum Pseudomonadota; class Gammaproteobacteria; order Enterobacterales; family Alteromonadaceae; genus Alishewanella. Next base: position 18,868 of record NZ_JAWVZF010000023.1, on the reverse strand, counting down.
GCATTTTTCGCCAGGGCTAAAATGCGGCCCTGCGGCTGGTAGTGGGCACAGACGCCGCGCTGGCCGCCAATACCGTATGTGAGTGCCAGGCTGCCATTTAAGGAAATAACCTGCTCGGGTACCTGCAACAGCAGCTGCAAATCGCACAGTGCATCAAAAAACAAGTTGGCCGCCTGCTGTTGTTCACTACTTTGCACCCAGCGGCCAATATGAATGCTGTTAAAGCCGAATATTTTCACCAGATCGCCAAAACTGACATCTGCACCGGCCCGGTGTGGCGGGCCATTGCGGTAGTACTGCCGGCGAAGTCCGTCTGCCACCGCGGTTATGCAGTCGTGGCGTTATCAGTAGCAGGATCAGCATCCAGCATGGCCAGTGCCAGCGCTTCTGCCACTTTTATGCCATCAATGCCGGCTGATAAAATACCACCGGCATAGCCTGCGCCTTCGCCAGCCGGATACAGGCCTCTGACATTAATGCTTTGATAATCGCTGCCGCGCTTAATGCAAATGGGCGACGAGGTGCGGGTTTCCACGCCGGTTAATAAACCATCAGCTTTGGCAAAACCTTTAATCTGCCGGTCAAACGCTGGTATTGCTTCGCGAATAGCCGCAACGGCAAAGTCGGGTAATACTTTGGATAAGTCAGTCAGGGTGATACCCGGGGTATAGGACGGCTTCACCTCACCGAGCTCTGCAGACGGCTTACCTTGTAAAAAGTCACCAATAAGTTGCGCCGGTGCGTGATAGCTTTCGCCGCCGACTTTAAAGGCCTGCTCTTCCAGCTTTCGCTGCAGCGCTATACCGGCCAGCGGATGGCCGGGGTAATCGCGCTCAGGATCGATACCGACCACAATAGCGCTATTGGCATTACGCTCGTGCCGTGAGTACTGGCTCATGCCGTTGGTAACTACCCGGCCTGGCTCAGATGCCGCAGCGACGACGGTGCCGCCCGGGCACATACAAAAGCTGTATACCGTGCGGTTATTGCTGCAATGGTGCACCAGTTTATAATCGGCGGCGCCTAGTATCGGGTTGCCGGCATTCGGGCCAAAACGACACTCATCTATCATCGATTGCTCATGTTCTATCCGAAAGCCTATTGAGAACGGCTTGGCTTCGATATACACGCCCTGATCGTACAGCATCTGAAAGGTATCGCGGGCACTGTGGCCAACGGCCAGCACCACATGTTTGCTATGCAGCTGCTCGCCGCTGGCCAGGGTAAGCCCGGTCAGCTGGCCATTGTCAATATTCAGCTTTTCTACTTTGCTGCTGAAGCGAATTTCACCGCCCAGCTCAATGATTTTTGCCCGCATTTTCTCCACCATCGCCACCAGTTTAAAGGTACCGATATGCGGTTTGCTGACATACATAATTTCATCCGGTGCGCCAGCTTCGACAAACTCGCTCATTACTTTGCGGCCATAATGCTTGGGGTCTTTCACCTGGCTGTACAGCTTGCCATCAGAAAAGGTGCCGGCACCGCCCTCGCCATATTGTACATTGGACTCGGGATTTAGTTCTTTGCCACGCCAGAAACCAAAGGTGTCTTTGGTGCGCTCACGTACCTCTTTGCCACGCTCTAAAATAATCGGTTTAAAGCCCATTTGGGCCAGCAATAAACCGGCAAATAAGCCACAAGGGCCAAGACCAATCACAACAGGGCGCTCATTTAACTCAGCCGGCGCCTGAGCGACAAACTTATAGCTTGTATCCGGTGAGGGTTTAACATGCGGGTCTTTGGCAAAGGTATTCAGTAGCTTGGCTTCGTTCTCGACCTCGATATCCAGCGTGTAAATAAGCTGAATATCGGTCTTTTTACGGGCGTCAAAGCCACGTTTAAACACGGTAAAACGATGCAGCTGCGCCGCAGGTATCTGTAATTTACTTAAAATCGCTGCAGTTAGCGCATTTTCATCATGGTTAAGCGGAAGTTTTATTTCGGTCAGGCGCAGCATACAGGTTCCGTATCGGTGTCATTGCGACCAGGCAACAGGCCTGGCGCTCACAAGATGGTGCTATTTTACGCCAAGCTGCAGGGAATGTCCTTAATGGTTTTAGTGCAGTCCAAAAGCGATTTAGTGGCCAATTCATTTCGGCCATATTAACCTGATGTTTGCGGGAGAAAAGATCCAAACTCATTGCAGGTGGAACTGCCATTTCCCTTGGGGCCGCTTTGAATAGCCTTATTTATTCTGCCCCTATTTAAACAATGTTTCTGCGTTTTTTGTTCTGTTACCGCGCACCCAAGGTTGTCTGAATGCTGGATTGCTTTTCCATTAACCGCATCGCCGCCAGAATTTTATCCCCGGTAAATGGTTTGGCAATAAAAGTAGCGGCGCCCATCCTGATACTTTGCGTAACATTTTCCAGTGTGCTGGCACCGCTTATCATGGCGATAAAGCATGCTGGTTTTTGTTGTTTAAACTGGGCTAATAGTTCCAGCCCGGAGAAGTCAGGTAGTTCAATATCCAAAAATACAATATCGGGCTGATGCAGCATGAATAATGCTTTAGCATCTGCTGCAGTGCCGGCGTTAAAGAAGTTGAATGTTTTATATTTCAGTAATTTGACATTGGCCAGCGCCATAATATTATTACGCAGCAGTTGGCGACTGTAATCAATATCATCCACCAGCAAGACCTTAGGTTCTTTCACTGTCGGCTCCTGCTTGCACAGTTACCTGCAGAAATTGCTGACATTCTATGAGAAGATTCGGCTCAGCACAGTCTGCCAGCAGACGTTGTTGTAGCTGATCCGCCAGTTGAGTTAAATTACTGTGTCCGAAGCTTGCGGCACCGCCTTTGATTTTATGGCAGATCTGGCGCATTTGGCTAAGTTCCTTGTTCTCCAGCGCCCTGGCAAACTGCTGACTCAGTTGGGCTAAATTTTCATAAAACAACGCGGTTAGTTCACTACTGAGCTGCAATGGCAGTTTTTCATGTTGGGGTGTGTCTGACAGTAACTCAGCTAATTGAGTTATATCTACCGGCTTTTGAAAAATGAAATCGAACCCTTCGCAATCAAGGCTATCTGCTGACATGGCAAAGATGGGACGATCATAGCCCAGACGCCGCAGTATCTGCATTGCCTGAATGCCATCACAAAGCGGCATCTGAATATCGGTTAATATAATGTCGTAGTTGTAGCTCAGTGCTGCAGTAACCAATTGCTCGCCATCTACAACACTGGTGGTTTGCATGTCCAGACTCTGGCATTGCAATTCCAGCAGCGTCAGCAAAAAACTATCGTCTTCGGCGATTAATATTTGCTTATGAGTAGTCATATCGGCTCCGGAATTGCAGGGATGCTCTGCCAACATGCCGGTTATGACAACCGGCATGACAATACCGCTAACCTATAGCGAACAAAGGTATTTGGCAAGCCTGCACTGAACGCCTCTGTGAGAGGACACAGCAACTAGCCTGTGCTTTTTTTACGAGTTAACCCCAACCTGGTGCCGGCCGCCAGCCCATGCCATCTGCCTTCTGTTTCACCGGCCTGTTCAGCGCTATTTGATTTTTATCTGGTCTGCAGTATGATCCGCAGCCTGATATGTCTGCAAACTGTGATGTTATGGCCTTTGTGGTGCTGGATAACTGTATTAAATGCAAATACACCGACTGTGTGGCGGTATGCCCGGTAGATGCATTTTTTGAAGGGCCAAACTTTCTGGCAATCAGCCCGACCATTTGCATTGACTGCGGGTTATGCGAGCCGGAGTGCCCGGCCAATGCCATAGTACAGGAAGACCAGGTACCCACAGCGCAGCAAGGCTTTATTCAGCTCAATGCCGAACTGGCCGAATTATGGCCCAATATCACCGAATTAAAAGCCCCGCCAGCAGATGCCGACGCCTGGAATGGCGTACCGGATAAACTGAGTTATCTGGAAACCTGAAGCAGCGCTTTCTGCTGCAATCCGGCTTTAATGCTGCTTTGACTCTGGTGTATCGTGGTCAATTTTATAGATAAAATAGATGGCGTAAAACAGGCACAGGCCAATGACGATGGCCAGCCCGGTAAATGAAATAAAAATCACCGGATCGTTCAGAAATTCATGCCACAGGTTCATAATCTTACCCTCTTGCTGTGTTGTCAGGGTAAGTGTAGGTAAAGTGCGGCCTGGCTTAGCTGATGCAGATCAAAGTTTGACAGCGTGGCTAGTTTAGCTGGCGGCAGGCTTGACGCAGATCAATAATTTGCGCAGCAAGCGCAGGGCTTTTCGCATTTATCTGCGAAAAATACAGCTCGAGCAGCGGTTGGGCATTGGCGTTTAACGCGGGGCAATGTTGAAGCAATAGCTGTTGTTCAAGCTGCTCCAGTTTAAGTTCAGCCTGGAGCAAAGCTTGCTTAAGGTGTTGCTGCTGGCTGGTTGACAGGCTGGCACTGCTGCTCTTGCGGCGCAGCGCACGTAATGGTTGGGTAAACTGACTACTAAACTGCTCCAACTCTGCTGTCAGCTGCAGCAGTTGCTGATGAGTTAGGCTAAGTTGCTGTTGCTCCAGATAGCACAACAGCAACAGCAAATTGATATTCACTCCGAAGTTATCCTGCCACGCCAGACAGAGTGGCTGCACTTGTGGATACAGTGCCAGGCTAAACTGCCATAGCTGTTGCGCGGTTGGTGCTTTCGCCAGGGTATTGCTGTTGTCAGCCATTATTTTTCCAGAACTGCTCTGTTTTTTGCTCCAGCTCGTCCTGAGCCAGAAACCAATCTTCTTCAATACCCGCCAGGGTGCTGCTGGCAGTAGCTTGTTTCGCTAATAAGGCAGTAAGCTCGGCCTTACGTTCAGCACTGTAAATATCGGCGTCGGCCAGCTGTTGCTCAATGCCGGCAAGTTGTTCTGTCAGCTTTTGCTGTTGCTGCTCCAGTTTTTCGATTTTCTGCTTCAGTGGCCTGAGCACATTACGCAGCTCCGCTTCCAGTCGCTTTTGATCTTTGCGGATAACATTGCTGCTGGCAGGAGTATCTGGCTGAGCGTTACTGGTGCTTTGCCGGGCATCCTGCTGCAGCCATTGGTAATAGTCTGTCAGATCACCCTCAAACGGAGCTACCCGGCCATGGGCCACCAGATAAAATTCATCAGTACAGCTACTGAGCAGATGCCGGTCGTGCGATACAATAACAATGGCGCCGGCAAACTCCTGCAGCGCCATAACAATAGCTTCGCGCATCTCTAAATCAAGATGGTTGGTCGGTTCATCCAGCAGCAACAGGTTAGGCCGTTGATAAACAATTAATGCCAGTACCAACCGGGCTTTCTCTCCACCGGAAAAGGGCGCGCAGGCCTCCAGCGCTTTATCGCCGTGAAAACCAAAGCCACCCAGAAAATCGCGTAGCTTTTGCTCGGGCACCAGAGGGTCGAGCCGGACCAGATGTTGTAACGGCGAATCCTGCGGGCGCAGGGTTTCCAGCTGGTGCTGCGCAAAATATCCTAAACTTACGCCATTGGCATACCAGATCTCACCGCTTTGCGGCGCCATACTGCCTGACAATAATTTAATCAGGGTCGATTTACCGGCACCGTTACGTCCCAGCAAACCAATACGGCTGCCGGGCAGCAGCTGAAACTTAATCTGGCTTAAAATAACATTATCGGCATAGCCAGCCTGGACGTTTTCCATTTTTAACAGTGGGTTAGGCAATGACTTCGGCTCGCGAAAACTAAAGCTGAAGGGCGAATCAACATGGGCCGGTGCCAGCAGAGTCATCCGTTCCAGTGCTTTAATCCGGCTCTGAGCCTGACGGGCTTTGGTGGCCTGAGCTTTAAAGCGGTCGATAAACTTCTGCAGATGCGCAACCTGGCGCTGCTGTTTATCAAAATTCGCCTGATGTTGTGATAACTGTTCAGCTCGCTGGCGCTCGAACTGACTGTAATTGCCTTTGTAAAGCGTCAGGGTCTGGCGATCGATATGGACAATGTTATCAGTTACCGCATCCAGAAAATCCCGGTCGTGGCTTATCAGCAATAAGGTGCCCTGATAATTAGCCAGATACTTTTCCAGCCAGAGCACAGCATCTAAATCAAGGTGGTTGGTGGGTTCATCCAACAGCAGTAATTCTGCAGGCTGCATTAATGCTTTGGCCAGGTTCAGGCGCATACGCCAGCCACCGGAAAATGATTTAACCGGCCGTTGCTGAGCATCGCCACTAAAGCCCAGGCCATCTAACAGCACCCCGGCTTTCGCTTCAGCCCGGTAACCATCCAGTGCTTCAATTTGCAAATGCACGGCACCTAAATCAGTGTCACCGCACTGATTACGGGCTTTTAGCAACAATGGAAATAATTTTTCATCGCCCTGCAGCACGTAATCCATCGCACTGCAATCCAGCGCCGGTGTTTCCTGGGCAACAGTAGAGATCACCCATCGCTCTGGTATACTGACAGCTCCTGCATCAGCATGCAGTTTGCCCTGCAGCAATGCAAACAGGCTGGATTTTCCGCAACCGTTGGCGCCAATAATTCCGACCTTTTGCCCCGGAAATACGGTAAGATTGGCATCAGTAAATAATGCCTGCGGGCCGCGGCGCAGTTCAACCTGCTGTAACTGAATCATGCTTTTACCTGTAATACTGAACTAGGGCGCCAATTTTACGCTATAAACGGCATAAACCAAGGGGCAGGCTGAAAATTGCTGCCAACCATAAGAGATTGTTATGACTGTTCGGAAGAAAAAACGATTTATTGCCGGTGCCAGTTGCCCGAAATGTCATGCGATGGACACCATGATGTTATTTCTGGAAAATAATGTGGAAAAAGTTGAATGTGTCAGCTGCGGCCATCAGATGGTGCAGCCGGCGGAGCAGGTGAACAAAGCCAGCCGCGCCAGTGAGCAGGTTATTGGTGTATTTAAACCGGAATAACCCGCTGACTGCGACGATTATCTGTTGTGATTAATAGTGTGGTGGTGGCGGCTCTTCTTCCGGGCGTAAAATGCCCTGATCATCAGGTAACTGCCGCAGCTTCTCTGCCAGCAACATCACTTGCTGTTGTAGCTTCTCTATCCGCAGCTGATGCTGATGTAATTCATTGTTCAGGCTGTTGACAGTGTCTTCCTGAAACGCCAGTTTACTCTCCAGCTCAATGAGTTGCTGCTGTAGTGCAGCGTCGTGTTCAGTCATAATCAATTTCCCATACCTCGGCATAACCACTGGAACTTTCGGTGATTATACGTGTTGGGCTTAAGAATGCTACTGCATGCACCACAGCGCCGGCTGGCCGGCTGCCGTCCCGAGGCATCACCCGCCAGCGCTGCAATTCTTTACCGTCACTGACCCGCCAAAGAGCGGCATTTCGGGTTGGCGCGCCGGTTAGTAAATACTGACCATCGTCGCTGAAGCGCACTGCACTAAATATTTGCTGGCGGGCAGTAATCTGAAGGGTGCTGACCAGCGCTCCGGTCTGAATATCCCAGATCCTGGCGAGACTCTGACTGTCTGCGGTAAACGCAAAGCGGCCTTTTGGATCCAGTGCTACTTTGCTTACCCGGCTTGGGTGACTGAAGCTATGAATAATCTGAGCGCTGTCGGTATCCCACAGGTAAGCATAGTAATCGTTGCTGCCGGTAAGCGCATAACGACCATTCGGCGACATCGCCACACTGTTAATTTTTTCGGTATGACCCAGAAACTCCAGCCGCCGGCCGGTACTCAGGGTGATATGCTGCACCGCGCCATCACTTTTGCCTATCAGCAGATGAGCGCCGTTGGCCGACACCGCTATATCGCGCACAGTTGACTGATCCAGTTGCCAGAAACCGGCATTCTGGCCAGTATCTGTCCGCCACAGGGCAAATGTCTGCTGATCGGCTGTCAACACATGGCTGTTGTCCGGGCTTATCGCCAGACTGAACACCAGATTTTCCTGTTCAGGATCATGCTGCCATTGGTACTTCAGGGCATTCTGCTCAAGATCCCAGTAAGCAACGCCATGCTGAACTGAAGAAACCGCAGCGAAATTACCATTGTAGGCAATCTCGGCTGCATAGCTGCCCTGAGCGACATGTTGCCACTGCTGTAATGCGGTTGTTTCCACTTTTGTGCATGAGGTGATTAAAAAAGTGAGAAAAAGCACAGGATATTTCATTGCGGGTGTTAACCTCATTCGCACAAACCGTTAGTATAGGTCAGAACCTGACAAAATATTAAAACACACTTTTGCAGCCAGGCTGCCAATAATTGGAGAATTGAATGCGCGTAACAACCAAATTATCACTGATTGCCGCGGCAATGTTAACTTTAACCGCCTGTCAGAAAGAAAAGCAACCAGAAGCGCCTGCACTGGATACCGAACAGGCTAAGCAAGCATACAGCCTTGGTGTGTCAGCAGGTCGTTACCTGGAAAGCACTATCCAGGAATATGACAAAATTGCTGTAGACCTGAACAGTGAATTAATCATGCAGGGTGTTAAAGATGGACTGGCCGGTAAATCCAGCGTCAGTGATGAGGAAATCCAGCAGCTTTTAGCCAGCCTGGACGAGCAGTACCGGACCAAGCAGGCAGAAATTGCTGCGGCTGAATCAGAAGCAGTGATTGCTGCCGGCAAAGCTTATTTAGAGCAGAATGCCAGTAAAGAAGGTGTAAAGGTGACCGATTCAGGTCTGCAGTACGAAGTGCTGGAGCAGGGTGAGGGACCAAAACCAGCGGCTACTGATGTAGTAAAAGTGCATTACGTCGGTACCTTAACGGATGGCACCAAATTTGACAGCTCTTATGATCGCGACGCACCAGCTGAATTTCCGTTAAACCGCGTTATACCGGGTTGGACTGAGGGCGTACAGTTGATGAACGTGGGTTCAAAGTATAAGTTCACCATTCCATCTGAACTGGCCTATGGTGAACGCGATATGGGCGTCATTACTCCTCACAGCGTTTTAGTATTTGAAGTTGAATTACTGGAAATTGTTGCCAGCGAATAACGACCAGACCTGCAGCGACACCTAAAGTGTTGTCGCTGCAGCTTTTAGCGGCCTGTCAACAAATCAGGCTGATACGCTGGTGTCTGTGTGTTTGGCATGCAAGGTATCAATCAGCTCATCTTCCAGTTCAAACCGCTCTTCTAACGCCTGCCCCAATTCAGAAAGTTCACGGTCAAATGCAGCACTGTTGCGGGTGCTTAAATGCTCAGCGTAAGCATCGTTAAAACTCAGGGCTAAGTCAGTAGATACCGAAATTTTTGGATATAAGCTGTCTGCTAGTTTACGAGAGTCTGTGCCATTAATGGTGCACTGGTCGACAATGCGTTCATAAACTTCAAAGTGGCCGGCGGACAAGTAGTCCATCAGCAGTTGGCAGAATTCGCGGATTTTCTCCTGAGCAGGTAGCGTGTGGCGATCCTTCTCAAATGGCGGTAGTCCAGCTAACCTGCAATAGCTGACAATAAGCTGCTGCCGCTCATCAAGCCAGTTATCTATAGCAGTTAACGACCCTCCCCACTTTTGTTGCGCTTGTTGCACACGACGGTACATTGTCTTCTCCTTAAGAGCAGTGAAAATTCTGCTACCTCTAATTAAAAGAATTTCGCACTAAAGATCAACCATTTTTTTATTGGTCAGCCCAGTGGACAAGCCGTATCATAACAACAGCATACTGATATGCAACCTAATAACCGACGTCAAGCAAGGACCTAACCATGATAAAGCACAGCATTACGCTGCCAGACAATGAACCGGGATTCTGGTTTGTTGTGAATAAAGGACGTCTGTATCTGACTGATGAAGGTCGGGTACCGCAAGGCACTTTAGCCGATTTGGCGAAAATCGCTGAACCTGAGCATATCTGTTGGCTGGGCCAGTATCAGCAACAATCGTGTTATTTGTTGATAGACCACGACCGGATTGCCGATGAATCTTGCTGGCATTCAGCCCGTAGCTTATTAACCCAGGATGAGCTGCTGTTTCAGCTTGGCGCAAGAGCACTGCAGGTTGCCCTTTTTTTACAAACACACCGCTTTTGCGGCCAATGTGGCAGCGCTATGCACCTGGTTAACTGGGAGCTGGCCACGTTGTGTGGCAAATGCGGCCATCGTTGTTACCCCCGGATAGCGCCTTGCGTGCTGGTGGGTATCAGCCGACCGGGGCAAATTTTGCTGGCGCGGTCTAGCCGGCATAAAGCGGGCTTCTATTCCATCCTTGCTGGCTTTGTTGAGTCGGCAGAAACACTGGAACAAGCAGCGGCCCGTGAAGTGAAAGAGGAGGTTGGGGTAGACATCACGAACTTACGCTATGTCGGCAGCCAACCCTGGCCTTTCCCGCATTCATTAATGGCCGGCTTTACAGCAGACTATCTGCAAGGTGACATTATTTGTCAGCCACATGAGATTGAAGAGGCCGCCTGGTTTGATTTGAATGATTTACCGCAAGTACCGCCGGTGGAAACTTTGTCTGGCAGAATTATCAGGCAGCTACAGCAAAAAAATCTTCAGCAATAATTCTGAACAATGCGCAGATAAGCGCGATATGGCTTGCCACCATAAAAAACAGCCAATAAAAAAGCCACAAGATGTGGCTTAACTTGGTACAGCATGGTCCTGTTTAACAGGCTTCTCGCTTATAATTCTTCACTAGCGCCTTTAGTTTATAACAGATAGCGGTTATGGATACAAGCGCTGGTTATAAAAAAGATGAACTGCAGATTAATGCCCTAGAGTAAGGTAGTCACAGATGGTAAACTTGCCCAGATTTTTCTTGAGGCGAATGAATTATGCAGTTACAAAACGATCGTTACCTGCGCGCATTATTAAAACAGCCAGTTGACCGGACACCCGTTTGGATGATGCGACAGGCAGGTCGTTATTTACCAGAGTATCGGGCAACCCGCGCTATTGCGGGTGATTTTATGTCATTGTGTAAAAATCCCGAACTGGCTTGTGAAGTCACATTGCAGCCATTACGACGTTATCCACTGGATGCCGCTATTTTATTCAGTGATATCCTGACCATTCCAGATGCGATGGGCCTGGGTTTATATTTTGGTGAGGGCGAGGGCCCTAAGTTTCAGCGGCCCATCCGTGACTTTATGGACGTGGTAAATTTGCCGGTGCCCGATCCGGAGCAGGAATTGAGATATGTCATGGATGCGGTACGAACTATCCGGCGTGAACTTAATGGCAGTGTGCCGCTGATAGGTTTTTCTGGCAGCCCCTGGACCCTGGCAACCTATATGGTGGAAGGCAGTGGCAGCAAAACGTTTAGCATTATAAAGAAAATGATGTACAGCGAGCCGGAAATACTGCATATGCTACTGGATAAGCTTGCGCAGAGCGTTGTACTTTATCTGAATGCCCAGATTGCTGCCGGAGCTCAGTCTGTGATGATATTTGATACCTGGGGCGGTATCCTGACGCCACGGGATTATCAAGAATTTTCCTTAAGCTATATGCAAACTATTGTCGATGGCCTGACGCGTGAGGCTGATGGTCGCAAAGTGCCAGTCACCTTATTCACCAAAAACGGTGGCCAGTGGCTGGAAAAGATTGCCGCGACCGGCTGTGATGGCGTCGGTCTGGACTGGACGACAGACATTGGTAACGCCAGGGGTCGCATCGGCGATAAAGTTGCCTTACAGGGCAATATGGACCCCTCGGTGCTGTTGGGTTCTCCAGAGCGGATCCGCCAGGAAGTTCAGTCAATATTAGATAGTTTCGGTCAGGGGTCGGGGCATGTGTTTAATTTAGGACATGGCATCACCCCTGACGTCGATCCTGAAAGGGCTGGGGTATTTATTGATGCTGTGCAGTCTTTAAGCCGGACTTACCATATCGACACCAGCGACAAAGAATAAAAAAAGGCCATCATCTGATGGCCTTTTTGTTAATTCATGGTTGCGACAGAAGTCTGGTAGTCCAGCAATAAATCTTCAAAATTCTGAGTTGCCCAATTACGCTTTTTCGCCTCGGTTATCGCCTGCTGCAACATGGCTTCACCCCGACCCTGTTGGCCCAGTTCAATAAAGGCAACCCCCAGGGTTGATAACAAATCAGGATGATTGGGATCGATGGCCCGGCCCTGCTCAGCCAGGCTAACGGCTTTATTAGGATTATAGATTTCCGGATCATCAGACATAGCCAGCAGCGAGGCATAATCGGTGATCGCTGGCATATATTCCTGCAGTGCGGCTAACTCCAGATAGCGCGCAGCTTTACGAGGCTCAAAGTTGACGTTATTACTATCCAGCAGCTCTTGTGCCAGTAGATAGGCAGCCTTGGGGTTACCTCCCTCTGCAGCTACAGCCAGCCAGTTAACCGCCTTGCTCCGATCTTTATCACAACCATTGCCGGTTATCAGACACTGAGCTAACCGATACTGGGCCGCTTGATGGCCATTGACCGCGGCTTTCTGGTACCAAGGAAGCGGGTTTTCAGATTTAATAATATTGCTTTCGGCCAGAATGGCATATAAGTACTGATATTCTGCAAATTCAGCCTGAGCTGCCGCCGCTATGGCATCAAGGTATTCCTGATTGTCTCGGTTAAACCGGCGTGACTGTGAACCCTGAGAAGCATTGATCTGAAAACTATGTAGCTGCATTTCCAACCGTTTAGTGTCACCATATAAATCTCTTGGTGGTTCAAAACGCCAGGTTTTAACCGCTTCAAGCACATATTCATTGATACCGTCTTTCGGAAACGATGCAACAACTTTGGCGTTTTCTACATTACCATCTTCGTTGATATCATAATGAACCACCGCCCATGCTGATACGCCACCCCGCTCGAAATAACTGGGGAACTTTGGTTCATCCTGTTGAATAGCTTTAATTTTTGTATTGCTGCTTACAACAAAGCGGTTAGCATTTGGATATAAATTACCAAACAAGGCTTCTTTACCATACTTGCTGTTAAGCTCGTTGAATACTTCTTTGCCGTCTCGGCGTGATTCAAGTTTGCGTCTGAGAGTTAAATAATTTTCAGCTGCCTGAGGGTGATCCCGGTCACGGGCAATTAGTGTCCACGCATAAGCTTTATTAATGTCTGGCTCAGTGCCTAAACCTTCAGCGTAAATTCTGGATACCAGAAATTGTGCTTCCAGGTGGCCCAGCTCTGCCAGCTTTTCCAACCGGGGTTTTGCCAACTGGTATTCTTGCTTTTCAAATAATGATTTTGCAGTAGGAAAATCTGCAAGTGCATGCCAGGAGAAGCAGATTGCAATCCAAGCCAGACTAAAACGAACTATTGGCATAACAGGTCTCCACGACTTTCCTACAAAATTTATTCTTTCACTGAGTTTACAATGATTTATCAGGCAAAACAAAAATAATTATTGTGTTATATTTCAGCTTATTACAGCATCGTTTTGTTGTTAAATTAAAAAAGCCGGTTTAAACCATTCAGTGCTGCAACCCGGTATGCTTCAGCCATCGTTGGATAATTAAATGTTGTGTGGACAAAATAATTAACATTATTACCACCGTTTGTCTGCATCATAATGGCCTGACCGATATGGACTATCTCGGCAGCACGCTCACCAAAACAGTGAATACCGAGTATTTCAAGCGTGTCCCGATGGAACAATATTTTCAGACTGCCGACATTGGTATTGGCAATTTGTGCTCTGGCAAGATGTTTAAACTGAGCCCTGCCAACTTCATAAGGTATTTTTGCGTTAGTCAGCTCCTGCTCAGTTTTGCCAACCGAACTCATTTCCGGGATGGTGTAGATACCAACTGGAATATCCGCTATCAGGTGACCATCCAGATTTCCTTTGACAATTGCTTCACCTGCTAGACGTCCCTGGTCGTAAGCTGCACTGGCTAAACTTGGATAACCAATAACATCACCAACAGCATAAATATTGTCGATACTGGTTTGGTAGCGTTCGTTAACACTGATTAAGCCCCGGCTGTCTGCGTTCAGGTTTATCGCCGACAGATTTAACATATCGGTATTGCCGGTACGGCCATTAGCAAACAGAAAACAGTCAGCTTTCATTTTTTTGCCAGATTGTAAGTGCAGGACTACCCCGTCAGCATGGCCTTCTATCTGAGCAAACTCCTCTCCGTGACGGATGGTCATGCCTGAATTCCAGAAATGATAGCTGAGGGAGTCGGTTATTTCTGCATCCATAAATGACAGTAAACGATCCCGGGTGTTCACCAGATCGACTCTGACGCCGAGACCCCGGAAAATGGAGGCATATTCGCAACCGATAACGCCTGCACCATAAATAATAATGTGCTTGGGATCATGTGCCAGCGACAAAATGGTGTCGCTGTCGTATATGCGCGAGTGATTAAAGTCAACCTGAGGAGGGCGATAGGGCCTCGATCCGGTTGCAATTACGATATTCTGAGCTGTAAGGGTATAGCAGCTGCCTTCACCGTCAGTAATTTCCACCGTATGTGCATCAATAAACCGTGCTTCACCCTGATATATCTTAACCAGATTACGGTCATAAAATCCGGCTCGTAATTTTACCTGCTTGCGAATAACCCCGGCTGCATGCTTCAGAATCTGAGAAAATGTCAGCCTTGTTAACTGATCATCTAATTGAAATAACGGATTTTCATTAAACTCAATTAGCCGGCTAACCGAATGTCTTAACGCTTTGGAGGGTATGGTTCCCCAATGAGTACAGCCGCCACCCACCGATTTATAACGTTCAATTGCTGCGACTGTTTTGCCACTTTTGGCCAGATACATGGCCGCGCCTTCTCCCCCGGGGCCGGTGCCTATCACTATTGCGTCGTAATCATATCCGGTTGTTTTAGCTATTTTCTTTTCGGTCACACGCCCGCCTTGTCTACTGCAAACTATTACCTTTCAGCATAACAGGTCTTTAACGCAAAAAAAGAGGCCGCAGCCTCTTTTTAGTATCAGTTAAAGGCTGCTGTCAGCCTTTGCCAATGCCGGTGTTGTTGTTGCAAATGATTTTTAAACTCACGATAGCGCAGCTTAAAATCGGCTGACTGATACTGCTCAATCAACGCTTGTTTTTTCTGAACAACAAATTCTTTTTTCAGCAGATAGAAATCCTGCATTCTGGCTACGAGCAATTCATATTCCCGTTCAAGCAATTGTAACAACTGTTCAGAATTAGGCAGCAGCTGGGCTTTTTGCTGAGCCCTCAGCAGTTGCATTTTTGCTTTGGCCATAGCGATACGTTCTTCTGGTACTGTCCGCAGGTTTTTGGTCAGTCCGATATAGCTGGCGGTTTTGATAAACCATTTCGTGGGATCAAACTGCCACCACCTGATGCCATTTCGGTAATCATACTCGAAAATGTGGTGATAATTATGATACCCCTCACCATAGGTCAAAAAGGCCAGCACGCCGTTATCCCGTGCTGAGTTTTTGTCAGTATAGGGCTGACTACCCCAGATATGAGCAAGCGAGTTAATAAAAAAGGTAAAATGATGGCTTAACACCAGCCTTAATACACCAACACTTAATATCATGCCCAGCATATTGCCGCTTATCCATCCCAGTAATAACGGAATGCCAAGGTTGGTCGCAATCGTCAATAATAAATAGTGTTTGTGCTGCCAGGCAACAATCCGGTTTTTCTGCAAATCACGGACATTGGCATAATCGCTATAGACATCGCCCTGATAGTCGCGCAGCATCCAGCCGATATGGCTGTACCAGAAACCCCGGCCCGCTGAATAGGGATCTTTATCATTATTATCAACGTGCCGATGATGGTCACGGTGATCAGAAGACCAGTGCAGCGCGCTGTTTTGCAGCGCGAAGGCGCCGCCAATCGCAAAAAACCACTGCAGTATCGGATGGGCATCATAGGTTTTATGGGCCCATAACCGATGATAACCAGCAGTTATTGACATACCGCAGTAGCCAAGCGCTAATATTGTCGCGATAATTTCAAACCAGCCAAAGCCAACCGCGACGGCATACCATGGAACCGCGATGGCCGCGACAAGAAAAGTGACGCTGAATAAGAGGGTGGTCGTCCAGATTATCGGGGCTTTTTTCATATGAGGTACTTTGAGCTTACAACTGTACGCCAATTTAACTAGCCAGCAGAGCCAGGTCAAGGTATAAAATAGCTATTTTTTCTGTAGGATGGGTCGTGAACAGAGCGCAACAAAAAGAAAGAACACGTAAGGCTATAATAGAAGCCGCTTTTTCTCAGTTAAGTGCTGAGAAAAGTTTCGCCAGTTTAAGTTTGCGCGAAGTGGCTCGCGAAGCTGGTATTGCGCCGACATCGTTCTACCGCCATTTTGCCGATATGGACGAACTGGGTTTAACCTTAGTGGATGAAGCCGGTTTAATGCTCCGCCAGTTAATGCGTCAGGCCCGGCAACGCATTGAAAAAAATGGCAGCGTTATCAGCACCTCTATCGAAACCTTTATGGAATTTGTAACCGGTAACAGCAACGTCTTCCGCTTATTACTGCGCGAACGTTCAGGCACCTCTGCCGCATTTCGGGCTGCGGTTGCCCGTGAAATTCAGCATTTTTCTGCCGAGCTGGCTCATTACCTGCGAAAAGAAACGGCTTGCCCGGATGAACTGGCACAACTTCAGGCAGAAGCAATGGTGACCCTGGTTTTTCATACCGGGGCTGATGCGCTGGACGCACCCCCCGAACACTATGCCAGCTTGACCAGTCGCACTGTCACGCAGCTGCGTTGGCTTGCTCATGGTGCTGCCAGCTACGGCAGGAATAAAGCCAAGAGCTAACGCTTCTGTAACCAGAGCCCGGTTTCAACATGATGACTGTAAGGAAACTGGTCAAATAGTGCTGCATTGACAACCCGATGGGTTTTATTCAGGTAATCCAGGTTGTCAGCCAGAGTCTGTGGATTGCAGGAAATATAAATAATATCGTTAAACTGACTAACCAGTTGCAACGTGTCGTTGTCCAGACCGGCGCGTGGGGGATCAACCAACACGGTATTCAAGCTCATACCTGCCAAATCGATATGTTTTAATGCGCTACCCGTCAGCAATGCTTGTGACACGTCCTCAGCAGACATCTGTAATACCTGAACATTATTAATATTGTTAAGTTTAATATTGTGTTCTGCTGACTTGATTGAGGTTCTTGAAATTTCAGTTGCAACCACCTGGTTAAAACAGTCTGCTAATGCCAGCGAGAAATTTGCATTACCACAATAAAGCTCCAGCAAGTCGCTGTTTCGCTTACCAGCTAACTGGTTAGCCCAGTTAAGCATCTGTTGATTTACGCCTGCATTCGGTTGAGTAAAGCTACCTTCAACCTGCTGATAGGCCAGGGTCTGCTCGTTAACCGTAAAGCGTTCAGTGACAAAGTCATCAGTTAAAACGATCTTCTGTTTGCGGGCCCGGCCAATTATTTTTACAGGCCAGTCCGGTAGCAGCTCTTTAGTTAACTGTTCTGCAGCCTGTTGCCACTGCTCATCTAACTGTCTTTTGTAAATCATGCTGATCAGCAGCTCGCCTGATAATGTTGCCAGATAATCGACTTGATAAAGTTTATAGCGAAGAGGATGGTTGTACTGAATTTTGCTAAGAAGAACAGGCATAAAATCAGCGATCAGTTTGGCAGCCACTGGAAAATAGTCTATCCGGACTTTTTGTTTGGTTTGTGGGTCAAACATCGCATGATAAATATCATCGCCATCGTGCCAGATCCGGAATTCAGCGCGCTGCCTGAAATGCTGTGGCTCAGAGCGGTATAACGATATATCGGGTAAGGCATACGCTGCGAAAAGATCTTGCAACAGCGCTTTTTTAGTCGCTAACTGGGATTCATAATCAGCGGGAAATACCTGACCTATTCGCATAATCATCTCTGCTTATAATAAAAAGGCGGGTATTTTAGGGCTTTTTGGCTGTGACGCAAACCCAAGTTAGTTCGAGTGCAGATTATTGCGAAAACTAAACAGAGAAACGCCGGTTAAATACCGGCGTAATAAAGCTGAGTCAGGATTCAGGCTGCGGGCAGTCAGTTACGACAGACAGCCTTATTGCTGACTGTCGTCTTCCTGACGCTCTTTTGCTTCACGTACTTTTAAAGTTCTTTCCTGAAATTCGAAGTCGTTAAGTTTGTTAATCATCTTAGCCGCATCTTTGGCAGAAACCTCGACAAAGCCGAAACCGCGGCGCCGGCCGGTCTGTCTGTCTTTCATCAGACGTACGTTTATAACGGCACCATAAGAAGAAAATAACTCTTTAACTGCATCTTCGTTTGCCCGATAAGGAAGATTACCTACATATAAGGTGGCAGTCTCCCCATCGAAATCAGCAGGAACCACAGGCGCTGTATCTGCAGCACCTTTAACATCCACTAGTATGGGCACTAAAATGCCAGCGAGCAAAACACCGATAACAACAAACCAGGCCTGATTAATTTCAAGTGTAAAGAATGCAAATCCAAAATAAGCCAGCACGGCCAATGCCAGGGTATAAGGTAATGAAGCACGTAATGTTGGTGACATAATTAATTCCTAAATACAGAGAAAAAAAAAGAGCTTAATAACCATAAGCGAATCTATATTAGCGGTTAGATCTTAAGCAGCCAACAGAAAAAAACGCTTTGCAACAAATAACACTGCAGTAAAAACATTCAAAAAGTGTGAATTATAGGCACTTAGTATTCAAAACCAGAATTTTGCCAATTTATCGCTTGCAGCTTATTTAAAACGCCCTATAATGCGCGCCATGCCAAGGGGTGCTGCGCTAAGCAGGCTTCAGGTGAGATAAACCGGCTTGCAAAAATCTTTCAAAAAGACGCTTGACAGTCAGGTTTAAATCACTAAAATGGCGCCCTCGCTTCAAGGTGGCAACGAAAGCCCCGAAAAGCGAGATTAGTAACAAAGGGTCAAACGTGACAAGTTGTTTGGTAAAAAAGACACCTTATCACGCTTGACTTAAAATCTGGGAAGTGTAACATACGCCTCCCGCTTCAAACGAGTTTGAAGCAT
>NZ_JAWVZF010000022.1:0-26177 GCF_033722355.1 Arsukibacterium sp. | reverse complement strand
TAACGGGGCCGGGCTCGCGGCTGATGACTCCCCCCTTGGCACGGATTTGCTCACACGCCTGATAAACGTCATCGACTTCCAGCGCAATATGGCCAAAGGCATTGCCCAACTCATAACTGCTGGTACCCCAGTTATAAGTCAGTTCCAGCACGCTATGCTCACTTTCATCGCCAAAACCAACAAATGCCAGCGTGTATTTATATTCCGTATTTTCAGACTGGCGCAGCAGCTTCATGCCTAGCACCCCGGTATAAAAAGCGATGGACTTTTCCAGGTTACCCACGCGCAGCATGGTGTGTAGCATCCGCATATCATCTCCTATTCTGTTTTGTCTTTATACTCACAGAGGTCTTCAATAATACAAGATCCGCACTTCGGTTTGCGGGCAATACAGGTATAGCGACCGTGCAGAATAAGCCAGTGATGGACGTCAAGTTTAAACTCGGCTGGTACCACTTTAAGCAGCTTTTGCTCTACTTCGTCAACATTTTTACCCGGTGCCAGTTTAGTGCGGTTAGACACCCGGAAAATATGGGTATCAACGGCAATTGTGGGCCAGCGAAACGCCGTATTGAGCACGACATTCGCCGTTTTACGGCCCACGCCTGGTAATGCTTCCAGTGCGTCGCGGTTTTCCGGTACTTCACCACCGTGCTGTTCTACTAATATCCGGCAGGTTTTAATCACATTTTCTGCTTTGGTATTAAATAATCCAATGGTTTTGATGTAGTGCTTAACACCGTCGATACCTAAATCCAGCATAGCTTGCGGGGTACGGGCAACCGGAAACAACTGTTTCGTTGCTTTGTTAACACCAACATCGGTGGCCTGAGCTGATAACAAAACCGCAATTAATAATTCAAAAGGCGAGCTGTACTCAAGTTCGGTGGTCGGCTCCGGATTGGCTGCGCGCAGCCGGCTGAGGATTTCAATTCGTTTTTGTTTATTCAATTCTGTTAAAGCCTTATATATCGTCAGCAGGACACGTTGTTCTGGCTGATGAGGTTACTGCGCAGTCACCCTTGCTCTGGTAATACTGGCAGCCTGTTGCTGACGCTGCTGCAATCTGGCATCAATCAGATTTTTCAGAGCAATTAGCAATCCCATACCTATAAATGCGCCCGGCGGTAATATCGCCAGTAAGAATTGCGTATCCAGTTGAAATAACTCTATCCGTAATACCGCTGCCCAGTCACCAAGTAACAAATCTGCGCCATCGAACAGGGTACCCTGACCCAGGATTTCCCGCATAGCACCCAGGGCCACCAGCACCAGCATAAAGCCCAGGCCCATCATCAGCGCATCAATCGCTGACGGTAATACTGCATTTTTGGAAGCAAACGCTTCAGCCCTGCCAATAATGGCGCAGTTGGTCACAATCAACGGAATAAAAATGCCCAGAGATTGATACAGGCCGAACGTGAAAGCATTCATCAGTAACTGCACAACAGTAACAAAACTGGCAATAATCAGCACGAACACCGGGATCCGGATCTCTGCCGGCACGACGCTTCGCACCATTGATACCACGATATTGGAGCCTAATAATACCAGCAAAGTTGCCAGGCCAAGCCCAAGGGCATTAGTGACGGTGCCGGTTACCGCCAGTAACGGACATAGTCCCAGCAACTGCACCAGCCCGGGGTTATTGCGCCACAGGCCCTGTACCGCCAGCTCACGAATACTGTTCGGATTATCCGTCATTGTATTGCTCCACAGTTGGCAGGCCGGCTTGCCAGGTCAGGTTGCTTTAATACCAGTAAACCAGCGTTGTATACCGCATTTACCACGGCGCGTGGGGTGATGGTTGCGCCGGTAAACTGGTCAAACTGACCTCCATCTTTTTTTACAGCCCAGCGCGACTTATTATCGGGGCTGACTTGTTTGCCCTGAAAACTGTCAATCCAGTCGGAGCGGCGGCGCTCAATTTTATCACCCAGACCGGGAGTTTCCTGATGGTTCAGCACCCGGCTGCCCAGAATGGTACCGTCAGGTGTTACCGCCACAATTAAATCGATATTACCGCTATAGCCATCCGGTGCGGTGGTTTCAATAACATAAGCACTGATGTCTTCATCTTCCCGTAACCGGTATATTGGCTGCGGTGTAGCACGGCCGAGTAACGCTTCGTTGGTAACTAAAATGCAGTCAGCCAGCACGCTTTCACTTGCCCGATTCTGGGGCAATACATCGTTCAGGATTGCTAACTTATTCTTAAGCTGTTGCTCAGCAATTCTGGGCTGGGCAAGTTGATTCACCAGACCGAGAATGGCGACACAAATCAGCGCGACCAAAGCCAGAAGTGCTGCATTTTTTGATACTGGCAAGATCATTTATTTGCGCTCCTGGCTTTGTGACCATAGGTACGTGGCCGGGTGTAATAATCGATAAATGGCACGCTCATATTGGCCAGCAATACAGCAAAGGCGACACCGTCAGGATAACCACCGTATTTACGGATAATAAAGATCATAACACCAATCAGCGCACCATAAAGCAGGCGGCCTCTATTCGTGGTAGAGGCAGACACCGGATCGGTGGCAATAAAAAAGGCAGCCAACATGGTCGCACCGGAAAATAGCTGAAACAGCGGGCTAGGGTTGCTGTCTGCGGCGGCCAGCCAGCTTAACAGACTCACTAAAAATAAACTGCCGAGCACGGCAACCGGAATTCGCCAGCCAATAACCCGCAGTTTAATTAAGATTAAGCCGCCAGCCAGGTAGGCCAGATTGACCCACAGCCAACCTGCACCGGCAATGCCATAAAATACCGGCGCCTCCATGCTTTCTGTTAATGTCAGGCCTGCCGCCAGGTCTGTACGCAGCGTATCCAGTGGTGTGGCCATCGATACACCGTCAATGCTGTTTTGCAGCTGACTGATACTGAAACCACTGCAGGTGTATTGGCTGAAAACAGCACATACGGCATCTAACGGCGTCAGAGTTTCCGGTTGCAGACTGATACTGGGCAACCACTGGGTCATTTGTAACGGAAAGGCGATTAACAGCATGACATAGGCGGCCATGGCCGGATTAAACAGGTTGTTGCCAAGGCCTCCGTATAATTGTTTAACGATGACAACAGCAAAAAATGTTCCGATAACGATCAGCCACCAGGGGGCATACGGCGGAATAGCAATGGCGAGCAAAACGGCGGTCAATAATGCACTGTGATCTTTCAGTCTTGGCAGTGCCGGCTTGTTTCGCAAGACCATAACGATGGCTTCGGCCAGCCAGGCTGATATCGCAGCCAGAATCAGCTGGACCAGTACACCGTAACCAAACAGCAAAGCCTGGACGATTATTCCCGGTATACAGGCTAACACCACCAACAGCATGATTTGCGAAGTACTGCGGCTGACTCTGTGATGGGGCGAGCTGGCAATTTTAAAACTCATGATTTCTCACTGTCTGCTTGTTTTTTTGCTTTTGCCCGGGCAATTGCTTCAGCAATAGCCGCTTTGCGTGGATCGGTTGCTGCCTGTGGTGTCGTCTGGTCAAGTGCTTCGGGTTGTTTGGTTTGTTCAGCCTCAACCAATTTTTCCTGCATATCAGCCTGAGCCTGTGCGGCCTTTCGGGCTTTTGCTCTGGCAATAGCCGCAGCCACTGCTTCATTTCTCGCTGTGGCCGGCTCATCTGCAGACGCTTGCTTATCGGGTGCTGCGTCCTGAACAGCAGGCTCAGCCTGTGGCGCGTCGGCTGTTTTGGCAGCCTGATAAGCCCTGGCCTGCTGCTTTTTAGCTTGCCGCTCCGCCAGTATCTGCTCCCGGTCGACGGGGCCGCTGCTTTGCTCCGCTTGCTTGGCTTTTATTCTGGCCAGAGCGTCCGCTACCGCGCTGCTGTTACTGTTGTTTTGCTGAGCCTGCTCCCGGGCCTGTGCAAGCTGCTGATTCCGGGCCATTCGTTCCTGCTTTTCCCGCTCGAGTCTGGCTTTTCGTGCTTCAAAGCGCGCTTTAGCCTGTTCCGCTTTAACGGCCTCGCGTTGTTGCTCTCTGATATCAGCTTTAGCAACCCGGTAATACTGCACCAACGGTATTTCGCTAGGGCACACGTAGGCACAGGCACCACACTCAATACAATCGAACAGGTTGTATTCGTCCAGCTTAGCCGGATCTTTGGCTTTGCTATACCACAATAATTGTTGCGGCAGCAGGCTTGCCGGACAGGCATCAGCACAGGCGCTGCAACGAATACAGTCAAGCTCCGGCCCCTGCTGCGGTAACTCATGTTGGCCCGGCGCCAATAAGCAATTGGTTGTTTTGATTATTGGTACCGACAGGGCGGGCAGTGTGAAACCCATCATTGGGCCGCCCATAATTATTTTGCCATCGTGTTGCGCCTGGTAACCACAAAATGCCAGAAGATGACTGACTGGCGTACCAATCAGCGCCTGCACATTCTGAGGCTGACGTAATGTTTCCCCGGTTACAGTGACAATACGTGACAGCAGAGGCTGATCGTCCAGTACCGCCTGAGCTATTGCAAAAGCGGTTCCCACATTCAGCATGACTATGCCAATGTCGATGGGCCGGCGGCCAGCGGGCACTTCTTTGTTGGTCAATAACTGGATAAGCTGTTTTTCACCGCCGGAAGGATATTTAGTCGGCACATCGCGCACATAGTAGTGCTCGCGCTGGTTACACGCGGCTTTTAATGCGGCACTGGCAACCGGTTTATCGTCTTCAATACCAATTAAAACTGCTTTGGGGTTAAGCAATTTACATAGAATATCAATGCCTTTGACAATGGTAATGGCTTCTTGCTGCATTAAGGCATCATCAGCACTGATATACGGCTCGCACTCCACAGCATTAATAATAAGGTAATCAACAGGTTGGGTTAAGCCTGCTTTTAAGTGAGACGGGAAGCCAGCGCCGCCCATGCCGGCAATACCACTTTCCTGAATACGTTCCAGTAAGCTCAGGTTATCAGTGGTTGCCAGATTGAGTGGCTGGCGTTCGCGCCACTCTTCATGCCCATCCGGGACCAGTGTAATGGTCGTTTCCGGTAACGCTGAAGGATGCGCACTGGTATGATCGCCAATAGCCACGATAGTACCAGAGGTAGGTGCATGCACCGGAACCGCCATCGAATTATCAGCACTGGTCAGCGGCTGGCCTTTGAGAACCCGTTGACCGACATGCACCAGGATATGCCCGGCCACGCCAATATGCTGACGGACCGGAATAAATAATTGCTCTGGGAGAGGCGGCAATGCTATTGGCTTTGGCGCAGTCTGGGCTTTGCGACTTGGCGGGTGAACTCCCCCGTGAAAGTCCCATAATTTACCCGCTTGGATCTGCTGAAATAAACTCGGCACCTGTTACTCCACCTGGGTTATCGGAATGGCGTTTAAATCCCACTTCCAGCGCTCTGGGGTTGGGGTGACGGGCAACATATCAATGCAATCGACCGGGCAGGGATCAACACATAAATCGCAACCGGTGCATTCATCAACAATAACGGTATGCATCAGTTTGGACGCGCCGACTATCGCATCAACCGGACAGGCCTGGATACATTTGGTACAGCCAATACACTCGTCTTCTCTGATGTAAGCTACCCGCTTTACGGCAACCGTCTGTGCCGCGTTCAATGGCTTGGCTTCCACTCCCATTAAATTAGCTAATTTGCGAATGGTACTGTCGCCCCCGGGAGGACATTTGTTGATATCGTCGCCATTGGCAATAGCTTCGGCATAGGGCCTGCATCCGGGATAGCCACATTGACCGCATTGTGTTTGTGGCAATATATCGTCTATCTGATCGACCAGCGGATCGCTTTGCACTTTAAAACGTACCGCCGCGAAACCCAGCAAGCCGCCGAATACCAGCGCCAGTGCTCCGAGGATCAGTAGTGCGGTTAATAGACTCATCAGACTTTCACCAATCCGGTAAATCCCATAAATGCCAGCGACATAAGACCTGCTGTGATCATGGCAATAGCTGCGCCTTTAAATGGCACCGGTACATCTGCTGCCGCCAGACGCTCTCGCATTGCGGCAAACAAAATTAATACCAGAGAAAAACCCGCGGCAGCACCAAAGCCATAAATGGCAGAATTAATAAAGTTATGCCGCTCGTTTACATTAAGTAAGGCTACGCCTAACACCGCACAATTGGTTGTGATAAGCGGTAAAAAAATACCTAATAAACGGTATAGGGTAGGGCTGGTTTTGTGAACCACCATTTCGGTGAATTGCACGACCACGGCAATCACCAGAATAAAGCTTAAAGTTCGTAAATAAAGCAAATCGAACGGGGCCAGTAAAAAAGTGTCGACCAGATAACTGCAGATAGAGGCCAAAGTCAGGACAAAGGTTGTCGCCAGTGCCATACCAATAGCTGTTTCCAGCTTCGAGGACACCCCCATAAAAGGGCACAGACCAAGAAACTTTACCAACACAAAGTTGTTCACTAACACCGTACTGATCAGCAGAAGAAGGAAATCGGTCATTATCAGGCTTAAATAATTTGGCTCGGGCTGGTGACAGACGGGTATTATGCAATGATGTCTCGATCGTTACAACCAAACAAACATTAGGGTTATTATGCCTGACGGGCGGCTTGTCAGGTTTTCATGGCAGTTAACCTGCTATCATTATACAGGTTAACTGCCAGCACTGAGTCAGCGTCAAATAGGAGTGGGCTTGCCCACGTAGTACCCCTGGTTACCATCAATAAATAATGATTCCAGCATATGCTTTTCTTCCTGGGTTTCAACACTTTCAGCAAATACGCCAACACCAATCCGGTGGGCCAGGTCGATCATCAACCGCATAAAGTACTGATTATTTTTATCTTCATCAATATGCCGGGTGTAGCTACCATCCATTTTGACAAAATCAGGTTTCAAATCCCGGAAAAACTTAAACGAAGTAATACCGACGCCAAATTTCTCAACGGTTATTCTGGCGCCGGCACGATGAACCATATCGATAAAGCGTTTGCTGGTTTTCAGATTCTGTTGCAAGCCAAATTCTGATACTTCAAAAATCAGTTTGGCCGCGATGTGGGCATCTTTTAACAACCGCCGTTCCAGCCAAATTACGAACTGGTCATCATGGACACAGCGTGGTGACAGATTCAGGCCAAAATACTGATCCTGTAAGTTACGGTTTTTAATGGTGGTCAGTGCTGTCTCAATAATTAAGCGGTCGACGGCAATAATTTTATCCAGCTTCTCGGCCATGGCCAAAAATGACGCAGTGGGCAGGACCTGGTTTTCCTGGGTTTTGAAACGAACCAGAATTTCTGAATAGGCTTTGGCAGAACGGTTTGACGGCTGTATCAGTTGGGTTAACAGATTTATCCGGTTGTTATTTAACACATCTTCAATCACATTGCGCCAGTTCTGGTTACCATAACCGCTACTGGCCATTTCCAATCCAGCGGAATCTTTCTGAAGGTGCCAGGCATTGGTTTGTTTTGTTTGTGCCAGACTGATGGATGTATCCGCTACCGCCAGCAGTTCACCCAGCGCCTTGCCACTTTCGTAAGTTACCAGGCCAGTATAGGCGACAGAGTCAAGATCAGCCGTTTTCTGGTACTCGTTAAAACGGCTCTGTAATTGTAACGCAAAGTTTTCTGCTTCTTTTGGTGTTATTCTTGGTAATAAAATACCGAAATCTGAACTGTTTAAGCGGAATAATTTAGCGTCTTTGTACGCATCGGCAACTTTACGAACAATATTAGCGACATCCTTGATGTACTGATCGCCCTCCTGATAACCCCGGGTTTGGTTCAGGCTCTGCAATTCAGTGCAGCGGGTAATGGCAAATACGCCGAAATCGGTTTCTTTGGAGACTTTACAGTGGTCTTCGTAATACTGGACAAAACGGTTGCGGTTAGGCAAGTCAGTTACCGGATCTTTGTATGCTTCTTCTGCTATCTGATAAGCCGCTGATGTCATTTCGCTGTATTGTTTTTTGCTGAAATTGGCCAGCTTTTGTAAGGCAACATTAATATCAGAAAACTCAGCAGGAATATTATGCCAGTTTGGCTCTGATTTTTGCGGGTCCTGTATAAAACCATCAATCAGTTGATTAACCGCCTGAGAGGTTTTACGGTAACTGCGACTGAGACTGCTTTTGGTAATAAATACCGTCAGCCAGCCAATGACGAACGGTGCCAGTAATAAGACAAAACCAAGTTGTTGCAGCGGTGCCAGCATAGGCCGGTGATTAAGCTGATAGCTCAGCATCAGGCCATGCTCTTCGCTTCGCATCGTCACAGGTCTGAACTGGCTGCCCGCGGTTTGCAATGCCCACATCGCAGCAGTGGTTGCCGTGCGGGCCGTATTTTGTTCGTGTAATATCGTGCCGTCCAGCTGACTGATCCGCAAGCTTTGTAAATCGAAGCTGCGGTCCAGCTGACGACTAAGTACTTTGGCGTCACCTGACAGATGATGTGTTAATATTTGTTCTATG
Organism: Arsukibacterium sp.; assembly: GCF_033722355.1. Classification (GTDB taxonomy): domain Bacteria; phylum Pseudomonadota; class Gammaproteobacteria; order Enterobacterales; family Alteromonadaceae; genus Alishewanella. The sequence goes on along the minus strand of NZ_JAWVZF010000022.1, from coordinate 17,750 downwards.
GCATTACGCGCGTTCCGTTCGCGAAGCTCTACCAGTTGTTGACTATATAGCACCAGAGCTGACACTGTAATTGCCGCCAGGATTACAGCAGTCAGCAACTGCGCCATTAATAGTGTTTTAAATACTTTCATAAGCCCTGACCACCAAACATATGTGCTTCCTTGTCTAACGCTTAATAATATAGTGTAGCTAAAAAGAATAGAAAGCTAATTAAATCAAAAAAATACCTAGAAAGGAATAAATTACGACGGATAGCATTAAAAACAGCTGAGATGCGGATTTTGGCTCCCCAAGTTGGACTCGAACCAACGACCTACGGATTAACAGTCCGCCGCTCTAACCAGCTGAGCTATTGGGGAAATATGTGATACTAATGCAACTGATACCGCGGTTGGCTCCCCAAGTTGGACTCGAACCAACGACCTACGGATTAACAGTCCGCCGCTCTAACCAGCTGAGCTATTGGGGAAAAGACTTACTGTTGTTGACGCTGTTGGCTCCCCAAGTTGGACTTGAACCAACGACCTACGGATTAACAGTCCGCCGCTCTAACCAGCTGAGCTATTGGGGAACAGCATTCAACGGGGCGCAATACTAATGCCAGCCATGGACCCTGTCAACAGTTTGCTGCGCAGATTTGTCTCTGTCAGGTTTACTTGCATATTGTTTAAACAAAACATGGTTGATCCAGGTTGGATTACGCCGTCACAGTATTTATTTTTCGTCCAGTTTAACAAGTTGATGTTCCGTAATTGCCGCCAACGCCAGTAATAGCAGCACTCTTGAAAGTTACCCACAGAAGTTGTGGATAAGTCTGTGTGCTACTCTGTATTTAGCGTTGCTAAGCCTTATATTCTCTACGTTCCGGGGTGGTCAAGTCGCAAAGTGAAAAAAATAATAGTCAATTAAAACAATTGCTTAATGAAATTACAGGGAAAGGGTTTTTACCTTCAAATGATCCAGAGTGGCATAAATTAAGCAAGGGCCGAATTGTGAACTATTTGCTGGTGTCCCATCGTTTATTGACGACTATCTGTACTATTGCCACGCTTTTTAAGGCTTTACCATGGTATGGAACCTTGCTTTTCACTACAATGGCAGCTTGTTTTTCATTAGGCAGGATGTATGACTAACCAGGCACCGCCGGCTAATCAGATTTTACAGGGCAATATCGGCATAACATTACGCAGTATGACAGTGCCGGTGCTGGCGGGTATGTTAACCCTGATGACGTTTAACCTGGTTGATACGTTTTTCATCAGTATGCTGGGAACGACGCCGCTGGCTGCTATCAGCTTCACCTTTCCGGTTACCTTTACCGTTATCAGTCTGGCTATCGGCTTGAGTATCGGCACATCTGCGATTATCGCAAGGGCATTAGGCGCCGGCCACAATAAAGAAGCACAGGCCGATTCCCTGGCGGCATTATGGCTGGCTGTTTATTTGGTACTGGCATTAAGTCTCACTGGCATGTTACTGATTAACCCACTGTTTCGCTTGCTTGGCGCAAGTGATGCCACCCTGGGTTATATTCACGACTATATGCTGATTTGGTTTGCTGGTGCAGTGCTGTTGGTGATGCCAATGGTCGGCAATGCGGTGTTAAGAGCGTCGGGGGATACCAAGACACCCAGTATCATCATGGCGAGCGGTGGTGTGGTGAATGCTGTGCTGGACCCGTTATTTATCTTTGGCTTTGGTCCGATACCGGCAATGGGGATGCAAGGCGCTGCGTTAGCATCAGTTTTGTCCTGGGCATTGGGCTGTGGGCTGGTGATATGGTTATTATTTAAACGGGGTTTACTGATCGCTTTATGGCAACCTTGGGCAACAGCGTTGCCGATTTACCGGAAAATTTTACGGATAGGTATGCCTGCAGCAGGCGCTAATATGTTAACGCCGCTGGCGATGGCAGTATTAACGGCCATTATGGCTGGTTACGGCGCAGCTGCGGTCGCTGCTTTTGGAGTAGGTATCCGGTTGGAAAGTCTGGCTTCATTAGTTGTTCTGGCACTTTCAATGACCCTGCCTCCGTTTATCAGCCAGAATTTTGGTGCAGACAAATTACAACGGGTGCAACAGGCTTATCAGCTGACGACATCTTTCATTATTCGCTGGCAGTTTGCCGTTTATCTTCTGCTGGCGCTGCTGGCTTGGCCGATAGCGGATATGTTTACAGACGATCCGGATGTGGCGCGCTATATACGCTGGTTTTTATGGATAGTGCCACTGGCCTACGGCTTACAGGGTATCACTATTTTAACCAATTCATCTTTCAATGCCCTGCATTTGCCAGCGAATGCGCTTTGGCTTAGTTTAATCCGGCTGTTTGTATTTTATGTGCCGCTGGCCTGGGCAGGCGGTAAATTATTTGGCGTCATCGGGGTTTTTGCCGGGTGTGTTGTGGCGAATAGTTTTACTGCTGTTATTGCTTACAGCTGGTTTAACCGGGTCAGCCTATTTAAATTAAAGGAGTCAGCATGACCCGACCATTTGAACTGGTATCGGAATATCAGCCTGCAGGCGATCAGCCAGATGCCATAGCAAAGCTGGTGGACGGACTTGAAGCCGGACTGGCTCATCAGACCTTACTTGGGGTAACCGGTTCAGGCAAAACCTTTACAATGGCTAATGTCATCGCCAATGTGAACCGGCCAACCCTTATCATGGCGCATAACAAAACCCTGGCTGCCCAGCTGTATGGTGAGATGAAAGCGTTTTTCCCTAACAATGCCGTAGAGTATTTCGTCTCTTATTATGATTATTATCAGCCTGAAGCCTACGTACCTTCCACCGACACTTTTATAGAAAAAGACGCCTCGATTAATGAGCATATCGAACAAATGCGACTTTCCGCCACCAAAGCACTGATGGAGCGGCGGGATGTCGTGATTATTGCTTCGGTATCGGCAATTTATGGTCTGGGTGATCCTGAATCCTATATGAAAATGCTGCTGCATTTAAAAGTAGGTGACATTGTTGATCAGCGTTTTATTCTGCGCCGGCTCGCTGAACTGCAGTACAGTCGTAATGATATCGAATTTCAGCGGGCAACATACCGGGTACGCGGTGATGTTATTGATATTTTTCCGGCTGAATCAGATGAAATGGCGGTAAGAGTAGAGTTATTTGATGAGGAAATAGAACGGATAAGTATTTTTGATCCGCTAACCGGTGCGGTAGAACAGGTTGTCACCCGTTATACAATTTACCCCAAAACCCACTATGTTACCCCGCGGGAAAAAATTCTGGCAGCGGTTGAGAATATAAAAAGTGAACTGGCAACCCGCCGGGCTGATTTGTTGCGTGAAAATAAGTTACTTGAAGAGCAGCGTATCGCTCAGCGCACTCAGTTTGATATCGAGATGATGGTTGAGCTGGGTTATTGTTCAGGCATCGAAAACTATTCCCGCTATTTATCTGGCCGGGCCAATGGCGAACCACCACCAACTTTACTGGACTATTTCCCGGCTGATGGCCTGATGTTTATTGATGAGTCGCATGTCACTGTATCGCAAATCGGTGCCATGTATAAGGGCGATCGTTCGCGCAAAGAAAATCTGGTTAACTATGGTTTCAGGTTGCCATCGGCACTGGATAACCGGCCGTTAAAGTTTGATGAGTTTGAGGCGATTGCGCCACAGCGGGTTTATGTTTCCGCTACCCCGGCTAAATATGAGCTGGAAAAATCGGGTGGAGAGGTTATTGAGCAGGTCGTCCGGCCGACAGGTCTGGTTGATCCGGTTATTGAAATAAGACCGGTTGCTACTCAGGTTGATGATTTAATGTCAGAGGCGCTGGCCCGGGCGAAGGTAAACGAGCGGGTACTGGTGACGACACTGACTAAGAAAATGGCAGAGGATTTAACTGAATATCTGAATGACCACCATATCCGGGTGCGTTATCTGCACTCCGACATTGATACGGTAGAGCGGATGGAGATAATCCGTGATTTGCGGCTGGGCGTGTTTGACGTATTGGTGGGAATTAATTTGCTGCGTGAGGGGCTGGATATACCGGAAGTATCGCTGGTGGCGATTCTGGATGCTGACAAAGAGGGCTTTCTGCGTTCAGACCGCTCGTTAATTCAGACGATTGGCCGGGCAGCCCGTAATCTGCAAGGTAAAGCCATTCTGTATGCTGACCGGATCACCGGTTCTATGCAGCGCGCCATGGATGAAACAGAGCGGCGGCGTGCCAAACAGATAACACATAATTTACAACACGGCATCGAGCCTGCGGCTATCCGTAAGAAAATATCCGATGTGATGGATTTAGGCCAGGCACCGACCGCACCGACCGCCCTGCGCAAAGTTGCTGAGCAGGTGAAACTGGTGAAAGGAAAAACCCCTTATCAGTTGCAGGCACAAATAAAACAGCTGGAGCAGAAGATGCTGCAACATGCCAAAGATTTAGAGTTTGAGCAGGCCGCCGCATTACGGGATGAATTGCATCAGTTAAAACAGGCATTGCTGGAGCTGTGAGCTGAGGTAAAAAAAATGCTGCCAGCAGCCGGTTTTTAAGGTTTAATCAGCAGTCACTGGTCTAATCTGATGGCTGAAAACGCCTCCGTCTGGCTAACGCTAACCTTTATTAGCCGGCTGTTCAGCCCGGTTTGGGTTGTATTTGGAATTAGGGAAATTATTTATGATGCAGCGTTTTTTGACATGTTTACCGGTAGTCTGCTTCTGCGCCCTGCTGACAGCATGCTCTGAACCGGCAACGAATACCACTGAAACGGTTATCCGACCGGTGAAATTACATCAGGTTGGCAGTGATGCCGGCAGTGCTGTACGACAGTTTCCTGCAATAGTCGAGCCGACAGTCCGGGCCAATTTAACATTCAGAGTCAGTGGTAAATTAGTCGAGCTTCAGGCCCGGCCCGGCCAGCAGGTGCAAAAGGGTGAATTGCTGGCCAGACTGGATGATACCGATTTTAAATTAAAACTTGATCAGGCCCGTGCCCGCTATGAACTGGCGCAAACCCAGTTTACCCGTGCTGAGCAGTTAATTGCGCAGAAACTGGTGTCGCAGGCGGTATTTGATGAAGCCAAAGCCCAGTTACAGGTCGCTCAGGCTGATTTGTCAACCGCTGAGACTGCACTGAGTTATACCCGGCTGCAAGCTCCGTTTGCCGGTATCATTTCCCGGCTGTTGGTTGAAAACCACGAAAATATTGCTGCCCAGCAACCGATAATGGAACTGCAGGTAAGGGATCAGGTTGATGTCGTCATTCAGGTGCCGGAAGATGTTATTTCAAATGTGCGCAAAGATTTTGATTACCAGCCGGAGGTCGTGTTCGATTCACACCCGATGTATCGTTACCGTGCCAGGATCAGAGAATGGGATACCCGGGCAGATCCGGCTACCAATAGTTTCAAAGTGGTGTTCAGTATGGCAACACCAACTGAATTTAACGTGCTATCTGGCATGACCGCCAATGTTATTGCTGAAGTCAGTAAAATTAATGCCGGCTATGTTGATGCGTTATTTATTCCGGCCAGTGCGCTGTTTTTACCCAATGACGTTGCTTTACCCCATCAGCAAAGTTATGTATGGGTATATCAGCCTGACACTGGCAGGGTGGCGCGTCGTGCTGTTACCGTCAGCAGTTTAACCAATGCCGGTGCGGCCATTACCAAAGGTCTGAGTGCAGGGGAACACATTGTTATTGCGGGCGTTCACCATCTCAGTGACGGTCAACAAGTGCGGCCCTGGGTGCGTGAGCGGGGACTGTAAGCATGGATCTGGCGCGCTATTTTATCCGCAACCGGACATCTTCCTGGTTATTTGCTGCTATTTTGTTGGTCGGGGGGCTGGTGTCCTATGCGGGTCTAGGCCGGCTCGAGGATCCACAGTTTACCCTTAAACAAGCATTGATCATAACGCAGTACCCCGGTGCATCGCCTACTCAGGTAGAAGAGGAAGTCACTTATCCGCTTGAAAATGCGATTCAGCAATTACCCTATGTCAGTCATGTCAGCTCGGTCTCATCGGCCGGATTATCACAACTGATGGTCGAAATGAAAGATACTTACCGTGCACCGCAGCTGAAACAGATTTGGGATGAGCTGCGACATAAAGTGAATGATTTACAGCCTCAGTTACCCCCCGGCGTGAAAAGCCCCAAAGTTCACGATGATTTTGGTGATGTTTATGGCATTTTATATGCGATAACCGGGGAGGGTTACAGCGACGAAGAACTGCGTGATTACGTTGATTTTTTGCGCCGTGAGTTAGTGATGGTGCAGGGCATCGGTAAAGTTGCCGTAGGGGGTGTGCAGCAGCAACAGGTGATTGTTGAAATATCCAGGCCCCGTTTAACGGCGCTGGGCATTGCACCGCAAACCTTATCAGCCTTACTGCAAAGCCAGAATGTCGTTGCTAATGCCGGCTCTATTAAGGTTGGGCCTGATCGGCTGCGGATTTATCCTACCGGCGAATTTGAATCCGTGACCGAGTTAGAGAGCCTGATTATCTCCAGTCCTGACTCGACAGAGTTGATTTACCTGGGCGATGTGGCGCGGGTTTATAGGGAAAATGTCGAAGTACCCCAACAGCTTATCCGCTTTAATGGCCAGAATGCCCTGACGCTGGGTGTGGCTTTTTCTGTGGGCGTCAATGTGGTTGAGGCCGGTGAGCGGGTGCAGCAAAGGCTGGTTGCGCTGGAGTACAATAAACCGGTTGGGATCACGCTGCATACAATCTACAACCAGCCAGAGGAAGTGGCCAACTCCGTAAGTGGCTTCATTATCAACCTGGCCGCCGCCGTCGTAATTGTTATCTTGGTTTTGCTGCTTTTTATGGGCATTCGCAGTGGTATTCTAATCGGGCTGATATTGCTGTTAACGGTACTTGGTACTTTTATTTTTATGCGGCAAATGAATATAGAGCTGCAACGGGTATCCCTGGGGGCTCTGATCATTGCGCTGGGCATGTTGGTCGATAATGCCATTGTGATTACTGAGGGAATTTTAGTGGGTATGCAACGGCGCTTGAAACTGGCCGATGCCGCGAGTCTGATTGTCAAACAAACCCAGTGGCCGTTGCTTGGGGCAACAGTGATTGCCATTGCCGCTTTTGCGCCTATCGGTTTATCCAGTGATGCTACCGGTGAATTTGCCGGCAGTCTGTTCTGGGTGCTGCTGGTCTCATTATTACTAAGCTGGGTCACGGCGATTACCCTGACGCCGTTTTTTGCCAGTATTTTGTTTAAAGACAGATTAGCGGTAACAGACAAGGCGCCGGCACCATTATATCAGGGGCTGATTTTTACTCTGTACCGCAGAGTGCTGCTGACAGCCTTGCGCTACCGAATGGCAACTTATCTGCTGACAGCGGGTCTGCTGCTGGCTGCGGTAGTTGGCTTTGGTCAGGTAAAACAGGTGTTTTTTCCCCCATCAAATACGCCTGTTTTTCTGGTGGATTTATGGCAGCCCGAGGGCACTGATATTCGTTATGCCAGCGAGGAAGCGGTGCAGCTTATGAATTATCTGACCACACTGGACGGCGTCAGTCATGTGACCAGCACCAGCGGACGTGGCGCTGAACGTTTTATGCTGACCTATCAGCCGGAGAAAAATTTCTCTGCTTACAGTCAGTTAATTGTCCGGGCCGGGCAGCGCGAGCAATTACCTGAATTAATGCGGCTGACCCGCGACTATATTACTGAGCACCTGCCACGAGTCCAGCATAAATTACTGCGACTGGAGGTGGGGCCATCCACCCCGGCAAAAATTGAAGCACGGTTCAGTGGCGCAGAGCCGGATGTGTTGCGTCAGCTGGCAGAGCAGGCAAAAACGATATTACATTCGGATGGCCAGGCCGTCAGTGTCAGGGATAACTGGCGGCAACGGGTTAAAGTCATCCGGCCAAGGTTTAATGAAGCCATGGCACGCCGGGTCGGGATCAGCAAACAGGATATCGATGAAGTACTCCTTACCAGCTTGTCAGGACGGACTGTTGGCATTTATCGCGATGGTACCCATTTGCTGCCCATTGTTGCCCGCTCGCCGCTGGCTGAACGTGATAATCTGGATGCATTGTATGACTTACAGGTATACAGCAATAAGTTGCAGCGTTATGTGCCTATTACGCAGGTTGTTACCGGTTTTGACTTAGTCTGGGAAGATGCCCAAATCCAGCGGCGGGACAGGAAAAGAACCATTACGGTAATGGCTGATCATGATAATTTGTCTGCTGATACGGCTGCAGCATTACAGGCACGGGTGCAGGCGAAAATAGAGGCTATTGCTTTGCCTACCGGATATTTTCTCAGTTGGGGCGGTGAGCTGGAAGCGCAGCAAAAAGCTCAGCAGGCCTTATTCAGTTCACTGCCAGCCGGTTATCTGATGATGTTTGTGATAACTGTGCTGCTGTTTAACTCGCTGCGTCAGGCACTGGTGATTTGGGCCTGTGTGCCGCTGGCAATTATTGGGGTAACTTTTGGTCTGTTGTTGCTCGATGCACCCTTTGGCTTTATTGCCCTGTTAGGGTTTTTAAGTTTATCGGGCATGTTAATTAAAAACTGTATCGTGCTGGTAGAGCAAATTAAACTGGAGCTGACCGAGGGCAAGGCAGCGTTTGATGCAGTCTTTGACAGTGCCGTTAGCCGGGTGCGGCCGGTTGCCATGGCAGCCATTACCACCATTCTGGGAATGTTGCCGTTACTGGCGGATGTGTTTTTCGCCAGTCTGGCAGTGGTTATTATGTTTGGTTTGGGATTTGCTACCCTGTTGACGTTATTGTTTCTGCCGGTACTATATTGCAGCGTTTTTAACATTAAAACCCGCTGAACCGCAGTGCCGCTGGTCAGCAATTAGCCGCTCTAACGTCACTTATTGCTAAACGCCGCTGGCGGCTAAAGTTTTTCAGCCGCCATGCTGTGCTTCTTTATTTGTCTGCTACAGTTAACTGCATATACTAAAATATGCATTTAATTAATATGTTATCTAATATTTTTTTTATTTTTTCTGTTACTAATGGAATGCGTTAATGGTCTGGTTGTTGTTTCTGCATATTGGTGCGCTGGTGATCTGGGCGGCCGCGCTAATTGTTCTGCTATTGTTGATGTCACGCAAAAATACCGATGATTTGCCGCACAGGGGCGAGGGCGATATTCTGGAGCGTTTATTTTTCACCCGGCTGGCCAGCCCGGCTGGTTTGCTGGCGATAGTATCTGGAACATTAATTTTTGTAGTAAACCGGCAGCTTGACAGCTGGTTGTTGTTAAAGCTGACACTGGTTACCGGGCTGGTGGTCTGCCATGTTATCGCCGGCATGCTGATTTTATACAGCACCCGGGCTCATACACCGTCGGTCACCGGAAAATCGCTGTCACTACTGCTGGTGGTATTATTGCTGCAGTTAACGGTGGTAGGCCTGGTATTATTAAAGCCCGGACCGGAGATGTGGTTATGGTTGCGCTAACCAGACAAAACAAGGCATCAGGACTTGGTATCTTCCTGCAGCATGTCGTCAATATTCACCCCGACAGCATTTTCATAAACCAGCCTGCCACCAAGGTAGCCGGTCGCGGTGATCAGCAGGCCACAAAGCAAAGAGAGATAAAGTCCTTGCGGAACAATGTTGGCTGTTGCATCGGGCAGCCGCAGCAGCCAGTTAAACGTTGCCAGCGACAACAACATGACCGCCAGCATGGCGTGACACCAACCAGTGATCAAACGCCTTATCTGGCTCACCAGCAACATATCCATCAGGCCGGCGGTGCTGGCGAGCCAGCCGCCCACTGCACCGACACCAGCCAGCCAGATACTGGCTCTGGCCCAGAATGGGTCAGCGCTGAACACAAAGGCCAGATCAGATGCAATCAGGCCAATCAGTGCCGCTACCGGGAAATGAATCAGCCCCGGATGCAACGGATGACCAAACACTTTAATCTGGCTGACAATAGGATCCATCGACATAACTTACCTCGTAAATCATTAAGCAGGGTTAGTAAAGCATTATTTCGTCACAGTTTAGCAGTGATTTGCTCCGGGGGCCTGCTGCTGACTCAGACTGCTTGCAGTGGACCTTTTTCAAGTCTTGACCCGCAGGGGCCTGCCGCAGCAGATGTGGCGATGTTGTGGTGGTTGATGTTCAGTTTTTTCAGTCTGGTACTGATGGCAGTCGTCATACTATGGCACTACGCCATTAAGCGGCGCGCTGAGAATGCGCCAGAGCGTGCTGTCAATAACTGGATTATCTGGGGAGGACTGGTATTGCCCACTGGCAGTATCCTTGCCCTGTTACTTATCGGTGTCCCTGTCGGACAAAAAATGATACCTCTGCCAAAAGATAATGCGTTGCAGATAAACATTACCGGTCATCAGTGGTACTGGCAGGTTCGTTATCCCGGGCATGAGATTCAGCTGATGGATACCCTGCATATCCCGGTCGATACCGTAGTGCACCTGCATTTAACCAGTGCTGATGTTATTCATTCATTCTGGGTGCCAAGGCTCGGGGTAAAACTGGATCTGATCCCCGGGCGCACAAATGTTTTAAGACTGGAAGCCTCCGAGCCCGGAATTTATCGGGGGCAGTGCGCAGAATATTGCGGCGTTGGCCATGCTCATATGCAGTTTACTGTTATTGCCCGGGAACAGCATGATTTTGCCAGCTGGCTGAATACGTTCCGGGTATCACAGCTTGATTTACCGGAGGAAAATACCGATGACTGACACCAGGCAGAACGCGGCATCATTAGCCAGTCAGCTTGATCGGGTTTGGGCTAACTTACCCGGCTGGGGGAGTCTGGCAGCAGTAAACCATGGGACGATTGGCCTGCGTTTTATGGTGACCGGTATGGTGTTTTTTCTGATTGGCGGCGTACTGGCCATGTTGCTGCGCACCCAGCTGGCGTTACCGGAACAGCATATTGTTAATGCAGAAACCTACAGTCAGTTGTTCAGTATGCACGGTACTGTAATGATGTTTTTGTTTGCAATCCCGGTGCTTGAGGGGTTGGCAATTTATTTGATTCCTAAAATGATCGGTGCCCGTGATTTGGTATTTCCCAGGATCAGCGCCCTGGGGTATTACTGTTATCTGTTTGGCGGGATCATCATTATGTCCAGCCTGTTGCTTGGCATCGCACCTTCGTCCGGCTGGTTTATGTACACCCCGCTCAGCAGCAGCGAGTTTGCTCCCGGCCCCGGTTCTGATTTCTGGTTACTGGGTATCACTTTTGTCGAAATATCAGCCATGGCAGCCGGCATTGAACTGACAGTCTCAATATTATGCAGCCGCGCGAAAGGTATGACACTAAGCCGGATGCCACTTTTTTGCTGGTACATCCTGGTGATGGCGCTGATGATCGTTTTTGGTTTTCCGCCGTTAATTCTTGCCAGCATTCTGCTGGAGCTGGAACGTGCTGCCGGCATGCCATTTTTTACGGTGGCTGCCGGCGGCGATCCGTTGTTGTGGCAACATCTTTTCTGGCTGTTTGGTCATCCCGAGGTTTACATTATTTTTCTGCCGGCAGCGGGTATTGTTTCAACCCTTATTCCGGTATTTAGCGGCCGGCCGGTTGTCGGCTATCGCTGGATTGTTATCGCTATTATTTTAACCGGCTTTATCAGCTTTGGTCTGTGGGTTCATCATATGTTTACTGTTGGCATTCCGCAGCTGGCGCAGGCCTTTTTCTCCATCGCCAGTATGCTGGTGGCGATACCGACAGCAATTCAGATATTTGCCTGGCTGGCGACATTATGGCGGGGTAAAGTCGTATTCCGGTTGCCAATGCTCTGGGTAAGTGGCTTTCTGGTTATTTTTGTCTGCGGTGGGCTGACCGGCGTCATGCTGGCGCTGGTGCCGTTTAACTGGCAGGTGCATGATACGCATTTTGTAGTGGCCCATATGCACTATGTTATGGTCGGCGGCATGTTTTTTCCGTTAATGGCCGGCCTGTATTATTGGCTGCCATTGGTGTCCGGTCGGATGCCCTCTGCAGTAATTGGTCGCTGGGGCTTCTGGTTAACGTTTACCGGCTTTAACCTGACATTTTTACTGATGCATGTGACCGGGTTAATGGGAATGCCGCGGCGGGTTTATACCTATGAGGCAGGGTTAGGCTGGGATGGCTTAAACCTGTTATCGTCAGTCGGTGGCTTTGTTATGGCCATGGGTGTGGCGCTGGTTCTGCTGGATTTATTGTTGCATTTCTGGTTTGGCAAACGTGCCAGTGCTAACCCGTGGCAGGCCGATACGCTGGAGTGGGCGCTGGATATGCCACCAGCTCAGTATAATTTTGTCAGTTTACCTGATGTTAATAGCCGTAACCCACTGTGGCAGGAACCACAGTTGGCTCAACGGATTGCCGCGGGCAAAGAAAACCTGGCAGACGCCAGCCGGAATAAAAGAGAAACGCTCGGCACGTCAGCAATCAGTGCGCAACAGCAAAAAGTATTGCAATTGCCGGGCAACTCCTGGTGGCCACTCTACAGTGCCCTCTCACTGGCTGCTGTCTGTATCAGCCTGTTGTGCCGCTGGTATCAGCTGGCATTGGTGGCCGTTATTATTACCGTGTTATTGCTTTTGCGCTGGAGCTGGGAAAATGGCGGCCATCCGAAAGCGTCGCCATCACCATGCCGGACCGGACTCGCGTTGCCGGTAGAGTCGCAAACGCTTGATGGTCCGGGCCGCTGGGGAATGATTGTTACCTTGCTGGCCAATGGGGCCTTATATATGTCGTTATTATTTGGCTGGTTCTATCTGTGGACTGCTGCGCCAAAGTGGGCAGCGCCCTCCGACGGGCCATTATCTGTCTGGTGGCTGGCAGGTTGCGGCATCCCCGCTTGCCTTGGCGGCTGGCTGTTCCATAATCTGTGTCAGCGTCTGGCAGCAGAGGATGACAGCGGCTTGCAACAAAAGCTCTGGTTATCTGCCGCCTTTGGGTTGGCACATCTGCTGATTTTACTGTTGCTGTTTATCCAGGTGCCACTGGACTACAGCCGCAGCGCGCATGATGCGGTATTGATGGTGATCCTGCTTTATTTGCTGGGGCATGGGGCATTAACCGTCATTTTAACCGGACTTCAGGCTGTGCGGGTCAGATGCGGTTATGTTCATGCCGGTTTACCTTATGAGCCACAGGTCATTAAACCGTTGTGGTTTTACTATCTGGCAGTGTACTGGTTAAGCGTGGCGCTGTTTTTTATACTGCCACTGGGGTGGGGGACACAGTTATGAGCCGTCGTGCCTGGTTGCAACCCTGTCATCCTGCCCAGCTGGTGATCGGGTTAACAATTTGGAGTATCTGGTTTGTGGCAATGTATGCTGGCTTATCTGTTGCTTGTCAGTTGGCCGCGCCAGCTGAGCAGCAAGGGCCGGTTAACTGGCTTAGTGCAGGTTTGTTTTTGTTTACACTACTGGTGTTAGCATTGTTACTGGCATTGGCCTGGCGGACCGGCCGCGCCTGTTTGCAACGGCGCAAGTCAGCAGACAATGCCGCCGGGGTGAACTATTTCACCGGCTATGTCAGCTCAGTATTGTATCTGGCTGCTGCTGTGGCAACCCTAGCGGGTGGTTTGCCGGTACTGGTGTTTGCCCCATGCAGCTGATAACCCGATATGTGAGCAGAGTAGTCGTTTTATTTGCCGGTGGCATCAGTTTGCCTTTACAGGCGCATAATCCGATGCAAAGTGATGGTGCAACCTTCTGGGCGGCGGTGGTTGCCCTGGTAATGCTGGCGTTGTTCTGGTTGTTGTATATTCTGGGCAGTATAAAAAGACCACCAGCGCTATGGCGGGCGCTGTTATTTCATAGCAGTTGCCTGTTGTGTGGTTATGCTACGCTAGGGCCACTGGATGAATTGGCGGAAACCAGTGCCAGCGCGCATATGGTGCAGCACATGTTATTTATGGTGGTCATTACGCCGATGTGGGCGCTGAGTTTGCCACTACCACAGTTTGCTGCGGTAACGGGTCGGCTTGGCCGGTTCTTATGGCAGCCTCTTTTGAAACTCAGCGCCTATCCGCTTAGTCTGGCTTATCTGCACGCCGCCATGGTCTGGTTCTGGCATACCCCACGGTTTTATGTGTTGGCACTGGAGCACCCCTGGTGGCACTTAGTGGAGCATTTTTGCTTTATTTTTACTGCCGCAATGTTGTGGTGGGCGACGCTGCAGTGCACTGAACGCAGTCGCAGCTGGGCTCTGTTGGCATTGCTGTTTACCTTAATGCATACCGGGTTTTTAGGCGCTATTCTGACCTTTGCTGATACCTTACTGTACTATCCAAGTCATCAGATCTCTGATCAGCAACTCGCCGGGTTACTGATGTGGGTACCGGGTGGCCTGCCATACCTGCTGGCTGCCGCCTGGCTGGGATATCGCTGGCTGACCGGCCGGGCAGCTAACCCCGGGATAACCCATTAAGCAGGCATAGGGGCAACATCGACCGCCACCGTCAGGGTATGCTCGCCGTTACCCTGCAGTAAACCTTTTAATGGCACAACATCGGCATAATCGCGGCCAAAGGCGACCGTCAGATGCTGTTCATCGGCCAACAAGTTATTGGTCGGGTCAAAATCAATCCAGCCCAGATCCGGATCAAACACGCCAAACCAGGCATGTGAGGCATCAGCACCGACCAGTCTGGGCTGACCTTCAGGCGGTTGAGTTTCCAGATAACCGCTGACATAGCGCGTTGGAACGCCGACAGAGCGTAAACAGCTTATGGCCAGCTGCGCAAAGTCCTGACAAACCCCGCGTTTATGCCGGATAACGTCACTGAGAGGTGTTACCACTGTACTGAATTCGGTGTCATATTCAAATTCAGCAAAAATAAACTGCGTTAAGGCCTGGGCCAGCTGCAATACGTTCTGTCCTCTGGCCATCAGTGGTTTAATCAGCGCTTCAGACTCCGGCAGCAGCGGGATCAGCTGGCTGGCATTAACAAAAAGTTTGGCTTGTAATGCCTGCGGATCGCACTGACTGGCCAGATAATCGGCTAATTTACCGGCGGTGATGCCATCCTGTATTTTCAGAATATTCTGCTGACTCTGCACCGAAACAATGCTTTTAGCGGTGACGGCCAATTGCTGGTGCTGACCCGGTAAGTGAATAAAATGCTGGGTGTTACCAAAATAATCAGTGCGCTGTTGCAACTCGGATGGTAACGGGTTTACTTCAAGGCCGGTCTCTAATACCTGCTGATAGGGCAACTGACGGGGCGTCAGGCATACCAGATTGTAGCTGTTGGCAACCGGCTGCGGATAGCAGTACTGGGTAAGATGGCTCAGGCTGTATCTCATATTAAAAACGTTGCCACTGGTTATGTAAGTCGACATGACTGAAATACGATAAAGTAATGCTATCTGATAACTGCCGGAGTCGTAACTGCAGTTTCATTAACAGAAAACCAAGCTCCTGCCTGGGCTGTTGATTATCATCAAATAGCTGCTCGGCGTCGTTCTGTTGCAGTAACCCCAGCAATTCGCTGGCCAGCTCAAGTTCATTACCCTGCAGCTGAGTGCCTGGCAGGGCGCCATATTGCTGTGGCGGCAGTTTATTCACTTCATGCAGTAATAAGGTACACTGAAACGCAACAGAGCGTGGCGTACTGTCGTCAAGCAACAGTAAATCAATTATTGGTAACGCATGCAGCTCATTTCGGTAGCGACGCCGATAGGTTAGCAGCGTATCGGCCATTCGGAGCAAGGCTTCGAGTAAGCTGGCACCCGGTGTGGCGTTGCAAAATACTGAATGCAGCAGGCCACAGGTTTGCAAAGCCCGCTCCAGGTGCTGACCTAAATCCATAAAGCGTAAGGAGTGAGTGCGGCTCATGGTTTCATTGTTTAAACCGTAAATGGCAGTTTGTAATAAAATAATTTCATCAAGTGTCCGAAGTAACGCCATTGGCTGCTGCCAGTCTGGTTGAGCGGGCCAGCTGTAAATGGTGTTTTGCAGTTTATCTAAAACATACCAGGTGTCTTCACCAAAATATTCCCGTACCGACTGAGCATTAAACAGCAGGTTTTTTAAAATTGTTACCAGACCAACCGGGTTATCGGCAGAGAAAAGTGGCTGAAACAACAGTTCAAGCGAGGCATTTAATTGCGGCTCTGCGCCGTTTGCCTGCAAGCAGAACCTGAGTAACGCTTTGGCATCCTGCTGGCCCTGTTCAGGTTCATCGCTGCCTAACAACGGTAACGCTGCCCGTAGCGCCCGGCAAATTAAATTTAGCCGCTCATTATAACGGCCCAGCCAGAATAAATGATCAGCGACTCTGCTGGGTACTAAGCCCGTCTGGCGGGACAATGTGATTCTGGTACTGGCGCATTGTAACAAGCTGCTACTTTGAACCTTCTCAGTAAGAACCCAGAGATCTTTGGCATTAAAGCCCTGACTGAAGCCCTGCCGTAAGCGGATTTGCAGATGTTCAGCTTCAGAAGCTGTCCGGCCAAGCGCGCCGGGTAATACTTCGATATGTTGATTACCGGCCAGCAGACTGAAGGTTCTGAATGTGCCGGACTGCTGCTGTGCTCCGTTGGAAACGGACCAGCAGGGAACCTGACTTAATGGCAGAATTTCCCGTGCAATATAAGCCTCGGGCTGCAGCTTAACCCGCTGCCATAGCGACGTCAGCTGAGCATCAGTTAACTGGCTTAAAACGAGCTGCTCACCAGTGGCCAACTGCTGCAGGCAATATTGGCGGGGACAGTGGCGTAGCTCGGTCAATGCGTCCGGCTCACCACACCACAGGGCTTTAAC
Organism: Arsukibacterium sp.; assembly: GCF_033722355.1. Lineage (GTDB taxonomy): Bacteria > Pseudomonadota > Gammaproteobacteria > Enterobacterales > Alteromonadaceae > Alishewanella. The sequence goes on along the minus strand of NZ_JAWVZF010000022.1, from coordinate 1,033 downwards.
GGTTGGCAGTAGCAGTGGCTCTGCCAGAAGGAACTGACATGCTTTATTCAAAAAGGGCAACAGGGCGCCCGAATCCAGCAATGCTGCACCTGGCAGATTGGCGCAAAACAGCTGTTGCTGGCGGATGCTTTGCAACAGGCCGGCACAGCCACTGCTGGCGGGTGCCAGTTCCAGCGGATCGCAATGGTTGTCGTCAAGATAACGCAACAGACTTTGCAGCGGTTGCAGGCCGCTCAGGGTTTTCAGCCATAGCCGGCCATTTTTATACATCAGGTCTGCACCATGCACCAACGCAATATCAAGATAATTGGCCAGAAAGGCGTGCTCAAAATAAGCGGTGTCGCGTTGCTGATGAGTAAGCAGGGCGGTCAGTTGCAGCTGATCAGCCTGCGCTGGTCGCTGTAGTAACTGTTGCAGCTGGCGGAAAAAACCGGTTAGCTGGTTTTTTTTAATTATGCTGTTCAGTTCGGTAGTGGTGTTGTTAAAGGCCAACCGGTGTTCCAGTACATGGCCAAGGCCTGCAGGCAGCTGACTGACATCGTTAAAGGCACATAACTGCCCCTGAGCATTGCGGCCCAAATCGCAAGCCAGTAATGGTAACCAGGGCTGTGTTTCGGTTAAGCCAACGCAGGGCAGCAGAAACTCAGCATTCTGATAAATGACGCTGGCGGGAATAATGGCCTGCTGCAACAGGTGTTGCGGCCCATATAAATCAGCAAGGATAGCGTTAAGTAAGGTGTGGCGCTGCACAAGACCTGCGTGCAGCGGTTGCCATTGTTCATCACTGATAAGCCACGGAAGCAAATCCAGCTGGCGAGGCGAGGTATCCCAGGCATCTACCGCGGCACCGTTTTCCCTTACCTGATGTTGTAATTCACTATGCAGCTGAGCGAGGCGGCTGTCTGTTTGCTGTTGCCACCATTGCTCAACCTGCTGCCATTGGGGTAACGATTGCCAATGTTGCTGCTCGCTATTCACTGACTGGGCGGCGTTTAATGGCATAAGGCTCCTGTTGCGTTAAGCGGAAAGTTGC
>NZ_JAWVZF010000021.1:0-28648 GCF_033722355.1 Arsukibacterium sp. | reverse complement strand
GCCAGTAAGCATAACGATATAAATCAGCGTGGTACAACCGCACCAGCTGTTCGTAGCGCTGACTGTTGTTTTGCATTTTACGTTTAAATAAACTGACCGGCAAACTAAGCAGGCTATGTCGGGATGGTGCCATAATGTCAGGCTTATCTTCGGAAGAAACAGCGCTCAGCCTAATAGACATAGCCTGATCCTGTAAAGCTACCATTCACATGGTATTTTGCTACAGTCATTGCGATGTGCCAGAGATGCGACGCTTAAGCAAGCGATTAACCCAGTAATCGATACTGACAAAACGACCGCCGCCAGTAAAGAACAGGCTAAGCAGCATCGCGAAATACATGGCAGCAAACTCAATACCATTGTTCAGGATAACCAGTTTGCCGCTCGAAGTCAGCCAGTCGTAATTACCGTGCTGGCGCAATATACTGCGGGCTGCTTCTATTTTTTCACCACTTGCCATGACCCGCTCGTTATGCAAAATAGTGCCATCGGCCAGCCAGCTGCTGGTGTCAGCAATGGCCGGCCAGCCATAAGGCAGGTGCACCGTGAAAATAGCCACCAGCATGGTGACCATCAGCGGTATGGCAACCAGCCGGGTAAAGCAGCCAAGCAACAGCAATACTCCACCAACCAGTTCGGCGGCAATAGTCAGCGTGACCAGCAGGGCCGGCAGCGGCAAACCCAGGCCCCAGTCACTATTACCAAACCAGGCAACCGTGTCATCAAAACTGCTAAACTTATTCCAGCCGGCCTGAATAAGTACCGGTGCGACAATAAGTCTCAGTAATAGCGGCGCCAGACCGCTAATCAGGCTAAGCTTGGAAATCGTGTGTTGATAACTTAGATATAGCGTTTTAAACATAAAATTAGCCGGTATTGTTGGCAAGGAACATAATTAACCAGACCGGCAGAGTCGCAAAACGATTTCAACCCGCCGTCATTGATAATTAATTCTTTTCAATAAACCGGCAAATGGCACCCTTGCTGGCCAAGTCCTGAATCAGCGGCCGGGCGCCTTGTTGCAATTGTTGGGTGGTCAGGCCGGGTAGTTGCGGGCTGATTACCTGAATTAACTCATTAAAACTAAGACCGGGTTGCTCTGCCAAACTGTTAAGTAGCAACAGTGTTGCCTGATTCAGCTGGACAAATTTTACGACATCATCAGCATTGCGATAAAGCAGAAAAAAAACGGGTTGGTCTGGTTCGGCAGGCTGAAAATCAATGCAAATCTGCTGCACCGGAAACTGATAAGCACAGAGCATTGCAAGCTCAGACAACTGTAAAGGGGTATGATTAAGCGCATCACCAGCCAGCTCTGCGCCGGTCAAAGCCGGTAATTGCTGCTCACTTGTCAGCGTCGCAATGTAAAGCTCAGCCCATTCATAATGAGCCAGCTCGGCCAGAAAAGGCGGGTCAGCGGCTGTTAGCTGGTAATGCTGTAAGAAGGTAACAAACTGCTCTGCAATATGTAAAAAATAAGGGCTTTGACAGCGATAGTTACTGAAAAACTGCTGAGCCAGAGCATTCCAGTTAGTGTCGTTATACAAGGTTTTTAACACTGGGAAGGCGGTATCGAGAAAGCCTTTCACATTATTAAAAAACAGCTCCTGATAAACAGCCAGCCGACGTGGCTCAATACCCTCGGGGGCTTCAGCAGTCGCAGGACTGCGGATATGCGCGGCAAACTGCAGCTGGATCTGTTTGAAGTCAGGTTCAACCGGCTTAGTCGTCATACGGCCAGCTTCTGCCGAGCCATGTTATCAGCGGCCTGTTGTTGTAATGACCTGATGCGGGCCAGCTCATGGTGCAGACTACTTAATGCCGGAATATTAAAATCACGCTCATATAAGGTCGGCTTTACGCCGTGCAGCTGATAAGCCCTTTGCAATAATTGCCATACCGGGTCCGGAATATCGGCACCATGGGTATCTATCAGTAAATCAGCGTCCTGCTGATAATGACCGGCAACATGGTAATATGCCACCCGCTCTGTAGGCAGGGCCCGTAAAAAAGCGTCGGCATCATAACCATGATTGACAGAATTGACATAGATATTATTGACGTCCAGCAATAATTGGCAGTCGGCCTGTTTAAGTACTTCACAGATAAATTCAAGTTCAGTCATCTGCTGGCCGGGCGCTGCATAATAAGACACGTTTTCCAGAATAAGTGGTTGTTCGAGGATGTCCTGGACCACTCGTACCCGCGCTGCAACATGCCTGACGGCTTCTTCGGTAAAAGGAATGGGCATTAAATCGTATAAATGGCCATCGGCCGAACAGTAACTCAGGTGTTCGCTGTACAGCCTGATATTATGGGTTTTAAAGAACGATTTCAGCTGTTTAACAAAATCGATATCCAATGGATCAGGGCTGCCAATCGACAGCGACAAACCATGGCAGGCAAAAGCATGACGCTCGGTCAGAGCCTGAAAGTCTCTGGCCAGCTTACCGCCATAAGGCAACCAGTTTTCCGGCGCAACCTCAAAAAAATCAATATTCTGATTGGTGCTGGCCAGCACCTGTTGCAATATTTCCCGGCGCAGGCCAAGGCCCGCGCCGGATAACGGTAATGGCGCAATCACAGCTTAGGCGGCTCCGCACTTACCTTCGCCGCACTTCATTTCTTTGCTTTTTTCTGCAGCTTTATCTTCCGCTTTAGCTTTGGCTTTATCAGCGCCGCATTTGCCTTCACCGCACTTCATTTCCCGGGCTTTATCTTCAGCCATGGTTTTGGCTTTATCAGCGCCGCATTTGCCTTCACCGCACTTCATTTCTTTGGCTTTATCTTTGGCTTTATCTTTCGCTTTATCACCACCGCATTTGCCTTCACCACATTTACCTTCAGTGGCTGCCAGTTGATACGCCATGCTCAGTTCAGCAGCGGCAAAAGGGTTAGTGTCTGCCTGCGCAGCACCAGCGGCAACTGAACCTAATGCCATGGCGCCAAGAGCGAAAGAAAGTTGAGTTTTGTTCAGTGTTTTCATCAGATAGTACCTTTATAGTTGTCAGGGTCAGTTATAAGACCTGGCTCACTATAAAAGTATTTCAAAAAGTTGTTTATTTCAATGAACCCGGTAAAAACGGCAGAAAAAGTCAATTATGCTGTCCGGGTCAAGCTTGCTGAACCGCACTTTACGATTAGCAATAATAACTTCACCTAGCGCCCGTAACGTATGGTCAAGTGGCGCTCCTGCCGGGCGCTTGGCACCATGGTCAGCGAATAGGAAATTCAGGGCCGTCGTTGCGTAAGATTTACCGGGCTCCAGTTGCACTAATTCCAGTTCCTGTAAACGAACGCCAAGATTGCGAATTTTCCGCAGACAATTTTGCTCGTTCATATTCACTCCGACATAGTTTGCATGTGTCATTGAGCTTATATCGGCGCCTTTAGCCCGATCTTTAATCTGTGTTATAAAAAATAGCCCGCACAGCGTGGCCGCTTTTTGGTAGTATGTCGGCAAATGTGATTGCGTAACTTTTGCTTTAACTAAGGGATGATATGACCGACAGCCGTTTGCCTGCAGCACTGGAACCTGCCCAGCTTGGTCCGTTATTAGATGACTCTCAGATTGAACAGGCGCTGACCACGGCAGAGCTTATCCCCGGATTTATTGGCCAGGACCGGGCTAAATCAGCGCTGGCATTTGCCATTGGTATGGATATGCCAGGTTACAATTTGTACGTCATGGGCGAGCCGGCACTGGGGCGTTTTACGCTGGTACAGGACATTTTACAGCATGCGGCTGCCGAGAAAGCAACACCAAATGAGTGGTGTTACCTGAACAATTTTGACGATGAGCGGGTGCCCAATACACTGCGTTTGCTGCCGGGCGATGGTCGGATCCTGGTCAAGAAGTTAGAGGCATTAATTGATGAGCTGCTGGATACCTTTCCGGCAGCGTTTGACAATCCGGGTTATCAGCGCAAGAAAAAAGCGATTGCCCGTCAGTTTGATGATCGCTATGAGCAGGCAATAGAACGGGTAGAGAAAACGGCGCTTGAAAAGCAAGTTGTGCTGTATGAAGACAATGGTGCAGTGAGTTTTTCACCTATTATCGACGGTAAACCTCTGGATGACAGTGAGTTCAGCAAACTGACAGACGAGCAGCGCCAGTATTTTTACTCGTTGGTATCAGAGCTGGAAACAGTACTAAACGATGCCTTGCTGGAGTTACCGCGCTGGAAGCGTGAATTGTCGGAAAACCTGCGAACCCTGCGCAAAGAAACAATAGAACAAGCCATTAAGCCGATGCTAAAACAGATGGAGCACGATTACAGTACTGAGCTGGGGGTGCTGAAATATCTGAAGGAAATGCGGCCACATCTGGTAAAAGCAGTGCTGGAGCTACTGCCAGATGAATCTGACGCTGATAAGCAGGAAGAGATTGACAGCCGCGAGATTTTTGTCGAAGAGTTTGTGCCCAATGTGCTTGTGCATCACGAAACCATGTCAGGGGCCCCGATTATCTTTGAACCAAACCCAAGCTATGGCAATTTATTTGGTCGGGTTGAATATAATTCATCCAGTGGTGCACTTTACACTAACTATCGGATGATCCGCCCCGGAGCGCTGCATAAGGCCAATGGCGGCTATTTGATTCTTGATGCCGACAGACTGCTGTCCCAAGCCTCAGTGTGGGATGCGCTGAAACTGGCATTAAAGAGTGGCGAAGTAGTGATAGACACATTAAGCGAACATGCGGTGACTAACTCAACCATTATCACACCGCGGGCAATACCACTTAATGTAAAAGTGGTATTGCTCGGTTCGCGTGATCTTTATTATCTGGTGCAGGAAGTCGACGAAGAATTCAACGAACTGTTCCGGGTGCTGGCCGATTTTGAACATTATCTGCCGTACAACGAACAAACCCTCAGTTATATGTCGCGCCAGATCCAGTTGCAAATGCAGCAGCTGAATATTAATCAGCTGACAAAGTGTGGCCTGCGCCAGCTATTGCAGTTCAGTTTTCGCCAGGCAGAGCATCAGCGTAAGTTGTCGGCCCGTTTTGCCGATGTGCTGGAACTGGTGCGGGAAGCCTGTTACTACGCTGCGCAGGCAGAAAGTGATATTTTAACTGAAAACCATGTCCAGCAGGCGCTGCAGGGCAAGCAACACCGCACCGGCCGGATCAGTGAAGGCTTTCTGGAAGATATTCAGGAAGGACAGATATTAATTGATACTGAAGGCCTGGCGGTCGGCAAGATTAACGGTCTGACGGTACTGGAAATTGGCGATACCGCTTTTGGAACACCGGCGCGGGTCAGTGCAACAGTATTTGCCGGTTCCAGTGGGGTAATTGATATTGAACGCGAAGTGGAGCTCGGTAAGGCAATTCACTCCAAAGGAGTATTACTGCTCACCGGTTATCTGGGGGCGAAATATGCCCGGCAGTTTCCGTTAACGCTTTGTGCCAATATTGCGATGGAACAATCTTATGGCCATATTGATGGTGACAGTGCGTCACTGGCCGAAGTATGTGCTCTTATTTCAGCCGTTACCGATATTCCGATAAAGCAAAGTTTGGCGGTTACCGGCTCAATTAATCAACATGGCCAGGTTCAGGCTATTGGTGGTGTCAACGAAAAAATTGAGGGCTTTTTCCGGTTGTGTCAGTCAAGGGGGCTAACTGGAGAGCAAGGCGTGATTATTCCGGCCAGCAACCAGCTTAATCTGGTCTTGCGCTCAGAGGTGATTGCTGCCGTGGCGCAACAGAAATTTCATATCTATGTGGTAAAAACGGTGGATGAAGCGCTGTGTCTGTTAACCGGCGAAGAGGCGGGTGAGCTGAACCGGCGTGGCCAGTATCCTAAAAAATCCGTTAATGGCAGGGCGATGCAACGTTTAGCTGAAATTGCTGAGCTGGTAAATGGAAGTCTGGATGAATAATCGTTTGCTTACTACTGAACCTATAGTGTTATTGTACGCTGATCTGGACGCACAGCGGGTACGACAGCATGTGGTTCCGTTACTAAATCATCGTCTGGCAGAGGGCAGCGCTGTCTTTACCGAGCAGGTATTTAACCCGGATCTGCCATTAAACATTAGCCACGGTAGCAGGTTGATCTGTTATTTAAGTGATGAGCACTTACGTGATTTAGTGTTAAAGATTCAGCAACAGCCGTTTACGCTGGCGCTTTTGCCGCATCCGGAAATGAAACATGCCCGCTATGGTTTTGGTATTGCCGGTAAACTGGAAGATGCACTTTCTGATGCGTTGAATAATCCGGCGGTAGAGGCTGATTTACTGCTGTGTAATGAGGTGCCGGTGTTTAACTCGGTGGTGATTGGTGACGCCCTGACACTAACACCGGGTGAAGCGCTGGCAGAACCGCTGGCGCAGCGAATTAAACGCTTTATCCGGCTGGTGAAAGGTATCGGTGATGTCACCTTTAATGCTTTTAAGATTACGACTTTTAAAGAAAAGGTAGTTGATACTGCAGCATTGGGGATAGTGGTGGTCGAACATGGCCGCAGCTCAGTGCTGTCACGCCGGCTGGTGGCCGACTCCAGTGTCAATGATGGTATGTTGCATGCGCTGGTGCTGGCACCGCGCAGTGTATTTGAAATGCTGCGTTTTCTGTTTGCTTCACTTTTTCTGCGGGATTACTGGAATAACCACAGCCCGTCTTTTGTCGGTCATCTGAAAAGCCGCAGCCTCAATATCAGCAGCCCTAAACTGATTAGTTATACTCATGATGGCCTGATAGAAAAAAGTACCAGTTTGCAGTTAAAAGTCGAACCCCGGGTGCTACAGCTGGCACCGGGCCGGCATCTGGCGCTGGAAGAAGCTGAAGCTGAAAGCAAAGAGGCGGTAAGAACCCGGACACTGCCCGCTGGTAAAGCGAAAACAGAGCTGGTGACGTATCCGCTGCCCTGGATCCATCATGCGGCAACGGATGAGTTTAAAGAGCTGTTTATGGCCCTGCGTGAGAGCGCCAAGGCATCGCCTTCTTATTTAACCCTGATGGTATTGGCCACGCTGCTGGCGGTGTTCGGTCTCTTTGCCAATTCTACCCCGGTGATTATCGGGGCAATGATCCTGGCGCCGTTAATGGGGCCGATTATTTCAATGGCACTGGGCACGCTGCGTCAGGATGTTGGTTTAATGCTGGTTAGCAGCCGCAGCATTGCCGTTGGTACCGGCCTTGCTATGGGCTGCGCTATGGTGGCGACCTGGTTTATTCCGCTGACCACTGTTAACAGTGAAATAGCGGCCCGGATCAGCCCAACTTTGCTTGATTTGGGGGTGGCCGTTATCTCTGGTATCGCCGGCGCTTACGCACATGCCAGAGCTGAAGTCGCCAAAAGTCTGGCCGGTGTTGCCATAGCGGTTGCCCTGGTGCCGCCGCTGGCGGTTGCTGGTATTGGTCTTGGCTGGCTCGACTTAACGGTATTCTGGGGCGCTTTTTTACTATTCCTGACCAATCTGGTTGGCATAGTGCTGGCAGCGGTAATTACGTTTATGTTTCTCGGGTATAGTCCGTTTCACCGGGCCAAACGTGGTTTGGCGCTGACTGTCAGTCTGGCTGCGATCTTATGTATTCCGCTGGCAATAGGTTTTGGTCATATGGTGACAGAGCACCAGATAGTGCAGCAACTCGATGGCATTGTGCTGGATGAAGTAAAATTACGTGATGTGGCAGTAAGACCGGGAACACCGCTGAGGATAAGCCTGACCCTGGTGTCAGGTAGTGCCGTGGACAACCAGACTATGGACAGGGTAAAACAGCAGATAGAGCAGAAGCTGCAACAACCGGTTGAGCTGGAAATCGGTGTGAAAGTTATTCGCTGAGAGCATGCTCACAGGTTATCAGCCGGTAAAATAAAAAAGCCGATGCAATTGCATCGGCTTTTTATCAGAAGGTCAATTTAGCCACACTTTCTCGGGCCGCCTTTACAGCTGCCGCCGGTATCGCCACCGGTATCACCACCGGTACCACCACCAGTGCTGCCGGTACAGCCGTTAGCAGTCAGATAATCGTAAGCCGCTTTCGCTTTGACGATACCGTAGCCGAAGTAAACATCTTTACCTGCAGCACCTGAATCCTGTGCGGTTGCTTTTAACGCATTGCGGATTTCAGTGCCGCTGCAGCTTGGGAAGTTAGACCAAACCAGTGCCGCCACGCCTGCAACGGCAGGCGTTGCCATTGAGGTACCGCTCATATAACCGTAATCGCTGGCTGACGATGAGATAGTAATGTTAGCCGCGCCCATGATGTTGCTACGTGCTTCTAAAGCTGCGCCATAGGCAGGGATAGTAGTAGTCACACCCGTTACATCCATATAAACCGGACCTTCGCCAGCAACGTTGTTAATGATAACAGCGCCGATACCTCCAGAGTTTGCACAGTTATTAATTTTGTCAGCAAAAGAGATGCTACCACGGTCAATCGTACAGATTTTACCGTTTGCACCAGCGTCAGTCGCTGAAGCTAATCCCATATGGTAAGTTGCGCCGTTCAGGTTACCGGTGTTATTTGTTGGCGCTGCACTAAAACCGACACCGTCAGCCGTTGCGGTCACAAGTGACGTGCCGCCTGCAGGGTAGGTTGATAAGGTATCAACACCGCCTGCGGTTGCTTCTACACAATAGCCATCGTCGGTGGTGGTGGTCGCGTTTTTGCCGCGGCCAGAGGTCACTGTACAGGACGGATATTGTGAGAACGTCGCAATATTGTTGTTGGCGTCGTTTGCACCAATCATCATGACTGAAGCATAGCCGGCAGGGTATGAACGGGTAGTGTTACCATCATTGCCTGCTGCTGCCAGCACTAAACCGCCGTTACTGGTAAAGGTATTAAAAGCGTTTTCTTCAGTGCTATTGGCACCACCGCCACCTAAACTCATACTGATAATTTCAGCACCGTTCTGGGCACACAGATTAGCGGCATGGGCCAGATCAGAAGAGTATCCCCAGCCAGCATCGTTAAATACTTTTATGATGTGCATCGGGTTGCCTGGTGCCATCCCGACTACGCCAAAACCGTTATTAGCGGCGGCGATAGTACCGGCAACATGGGTGCCGTGCGGGCCACCGTCACGGAACCAGTCGCCGGTGCCTGAATCGCTGCTACCGGTAATATTGGACCAGTCAAAGTCGTTATTGCCGCCGCCGGTTTCGCCGGTATCGCGGGCAAGCCCTGAATCAATTACGCACACCCGCTTAGCGTTACCTAAATTTAAGCCAACCTGATTTGCCTGCGACTGATAAACCGCATAAGGCGTTAACTGTTGTGTTTCCGGGTTACCCGCATCGTCATTAAATAAGGCCGTGGGATAGCGTCTATTGTCAGTTTCTATCAGCTTAATATGCGGATTATTCAGTAAACCTTTAACTGAATTAAGATCGTGGCCACTGAAAGTGGCAGCAATAAAGCCATCAGAGTCAACTTCAATCTGACCACCCAGCCGGACGGCTAATGCCTTTACCAGACCTTTGTTCTGGTTATCTACCTGAATGATAAAACGGTCTGATGCCTGAGCCTGAACCGACAGACCCAGTGCAAGTAAAGTGGCGGCGGTAATGGGGGTAATTCTGGAATATTTCATTTAGTACTTCCTTCCAAGCTGTTGCTGTAAATGACTCTGCAGAGTTCTTTAATAATTTTATCGTGGATAATTGGCGATTAAGCGCAAAACGCATTGCCTTCATCGGTGTTTAAATTGACTTTATTTGCAAAGAAATGCAAGGACTTTTTAGTATTCCCTAAAGCAACAACAAAATTGTATTAAATTGTAAAGGCAGGTGAAGCAAAAGTATAAAAGGTGGCAGACGCCGGCGCTAACCCAGAACGGCGCAGTTTCTGCCTTCGGTTTTCGCCTGATAAAGTGCTTTATCCGCCTGATTCAGGAGTATATTGTCATTAATATCCTGGCCGGGTAACAGGCAGGAGACACCAAGACTAATGGTGATAAATCCAGCGGTCGGGCTCGCATGATGGGGCAGCATCAACGCCAGAACTTCCAGCCGCAACTGTTCAGCCATGATCATTGCCTGCTCTGGTCCGGTGTTGGGTAGAATACAGGCAAACTCCTCGCCACCATAGCGGGCAACCATATCAATTTGCCGTTGTAACGTGTCTGATAACGTGTTCGCAATCGCTTTTAACGTATCATCACCTGCCAGATGACCATAACTGTCGTTATAGGCTTTGAAATGATCGACATCCAGTAAAATCAGCGCTAACGGTTGTTGCATCCGTTTAGCCATTGCCACTGCACTGCGCAGCTGGCTGTCGAAGTGGCGCCGGTTGGCAATACCAGTTAGACCGTCAGTCAACGACTGGCGCTCCAGAGCGGTTTGCTGGGCTGCGACGGTATTGCTGTACTGGGTAAAAGAGCGGGCAATATCAGCAATTTCATCGTTACTGGTAAATAATCTGTCGTCACCAGCAAAATTACCACCAGCCTGCACTTTTTCATTGAGTAATTTTAATCGTTTGATAACCCGTTTCTGGGTGTATAGCATAATAGCGATTAACAGCACGATGGCTGCTATTGCCAGGGCAAAACTGTATTGGTTTTGTCTTTGCAGGGCACTTGATGATTGCTGGCTTAACTGCATTAGTGATGCGGCAGACTGGTAAGCATTCAGCTCGGTTTCACTGGCGTAGTCCGTCACCAGAGTACGCAAAAAATTGGCTTTGCCGGTGGCTCTGGCAATATTGCTCAGTTCGGCCTCACGTAACGCCAGAATACCCTGATCTGATAATAGTACGGTACTGAGCTGCTCAGTAAGAGGCCTGGCGTCCAGCTGGTTTTGCTCGCTCAGCTGACTGAGCAATTGCTGGTTTACGGATAACTGGTTAAGTAACTCAGTACGGCTCTGGCGCAGGTTATATAACCGGTCGATACTATACAAAGCGGTAACCTGCTGTAATAAACCGGCGTATGCCAGTAACCAGCGCTGGCTCGCCGGGCTATGAATTAGCTGCTGGCTTAACCGCTGGTTTAACTGTTGCAATTCGGTGAGCTTTTCCAGCCATTGCCGGTTGCGCTGCTGCAATACCAGGCGTTCAGCAATCAGCATGTCCAGACTCCGTGCTTCATCTGCTATTAGCTGCAGTCTCTGCTGCTGATATTGATGCTGGACATACTGTTGATGATCCAGACTACTTATCTGTACGATAATCTGACTGATCTGTTGTGATGCCCTGGCGCGTGCAGCCTGACTGACAGCGTCCCGCAACAGCTCTGATTGCAGGTTAAGCTCTTTGACTTTTTCATGAACCTGACTGGCTTCCAGTACAGCAGGAACGGCATGTTCAGCCACATCTTCCACAATTTGCTGTGCCTGTTGCAAGCGATGATAAAACAGTAAGCTGAGCAACATAAATAACAGTAAAATCAGTAGCAAAGATGCAAATAACAAGCGGGCGCTGGAGTAGTACCTCTTACGGAAAAGACTCATGGCTGTCCCTGCTGACTGATATCCCGCAAACGACCGTCAGTGACCAGTTCGATGCTATGCTGTTTTTTTATGGCGGCAGCAATAATGTCGGCGATGTTGCGATCGTCGGGGTTAAAGAAATCCAGTCTGCTTCTTCTGCTAAGCAGGTCAAAGCCGTCCCCGCCCTCTGCCAGATATTGCAGTGTAGCCACTTTGTATATTTTACTGTTGACAACCGGCTCACCGTTTATCAGTAACTGTTTTATTCTGCTGCCGGAAGGTGCAGAGCTATCAAAATATAAAGTAATGCCGGCACCATGCAGGAAAAACCCCCGCTGATTATCCAGCCCACTGAGGCCATGCTCGAACACACTAATAATATCCTGTCCGCTCAGCTCCAGTAATACCGGGGTATTCCGAAAAGGCAGCTCAGCCAGTATATCGCCACGGGTCAGCAAAGTACCCGCAGGGTAATCTCTGACACCACGAATGGAACCGCTGTTAATAAATGCCAGCTCTGCGCCGGTATAACGTTGCAGGGTATCGGCAATAAAATTGGCAAAGGCATTTTCGCGATTTCGTAATTCACTTCGTAACGTCGTAAAACTTACTGCGCTGTGGCCAAGCGGCTCCTGCAGCAGTAATTGCAAGCGTTGACTGTGCTCAGCGATTTGAGCGGAAACCTGAGGATCTGCCGGTAGAGTCGCCAAATCAACATAACGGGTCTTAAGGTTGGTCAGCTGATGGCTCTTATCAAGCTTAGCGTTAATAACCAGCGCCTGATTCAGTTGCTGTTGTAAAATAATATTGGGCTGTTCTGGCAATAATTGCTGGCCATCATAATTATTCCGAAATGCCAGCTCAATAATGCCATCAGCCAGCAGTTGGGGTAAGAATTCCAGTTCCGCAGTGTGCATCAGGACCAGCAGATCGGCACCCTGAGCCCTGAGTCTCTGAGCCTGCACCTTTATTGCTTGTTCAGCAGCGATGATCTGCAACCGCTCTAAGGCATATTGCTGAACGACATAGGGGGCGACAACGGCAATAACCCCGAGCTTAATTGCGCCCTGCTGCACCAGGATACTGTTTGTCAGACCATCCAGATTACTCTCGGTCATTGGATCATACAGATTACTGAGCACTAAAGGGAATGCGGCTTCATAAGCCCGCTGTGATAACTCCTCTGAAAAATAGGCAAAATCACGATGTGATATGGCCATAGCATCGGGGTTAAGCGTATTCAGAATATCAATAATATGGGCGCCGTGGTCAAAAAAGCCTAATGGACTCGGGCCAATGCTGCCACCGCCAAACAGAAAAAAAACCGGCTGATCATCACTGCGATGTTGATTCAGTAAAGTTGCAAGGTGAGCAAAACTGGCTTGTGGATGATTCACTTCGGCCATCTCGGCCGCATAAATAATAGTAAATTCAGACTCAGCACGACTGGCAAACAATGTATTACCAAAGAGCAATGCACACATCGCTATTCTGAGAAACACTTTCATTGTTTTTCTGAGCCTGTCAGCATATTTGGAAACGCCAGTTTAGTGGATCCGTCGGCGTGGCGTAAAGCAAAGATTTCAGTAGCTCCGTCTGAGGCCGGCCAGCACGAATATCAGCAGACAGCAGAGGGCAAGTGGCCAGTCGCCAAAGCGTGCATACCCGGTGCGGCCAGCACTGAGTGGTACCGTATCAGATAACACGGCTTCCTGAAATTGCGGCAGGCGTTGACGGACAGAGCCATCGGGGTTAATTGTCGCGGTAATACCATTATTCGTCGCCCGCAGTACAGGTTTACCAAATTCCCTGGCACGCATTCTGGCAATTTGCAGGTGCTGGTGCGGACCAATACTATCGCCAAACCAGGCATCATTACTGACTGTCAGAATAAAATCAGTCTGGTTCGTCAAATTTGCCCGGATCTGACGTGGGAAAGCAATTTCAAAACAGATTGCGCTGAGTAACTGGTAATCATTGGCCAGCAGATTAGGCTGCACATAGCTGCCCCGGCTAAATGAGCTCATCGGTAAATCGAAAATGGGTGCCAGCGCCCGTAACCAATTTTCAAAGGGCACAAACTCGCCAACCGGCAGCAAGTGATGTTTACTGAACCGGTTGGCATGCCCATAAAAATAGTGCCCTTCTGTCGCAGACGCCCTGTCTTTACCCAGCACAATTAAATTATTCCAGGCTTGTTCTGTTGCAGAATGATAATCGAGGATACCGGTAATTAAGGCAGTATTGTTGTAAAAGGCAGCTTTATTCAGGTTATCAAGAAAAACTTCCGCCAGTGGTTCCAACTGTGGAATGGCTGCTTCGGGCCAGATAATAATGTCTGCTGTACTAAAGTGAGGTCGGGTCAAATCCAGGTATTTGAGCATCGTAGGCCACTCCTGCTCAGGCTGCCAACGTAACGCCTGTTTAATATTCCCCTGTATCATAACAACGTTGACACTACGGTCACTGTATTGCCAGCCTCTGAGACTGTCCAGCAACGGCGCTGTCGCGATTACCAGTGCCGCTAATACGACTGGTGTCACCCGTTTGATGACCGCACCAGGCAGATAAAGCCGGGCCAGTGCGGCAGCAACAGTTGCCAGCATAAAAGTAATACCGGTTTCGCCGATAAGCGGTGCATAAGCGGCTAAACCCGCTGATGTCTGACTGTAACCCAAAGATAACCATGGAAAACCGGTCAGAAAAAAACTACGTAACCATTCGGCTGTTGTCCAACTGGCGGCGAAAATCAGCAAACTGAAATAACCCGTATTACGTGCTGTGTTGCTGAGCCAGTAGCTTAATATTGCCGCCAGAGCCGGGAATAACGCAAGATAAGCGACCAGTAACGCCATCAAGCCGAGACTGGCAATCAGCGGTAAACCGCCAAACTGATCAATACTGACATGTACCCAACTGATACCGACACCAAACCAGCCCAGACCAAAGCAGAAGCCAGCCAGCAATGCCTGACGCCAATGCCTGGCATGGTGTATTGCGATAACTAACAATGCCAGGGTAAAAAAGGGCAGCCACCACAGGGTGAACGGCGTAAATGCCAGGGTGTTTAAGGCGCCGGCAGCGGCCAGCATCAGCGCTATGCCAGCACTTTTAACAGTAAGCGTAGCTATGATCCGGCATCCTCAGTTGTCATACTTTCCTTGGCTTTTATCACCTGCAGCTGCAGCAGACGGCGACTGTTTGCTTTACTGACTTTAAACGTCAGATCACCAAGCTGAATACTTTCACCGCGCTCAGGCATATGACCAAATGCATGCAGCACAATACCGCCAATGGTATCGGCATCTTCCTCGTCAAAGGCGGTATTAAAGCTTTCATTAAACTCATCGAGTGGGGTTAGCGCGCTAACCTGAAAAACCCGGGATGCCATTTTCTTAATATCATTGTCTTCTTCATCGTCATGTTCATCTTCAATTTCACCGACGATTTGTTCCAGAATATCTTCAATGGTCACCAGCCCCGACACACCACCATATTCATCTACGACAATGGCCATATGATAGCGTTTCTGACGAAACTCTTTTAACAGGGCATCTACCCGCTTACTTTCCGGAATAATGACTGCCGGGCGCAGAAACTCACGGATATGCCAGTCAGTCTGATTAGGATCCAGCGCATACTGCAGCAAGTCTTTCACCAGCAAAATCCCCTCAACGTGATCTTTATCTTCGTTGACGACCGGATAACGGCTGTGATTATTTTCGAGCAAAATAGGTAAAAAGGCACTGACAGGCTGTTCGATGTCGATGGTCGCCATTTGTGAACGGGGGACCATAATATCGCGGGCCCGCATTTTTGATACATCCAGTACGCCCTGTAGCATACTTTTGGTATCACTATCTATAAGTTCGCGGCTACCCGCTTCGCTTATGATATCTTCCAGGTCTGAAATGTCCTGTGGTTCTGCACTGAAAATACTGGCTATGCGTTCTAACCAGGTTTTGCCGGCAGAACCGCGGCTAGAGTGGGGGTTATCGTCACTCATTAGTGAACTTATGCTCCGTTAAAGAAAATAAACCTAATTATCATCCAATAAATAGGGGTTGCTGATACCCAGACTGGCCAGGATCTGAATTTCCTCGGCTTCCATTTCTGCAGCATCGTCGTCATTTATATGGTCAAAACCCAATAAATGCAAGCAACCATGTATCACCATATGGGCCCAGTGATCGATTGGTAACTTGTGCTGCTCTGCTGCTTCTGTCTCGACCACCGGAGCACATATCACCAAATCGCCCAGCAGTGGCAGGGTAAGGCCAGGTGGTGCCTGAAAGGGAAAACTAAGGACATTGGTGGGTTTGTCTTTATTGCGGTACTGCAAATTAAGCTGCTGGCTTTCGGCATTATCAACGATCCGCACGGTGACTTCTGCGTCGTCCTGAAAAGGCGCAATTGCTGCATTAAGCCAACGCTGAAAGTCATCTGCAGCAGGAATAGCGGCAGCAGAGGTTGCTAACTGCAAATCAAGTACAATACTCATTAGTCAGTTTTACTCAGCAGTTTTGAGGCTTCGTGAGCTTCATAAGCCTGCACAATACGCTGAACGATTGGATGGCGGACCACATCTTTGGCATTGAAGAAATTAAAGCTGATTTCTGTTACATCACTCAGCACGTCAATGGCGTGTTTCAAGCCGGAATACTGGCCGCGCGGCAAATCAACCTGAGTAATATCACCGGTGATAACCGCTTTGGCACTGAAACCAATCCGGGTTAAAAACATTTTCATCTGTTCTGTGGTGGTGTTCTGGCTTTCGTCAAGAATAATAAAAGCATCATTCAGCGTCCGGCCGCGCATATAGGCCAGAGGCGCAATTTCAATAATGCCGCGTTCCAGATACTTTTCTACTTTTTCAAAACCGAGCATTTCAAACAAGGCGTCGTACAACGGTCGCAGATAAGGATCAACCTTCTGAGCCAGATCACCGGGTAAAAAACCCAGCTTTTCTCCAGCTTCCACGGCCGGCCGGGTTAACACTATTCGTTTTACCAGGCCGCTCTCCAGCGCGTCGACAGCACAGGCCACCGCCAGGTAAGTTTTGCCGGTACCAGCCGGGCCAATACCAAAGCTCACATCGTGGCTGAGCACATTAGCAACATAACTGGCCTGATTCGGATTGCGGGCTTTGATTAAGCCTTTTTTGGTTTTCAGGCTGAAGTCACCCCGGCTGCCATTATCGGTCTGATACTGAATATCAAAGTTTTCACTAATGGTAAGATGTACCTGCTCCGGACTGATAGCTGCAGCCTGCTGACGCCCGCCAGCGGTAAGCTGAAACAACTGGAGCAGGATATCAGTGGCAGCTGCCACATTGACATCAGGACCGGCTATTTTAAAGCGGTTATCCCGGTAACTGATATCAACCAGCAACCGCCGCTCAATATGTTTTAAATTATCGTCGTAGGGGCCGCAAAGCAGGTTCAGTCTGTTATTATCGGCCGGTTCCAGTACCAGTTCAGCTACATTCAGATTATCAGTGTTCAATAGTTTACTCGCGGTTGGCGCCGGCTCAGGGCATAAAGGTTGTGACACCCAAAGCGTCGACTTTGGGTTGTCTTGCTAAAATCTGGGCCGGGGCCACTTCGCGGCGCAGTCCCATTTCGGCCTCAGTGCGGATTAACTCACCGCGCAGAGAATTACTGAAAACATCGGTAATTTTCACATCGACAAACTGACCAATCATCTCTGGTGAGCCTTCAAAGTTAACCACGCGATTGTTTTCGGTGCGGCCGGTCAGCTCCATAATATTCTTTTTCGAGGGGCCTTCAACCAGGATACGTTGCTCACTACCGAGCATATTCCGGGCAATTTTCAGTGCCTGCTGATTGATCCTGTCCTGCAGTATGTACAGCCGCTGCTTTTTGGTTTCCTCACTGACATCATCAGGCAAATCTGCAGCCGGTGTACCAGGGCGGGCACTGTAAATAAAACTGAAGCTCATATCAAAATCAATGGCCTGAATAAGATCCATCGTTGCCTGGAAATCAGCGTCATCTTCGCCGGGAAAGCCTATAATAAAATCGGACGACATACTTAAGTTCGGCCGGATTTTTTTCAGTTTGCGGATTTGCGCTTTATATTCCAGGGCAGTATGACCACGTTTCATCAGATTCAAAATCCGATCAGAACCGGACTGAACCGGCAGGTGTAAATGATCAACCAGTTCCGGCACATCACGGTAAACTTCAATAATATCGTCACTGAATTCAATCGGGTGAGATGTGGTATAACGGATCCGGTCAATACCATCAATGGCTGCTACCAGGCGTAATAACTCAGAAAAGTGACAAATATTGCCATCATGGGTTTCACCGCGGTAGCCATTAACGTTCTGACCAAGCAGGTTTACTTCCCGCACACCCTGTGCAGCCAGCTGAGCGACTTCAAACAGCACATCGTCCAGTGGCCGGCTGACTTCCTCGCCACGGGTGTAGGGCACTACGCAGAAGGTGCAGTACTTAGAGCAGCCTTCCATAATAGATACGAAAGCAGTCGGGCCCTCGGCTTTGGGCTCAGGCAGACGGTCAAACTTCTCAATTTCCGGAAACGACACATCCACGACCGGCGAGTGTGAACCGCGTACTGAGTTAATCATTTCAGGCAGCCGGTGCAAAGTTTGCGGGCCGAATACAATATCGACAAAAGGTGCCCGGTCACGGATTGCTTTGCCTTCCTGAGAAGCCACGCAGCCACCAACGCCGATAATTAAGTCTGGATTTTTCTCTTTTAACGGACGCCAGCGACCCAGTTGGTGAAACACTTTTTCCTGAGCCTTTTCCCTGATCGAGCAGGTGTTAAGCAGAATAACATCTGCCTCTTCCGCTTCCTCGGTCAGCGTATAGCCATGTGTTGCATCCAGCAGGTCTGCCATTTTTGACGAGTCATACTCGTTCATCTGGCAGCCCCAGGTTTTAATGTGCAGCTTTTTGCCCATTGTTGGTCGTTACCTGTGTTGTCGCGTCTGAAAAAGGGAGCGTATTTTAGCCTGTTCGTCGCCGCAGTGCCAGCACCGTTGCTAAAAGCTTTTACCGGCTTTGGCCGGCTCGTTAAAAAAGCCGTTGCCGGGTCGTAACATAACCGGCATAAAAAATGATGATCACGCCGGCCAGCCAGCTGAAGGTCACCGGCTCCTGCCAGAATAAATAGCCAAAAGCCCCGGCAAACAGCACACTGCTGTAAGTCCACATACCTATATCACTGGCAGGGGCAATGGCAAAAGCCCGGGTCATGGCCAGCTGACCAATTGCTGCCAGAATACCCATTGCAATAAAAGCCAGCCATATTTCAGCGGCAAGCGGTTGCCAGTAAAAAGGCACCGGTATCGCGGATAACAGCGCGGTCAGCAGCGAAAAATAAAACACGATCCGTACCGCTGACTCCGTGCTGGCCATTGCTCTGATCGTGGTTTTGGTAATCGCGACCAGAAAAGCAGCGAATAGCGCCAGCAGCAACACCAGATTTAAACCCGGCTCAGTGCTTGGCAGTGCCAGCATAACGCCGATAAAGCCCAGCGCAATACCAAAGCGGGTTAGCCTGCTTGGGCGCTCGTTCAACCAAAAACGAGCCAGAATCGGCACAATAAAAGGAGACAGCATAATGACCATCATCGCCTGCGCCAGTGGCAATTGCGAGAGTACGTAGAAGAAGCAATACATTGATACCAGACCGGTCAGCGCCCGGCTTACATGCAAATGCCAGCGTTGGGTTTTCAGCATGGCAAAGCCATGCCGGTACAAAAAGGGCAACATCAGGATCAGGGCGAACAGATTTCGGAAAAACACTATCTGTGCCTCGCTCGCCATGCCACTACTGTATTTTACAACTGCACCAATACCGGCAAAACAGGCTTCTGCCAATAGTAGCAGCAATGCGCCTTTTAGCAGATGAGGTTGCATAAGATTCCTGGCAGCGGAGAATAACGGGCTGCGCAGTATAGCAGGCTGTGGCTGCCCAGAACGAGCAGCTCAATTAATTTAGTCGCAGTGGGCACCCGATCTGCCGCTTAGCTGCAGCTCTGGTCGGCGACACCGTACTGCCAGAACTGGGGTATTTGCTCTGCTGTCAGCGGTTTTGAATATAAATAACCCTGAATTAATGTGCAGTGACGCTCAGTAAAAAAAGCCAGTTGCTCGGTGGTTTCCACACCTTCGGCAATGCAATACATCCCCAGACTGCTGGCCATGCTGAGCATGGCATCAATAATCGTCTCATCACTTTTATCAATACCGATATCACTGACAAAACTACGGTCAATTTTAATGGCATCTATTGGCAGTTGTTTTAAGTATTTCAGTGATGAGTAACCGGTGCCAAAGTCATCAAGCGCCAGCTGAACGCCAAGTGCACTTAGTGCCAGCATGGTTTCAATTGCGCTGTGCTGGTCGTTCATCAACGCACTTTCGGTGACTTCAAACCGCAGGCAACTGGCAGGCAGCTGATATTTATTTAATAACGAAGCAGTGTGGCTTGCCAGGTTAGTCTGTTCCAGATGCTGGGTGGCTAAATTGACTGACAGGTAAATATCAATGCCGTGTTGCCGCCACTGGCTTAAATCAGCCAACGCCCGCTCCAGCAATTGCTGGGTCATACTGACGATAAGCCGTAATTCTTCTGCCAATGGAATAAACTCAACCGGCGAGATGATACCGTCAGCACTTTGCCAGCGCATCAGTACTTCTGCCCCCACCATTTTCTGTTGGCTGCTATCGACAATCGGCTGATAAACATTAAAAAATTCATTGTGCTGATGTGCCTTACGCAGCCGGGTTTCTCTTGCCAGCTGCATATGCGCTTTTTCATTCATTTCATTGGTAAAGAACTGGAAGTTATTACGGCCTGCTTCTTTGGCGTGGTACATTGCCACATCCGCATGTTTCAGCAGTTCCTGGGCGGTCAGTGCATCATCCGGATACAAGGCAATACCAATACTGGGGGACACACCTACGGTATGAGGCCCTAACTGCATGGGTTCACTGACTACCGACAACATTTTACGGGCCACCATGCTGACATTTTCACCACGGCGGTATCCTTCAAGTAAGACCACAAACTCATCGCCCCCCAGCCGGGCGACCGTATCACGCTCACGTAAGGACAGCTGAAGCCGACGGGCCACTTCTTTTAACAGCAAATCGCCAATATCGTGCCCCAGCGAATCGTTAACCTGTTTAAACTTATCCAAATCGATAAAACACAGTGCCAGTGACTTTTTCTCGCGCCTGGACTGTTCCATCGCATGCAGAATGCGGTCCATCAGCAAGGCGCGGTTGGGTAAACCGGTTAAGGCATCGTAGTTAGCCAGGTAGCGTAACTCTTCTTCCGCCATTTTCTGGGCGGTAATATCGGTAAATACCAGTACGTAAAAGGCTACAGTCTGCTCACCAATAGCGCTGATATTGATCAGGGTGGGGCGCTCGCGCCCATCCGGTGTAATAACCTGCTCTTCCCCCTGCCAGTGAGCACCGGCTGTCAGTTCCTGCAATAGTTTGGTGTAAAACCGCCGCCGGACCAGGCTAATTCCAAGATGATGAGTCCGGGGGTTATCCAGATATTGCTCAACACTGCCAAAGGCAGTAGAAAACGACTGATTAGCTGCAATGACCCGCTGTTTGTTATCAAGTATTACCACCCAGTCCCGGGTTTGCTGAAAAGCTTCGCCAAACAGCTTGGCTTTCTCCATATTGGCGCGGGTTTCGGTAATATTACTGTACGTGCCGGTAACAGTGGAAACTTGCTGATTATTATCGAGCTCGGTAGCCCGGCCCTGATCCCGGAACCATAGCCAGTGGCCGTCTTTATGTTTCAAGCGGTAGGTGATATCAAAGTTACTTTCGGGCTGATGTAAAAAGCGTTGCCATTGCTGCTGGTAATTTGCCCGATCTTCCGGATGGATAAGCGAAAGGTGCTGTTGCAGCGTAATGGTATTCATCAGATCGCCATAGCCCAGCATTAACTGCATTCTGGAGCCGTATAAACTGTCTTTACCGGCCCGCCATTCAAAAGCGCCGCTGTCAACTGATGCCAGCGCCTGCTTTAATCGCTGCTCACTGGTTGCGACTTCCTGATGCGCTTCACTGATCAGGCGCTGTTGCTTGCGGCGCAGCCGGTAAACGTGGTACAGCAGACTCAAGCCAATAACAGCATAAAGAGTCAGCGCCCAGGCCGAGCGCCAGGGCGCCGGGGCAATACGCAGCGTTACGGCACTAACTTCGCTTTCAAGGCCGGTGTGAGGTGCAATTGCCACCACATTAAACTGATAATTACCGGGACGCAGTGTTGGAAATACCACATAATTGGCTTTTTGTTCCGGGTAGTACAAGGTACTGGGGCCTTCCAGCCAGAAGCGGTATCGCATTTTATGGTTATCCCGAAAATGCATCGCACTGAACTGCAGCTGGATACCGACATTTTCGTGGTCCAGCTTAAATTCCTTATTATTCAATAGCCCACTGCGATTTTCAAAGTTACCGCTGAGTACACTGATATCAGTAATATTAACATTCGGCCGCGGTTCCGGGCTGGCCAGTTTGGCCGGGTTCAGCAGCGTGACACCGCGCATACTGCCAAAAGCCAGCCGGCCGTCGGGTAATTTGGCCGATGCTGAACCATTAAACTCGTGAACTCTTAAGCCATCTGATTTACTGAAATGTTCTAACTGCAGGGTATCGGGTTGTAATTTACTCAGGCCACTATGGGATGAGAACCAGATATCGCCGGCACTGTCTTTTTGCAGAGCATATACCTGCTGCGCAATTAATTTATTGTCTGTGCTGAAATGGTGCTTTAATTGCAGTGATTCACTGTCAAAGCCCAGTAAACCAATGCCATTGATACCAAGCCACAGAGTGCCATAATCATCGAGCACCATCTGGTCGGCGGAATGCGGCAGTTCAGGTTGGTAAGGGCTGGCCTGATACAGCAAACGGATTTGATTAAGCTGGCTATTATAAACCCATAATTGACCTGACACGGTGACCAGCAGTTCGCCGGTTTTACCCGGTAACGCGCCGACAATACCATAGTAATAGCGCATCGGTAGCTGCTGAAAAAGCTCCAGTTCGGTTAACGTGCCTTTTGCCGGTAGGTAGCGGTAAACCTTAGCGTCCTGATGGAAATAAAGCTGACTCTGGCTCTGTTCATTATGCAGATAATAATAACTGTAACCTAATAACTTGCGCGCTTCTTCATTGGCCAGAGGCAAGGGTAGTAATGTGTTGCTGACGGTATCGAATAGTTGTAAACCTTCTGCTGTTACCAACCATAACCACACAGGATTATTCGGGTCGAAAAAAACCTGTGTAATAGTGCCGGCATGCCAGATTGCTTTAGGGTCATCAGAGACAAAAAAACGTTCGGTAACGCCGGTAGCTAGGTTCAGTTTATTCAGACCATTGGCAGTGCCTATCCATAAATTATTCTGGTTATCCGCGGCAACTTGATAAACTTTGTCATTACTAAGCTGTTTGCCAAGCGTGCTTTGCCGGCTGATATGAGTAAAAGCCAGCGTCCGGGGGTGCCAGTAAAATGCACCATCGTCCCGGGAGGCCAGCCAGTAACCCCCGAAATCATCAGCAACAATGTCAATGACATTATTGTCATAAAGATCAAGGTCGCTGTCACTGAAACGAAGTACCAGCTGGATGGTATTATCGTCGCTGCTGAAATTAAACAGCCCCTGCTCGGTGGCAATCAGCGCTTCATTGTCCTGCCACAATACCTGCCAGATATTGTAATTGGCAATATGCAGCTGGCTTTGGAACGGTACAGCATTAACGTGCTGCTCGTCATTCAGCGCTGTGATATCAGCCAAATCCAGGCTGTATAACCCTTCTACTGTGCCGATATATAAGCGGCCGGCTGCCACGCTTAGGTGCTTCACATGGCGCTGGTCAGCCGTAGCATTTTGCTCATCAAGGTATGGCAGAAAGTGTGACCTGGCCGTTGGCAGATGATATTGAATTAAGCCACCGCGAAAGCCGATATAAAGAAAATCATCGTGTAAAAACAGCGTTCTGAGCCAGCTATCATCAATGTTAAATTCTTTCAGAGAAAATAGCCGGGTGCTGTGGCCGCTGCTTTTATGTAGCCGGTGCACTTCATCATCCAGTATAAATAATAAATGCTCCGAATTTTCATCAATGACATCGACAAGCTGCCGATAATCTGTGGTTTCATAGCCAACCGGGATTGCCCAGAACAGATTAAACACACTGCTCTGTTCATCATACAGATATAAGCCCATATAATCGGCAAGCGCCCAGATCCGGCCTTGCTGATCTTCAATTACCTTGCTAAACATAATATCGTTTAACTGATGATCATTTGCCTGCATATGGGTGACTTTATTGGCATCGAAGCGGTTAAGACCGCCTTCGGTTGCCACCCATAAAAAGCCATTGTTGTCGATCATCAAATGATGCACAGTGCCTTGCGACAAGCCCTGATCCGGGGTCAGTGGTTGTAACAGCGGTTTCTGGGCGAAAGCCAAGCCGGAAAAGATCAACAACAAGCCAGACAACAGGGCTCTGATAAAGCCCCTGCTTTGTTCAGGCAACAGCTCAACTCTGAATATCACGTAATTTTTTACTCCGGCAGCTTTATATCATTTTTTAGTTCTACAGCTATTTTGCTGCGACAGACCTTATACCGACTATACCAGCCTTGTCCAGTGCAGAGTGCGCCGCTAACAGCATATAATTTAAACCACTCAGGCCGCTAATAAAATGCTGGCAATATAAAGGGCTAAGGCACTGCAGAATAAGATAATCAGGGCAGTCTGCTGAGCGTTTACCAGTCGTATCGCCCGTAAGATATCGTTGGCAGTGGGTTCTCTGCCATTACCCAGGCGCTGGCGGGATATTTTACTGCCGGCGTAAAAGGCCGGGCCACCCAATTTGCAGTTCAGTGCGCTGGCGCCAGCGGCCAGCAGCAGGCGGCTTGGCATATTCAGATAAAGGGTGCCAGCCTGGCGATAGTTGCGCCAGGCTGCCGCTATACCGGTTTGGATGGCCAGCAATAACGTTGAAATAATCAGGCCCGGCGCCACCGCCAGCTGATAGCCAAGTGCTGCCATACGACCAAAATAGCGATAATAAGCTAGCTTACTGTTCCACTGGCGGGCTGCTACCTGCAGCAGGGTGTAGCCCAGCGCCATTAAACCACCACCGATTAAAAACCAGAACAACACTGCTATCAGCTGGGCTGCATTAAAATGCAGTACACTTTCTATACAGGCTTTACTCAGTCCCATCGCGGATAAATTATGCCGGTCGCGCAGCAAAAGCGGCTTCGCCCGTTCCCGGGCCAGCGTCAGTTGCTGTCGGTTAAGACTGTCAGCAACCGCAGCAGCCTGTTGCAGGGTAAACCTGCTGCCAAGGCAGAAATATAGAATAATCGCATCCAGTACCAGCGGGAGTTCTGATACCAGATAAAAACCAAACATGATAGCTAACCCCAGGCCGATGACCAGCAACAATGCCAGGGTGCCTGACAGTTGCTGCTGAAACTGACTTCGGTTGATATCCGGGTGCACCTTTTTCGCCAGTTGCTGCATTAACACTGCCAGGCCGGCAAAAGGTGCGCGGGCGCCCGGCAGCGTTAACCAACGGCTTGCCAGCAAAGCCAGTAGTGCCAGCATAGGCCAGGGAGGCAGCGTGCTAAGCCATTGCATTATGCGAAACTCATCTGGCAGCAAAAAAGTGCATTATAACTCAACCGCACTTAACTGACTGAGCAACGCCACTACCATGGCTGAACTGTTTTTGGAGGCAACTTCAAGGTAGGCCTCGAAAGACACCGGCGATTCTTTACCGGCTATGTCACTTAAGCTTCGGATCACCACAAAAGGCGTGTTCAGCATATGGCAGACCTGAGCGATAGCGGCACCTTCCATTTCCACTGCCAGCATTGCCGGAAAACGGGCCCGGGTCTGGGCTATCCGCGTTGGATCACACATAAAACTGTCGCCGGTCGTGATCAGGCCAGATTTGGTTTTACAAAAACCCAGGCTGGTAATGGTTTTTTCAGCGGCACTGACCAGTGCCGGATGAGCAATATAGGCTGCGGGCATTTGCGGTACCTGACCGTATTCATAACCAAAGGCAGTGACATCAACATCATGATGACGAACTTCCGTACCAATGGCGATATCACCAACACTCAGTTGTGGGTCAAAGCCGCCGGCCGAACCGGTGTTGATAATACAATCGGGTTTAAAGTGATCAATTAGTAATGTGGTGGCAACGGCTGCAGCCACTTTACCTATACCGGACTGGACAATGACAACCTCGTTACCTGCCAGCTGACCACGCACAAACTGACAATGACCTACCTGCTCGGTGACAGCTGCGCTAAGCTGTTGCTTGAGCAGCGCGACTTCAGGTTCCATTGCACCGATAATACCAAACAATTTCATAACTGGGCCTCTGTACTAAAAACGCTAGTATAATGGCCCGGCGCCGGAAAATCCTCTGTTAATCAGGCTCAGGCAGGGTTATTGAGCTTAATTTGCGTGGCCGGACCGCCCGCGGTCAGTTCACCTCGCTGGTAGTCACGAATCGCTTGTTCAATTTCAGCGTTGCTGTTCATAACAAAAGGACCATATTGCACCACTGGCTCTGCAATAGGTTTACCGGCCAGTAAGATTAAGCTGACTTCACTATTGGCGACCAGAGTTAAATGTTCGCCCTGGTTTAATAAACCGGCATGATGCTCCTTTAACTGCTCAAGGTTATCAGCCTTTTTCACCGCGACGCTGCCTGCAAAAGGATAAAGCACGGCATGATGTTCAGCCGGTAACAACACTTTCAGCTCGGTTCCTGCCGTCATCCGGATATCATAAAATATCGGTTCAGTGCTTAAACCAGTGATCGGGCCGGTAACGGTCGAGGTGTCAGAGGTAAAGGAGCCGGCGATGACTTTGACCCTGACGCCGGTCGCGACCTCGACCTGCGGTATTTGCTGCGGACTGATATCAACATAGGCAGCAGGTTTCATTTTCTCGGCCGCCGGCAGATTTAACCAGAGCTGAAATCCGCGCATCAGCCCCTGTTCCTGCTGGGGCATTTCAGAGTGAATAATGCCGCGACCGGCGGTCATCCATTGTACGCCACCACTTTTTAAATGGCCCTTATTACCCAGATGATCTTCATGCAACATATGACCGTCCAGCATATAGGTAACGGTTTCAAAGCCACGATGCGGATGAGCAGGAAAGCCTTTAATATAGTCATCTGCCTGCTCAGAGCCAAAGCAATCGAGCATTAAAAATGGGTCAAAGCGCAACTGAGGATTCAGGCCTAGACTGCGTTTGATTTTCACGCCGGCACCATCTGATACCGACATAGCGGGAATAATGTGTTGTAAACTGCGGTTACGCATCAGCTGCTCCAGCCTCAATAAGGTGTTGGTGTATTAAAGCTCAACTAATCAGAATATAAAATGCCATTTTTGCCGATTATCCGTTCGAAAAAACTGAAAGATTACCGCCAGCGCCACTGAGTTCAGCAGCTGTTAAGTCTGAAGGGCTAAGCTACACCGAATTGCGACACTGACTGTTTCAGTTAAATTAAGTAATGGAGTAACACAATGAAAAAATTATTAGTAGCATCCGCCCTGGTGGCAATGACAGTAAGCGCAACGAGCATGGCAAACCCGGTTTGGGATTACGTAGGCGCAGGATACACCGATGCTGCTGGCGATGGTCCTTATATTGAAGGGTCGTTCCGGTTGAACCGTAACTGGGTAGCTGATGCCAGCTATGCCAGTCTTTCCGAAGGCCCGTTCGATGCCAATCAGCTGAAGGCTGGCTTAAATTACCTGATGAGTGGCAAGCTGGACTTTTCACCTGATACCCAGACCTATCTGTTAGCGGGTGTTGAAAACTGGTCTGGCGATGCGGATGAAACCGGGGCTTATGCCGGTGTGGGGTTGCGTCATCCGCTGACGCCGCAAGTAGAACTGTACAGCGAAGCCACATACCACAGCGTGTATGATGATCATGGCAGTCTGGCTGCCGGCATTGCTTATTTCCTGAGCCCTGCCTGGGCCGTGCGCGGCAACCTGGCGCTTAACAGTGGTGATATTAAAAATGAATTCCGGTTTGGGGTTTCTTATCAGTTCTGATAGGGCGCTGCCCGGGCGTCGCTATTAGGCAGCGGCGCTTTAGTGTCGCCGGGCATTGCCCGGCTTTTTTATACCTGCACGAATGTGGGCGTCGTTAGTGATCCTGCGCGTTTTTAGTTATCTGATATTCGTGCTCTAACAGCCAGGCTTTGTTCGTTAGGCCACCGGCATAGCCGGTAAGACTGCCATTGCTGCCAATCACCCGGTGGCAGGGCACCACGATAGCGATTGGGTTTTTACCATTAGCAGCGCCGACAGCCCTTACCGCCTTAGGATTGGCGATTTCCCGGGCAATATCGGCATAACTGCAGGTCTGGCCGAAGGGCAGTGCTGAAAGTGCCCGCCAGACTTGCTGCTGAAACGCTGTCCCGCTAGCGGTCAGTGGCAGATTAAATTGAGTAAGACTACCGGCAAAGTAGTGTGCTAACTGCCGGGCAGCCTCTTTAGTCAACACTGATGGCCTGTCAGCTGTTGCTGTTTTAAATCCAAGATAAATCTCGCAAATCCCGTTGTCAGTGGCGTAAATCTGCACCTGACCTAACGGACAACTAATGGTTTGCTGATACATATGTTCACCCTCCTGTCTGACACCAGAGCTGAAAAGTAGCATAGCTGCGCCATGGTGCCAGCCCGGCATTGTCAGCGGCAGTTTGCTGATTTCGGACCAGTGCTTTTTGAATACCTAAGTCACCCGCCAGCCAGATATCACTTTCGCCAAGGCCGCGCATTCTGGCATAGTTTACTGTCCAGGGACCAATGCCTTTAATACTGAGCCAGCGCTGCGGACTGGCGTCAGGCTCAGCTAGCACAAAGGCCGCCAAATCACGCAGGGTTTGCCGGCGTAACGCCGGCACTTTAATCATCTGTAACTCACTGCCAAGGACTGTCTCAGGGCTTGGAAACAATGTTTTACCTTCAGCAAATTCAGTGCCCAATGCCTGTACCAGCCGGTTAAGCTGAGTGCGGGCTCCGGCTACGCTTACCTGCTGACCAAGAATAGCTCTGACCCCCGCCTCCCAGCTATTCCAAAGCCCCGGGATCCGCAAACCGTGGATTAACCCGCTACTGAACAGGGGATGTGCGGCCAGCTGCTGCTCAATCTGCAGCAGG
>NZ_JAWVZF010000020.1:0-29377 GCF_033722355.1 Arsukibacterium sp. | reverse complement strand
CATTTCATCGGTTTGAACAATGTGAATTGTCAGAGGATGGGTTTGCTCGCCTGAATCGAACAGCAGCGCTATGCTCAATAACCAGTATTGCTGATTGCTACTGACATAGGGATAAAACCTGTCCTCTCCTGGCACGAGCGTCGTATCGGGCGGGCTGAATGGCTGACTTAATGACGAGTCTGATTGCCAGACAATATTGTCATTACCTGAACTATTCTGACCTGATCTGCTGCGGTTTTGTGGAGCAGCCGGGCTGATGTCATTGCTGGTGATGTAAGCGCTCAACCCGGAATCAGGCCGGAAAAAATCCGGTGACAGTGTTGTATTGCTTAGCTCAACTTTACCGTCCTGAATTTTCAGGTCTGATAAAATGGCATACATATGCACTTCAAGTTTTTGTTCGGCATTGGTCAGAAGCTGAGTAAAAAACGCCTGATCAATTGCAATAAAAGAGCTGGGTAACAGAAGCAGCAATAAAACGATGCTGACCAGCCCCTGGCGCAGCTTGAGCGATAATGTCATAGTTAGCTTATTGTCAGATTAAAGCGATAACCGCGGCCCCGCAATGTCTCTATTGGTTTTAAGTCGCCTTCTGGGTCAAGCTTTTTGCGCAGTCTCAGCACAAACACTTCAATGACATTACTGTCCAGATCAAAATCCTGATCGTAGATATGCTCAGTTAATTCTGTTTTAGAGATAACTTTGCTGGGATTTAACATAAAGTACTCAAGCACTTTATATTCGTATGCCGTCAGGCTAATTTCAGCATCATTAACCCAGACTTGCTGGGTCCTGCTGTTCAAAGACACCGGACCTGCGCTGAGGGTCGGATCAGGTTGGCCGGCAGCACGGCGAATTAATGCATTGCAACGTGCCAACAACTCTTCACCATGAAATGGCTTGGTTAAATAGTCGTCTGCCCCGGCATCAAGTCCCTCTACTTTTTCCTGCCAGCTGCCACGGGCCGTTAAAATAATAACCGGCGTTTTAATTTCTTTCTGTCTGGCTTTACGGATGAGGGTTAAACCGTCCATTTTGGGCAGCCCCAGGTCAATGATGGCCAGATCATAAGGATATTCAGCCAGTTTAAACCAACCATCATCGCCATCCTGAGCGATATCGACACTGAATTGTTGCTGGGTGAGCTGTTGTTTAATTTTTTCGGCTAATAATGATTCATCTTCAACGACGAGTACCCGCATTATTTATCATCCCTTTCAACCCGGCCGGTGCGATTATCGACCCGTACCGTAATAACTCTGCCATCAGCCTGCATTAAACGTATCCGGTAATGCCGGCTCTCTGTCTGAACTTTTAAAATTTTCCCCGGATACCGTTGCTGAGCAAGGGTAGCCGCCTGCTCTTTGCTGATGTCTGGTTGTTTATTACCAAGTGCCATAGCCTCTGATGTCAGGCTTGATACAGACAACATAATAAACAACAGCAGCGAACGAAGCATGTGACTCTCCACATTAGGGGTAAGTGGTATGTTACCTAACTATATAGATGGCAACAATCAATCTGGTAATGCAATTAGCATCCAGACTATGTCATACAGCATTAATTGTCGCTGAATAAGACAATTTACATAAAGGTAATTATAGTTAATAAAGTATTGCAAATGTGAATTATTGGTCTAATTTATAGGTGGTTGGCATTAAAAGTTGCCTCTCTGGGTTGATACGAAGTCACTGTTTATCGGGCCAATCTGAACAGGATGTAGTGATTTGAGTTATGACTGATTATTTTGCAGGGATGCGACCTTAACATTCAAAGGAAAAACTATGAAAAATGTAGCGATAGCGTTGTTATTAACAGGTCTGACTTTAGCGGCTAATCAAACTCTGGCTGCTAAACCCGGGGTGACTGTTGATAAACAAACAGCAACGGCACAGCAGCAACAGAAATTAAACCTGAATAAGGCCAGTGCTGAACAACTGGAGGCTATTCCCGGTATAGGTAAGTCAAAAGCACAAGCCATTATGGCTTACATCCAGCAAAACGGGCCTATTGCAAATCAGCAACAGTTAACCGAAGTTAAAGGTATTGGTGATAAATTGGCGGCAAAAATTGCGCAATATGTCAGTTTTGACTAACAGTGTGCTGACCTTTGACAACTCAGCCTTAAGCTTAATCGCTTAAGGCTTTCATCTGCTCATTGGCCCATTGAACTGCAGTATGGTATGCATCGGGTATTTTATTGGGTGCAATACCAAGCTGATTAATTGCCTGATTAGCCTGTTGCCACTGGGCTGCTTCATAATATTTTATCAGCGTCAGGTATTCTGCGAGTATACCGTTGTTTTCAACCAGAGCATCTTTAATTTCTTTTGCCAATGGCAGCTTTTCCATTACGCTGGCAATAGGTTCATCTAAAATGGCATCCATCAATGACATTAATCCGGTTAAAAAGGCTTTACCGGTATCGACCTTACCGTCAATCGTCGCTAATGCTTCAGCGAACCGGGCGCGGGTCATCGACATGCGCATCAGTTCAGCCGGCTTATCGCTGCTAATTTGTGCGGTAAACAGCAACGACAGGAATTTTTTAAGTTCAAGCTGGCCCAACACTACCAGAGCTTGTTTAATGGTTTCAATCTCAGCCCTGCGTTTAAAAATAGAAGAGTTACTGTAGCGCAATAACTTATATGACAAGTTAACATCGCGCTGAAATATATTTGTTATCTTTACCAGATCCATTTCTGATTTTGATGTTTCGTACAGCAATTCAGCAAGGGTCATCTGAGCGGGTGATAAGGCTTTGGTTTGCATCATTTCTGGCTGGGAGAAAAAGAAACCCTGAAAGTAACTGAAGCCCATATCCATTGCCTGCTGAAACTCTTCATTAGTTTCAACTTTCTCTGCCAGCAGCTTAATATGAGGAAAATCCGCTATTGCCTGCTGGATCAGTTTAATGGTATCGATATCAGTACTGCGAAAATCAATTTTAATAATATCGATAAACGGATAAAAATGCCGCCAGACCGGCTGATGAATATAATCATCCAGTGCTAAAGTGTATCCCGATTCTTTTAAATGCTGGCATTCTGCTAATAGCCGCTTGCCGGGTTGTACCGTTTCCAGAATTTCGACCACTACCTGCTCTTTAGGTAACATGCTTGGATATTTCTTCAGCAGGGTGTCCAGCGTGAAATTGATAAAACCGGGTTTATCACCCAGAAAATCCTCTAAACCGAAACTGAACTGACTGCCTTCAATCATTCTGGAAGTGGCTTCATCGCCATCAATTCCGGGGAACACATTACTCAGGCCGTCCCGAAATAATAATTCATAAGCGTACAGGACTTTATTCCGATCAAGAATAGGTTGGCGGGCAGCATAAAAATACATATTACAGGTATCTCAGGTAAATTATTAACGCTAATCTAGCAAATTTTCCCCACAACGCGATAGCATTTTATTGCGTTGCAGGGAACTGGTCGGTTATCTCTGATCAGTGAGTTGCTGCTGCATCTTAGCAAACATGGCAAGCACGCTGGGGGCGGGCTCCCGACTAAACTTACTGACGACCACGATTGCCACTGTGCTGAGAATAAAGCCCGGCACGATTTCGTAAAGCACACTGCTTAAGCTGGCGCCGTTGATAGTAATCGGGGCATAAATCCAGATTAACACGGTAACTGCGCCGACGATAATGCCACTTAACGCACCGGCAAAGGTCATTCTTTTCCAGTACAGGCTAAGAACAATCAGCGGACCAAAGGCAGCGCCGAAACCGGCCCAGGCATTACTGACCAGTTGCAGCACTGAGCTGTCACGGTCATAAGCAAGAGCAATAGCAACCAGCGCAACAGCCAGTACAGATAACCGGCCAACCAGCACTAACTCACGTTGAGTAGCGTTACGTTTAATAAATGCCTTATAAAAATCTTCGGTTAATGAGCTGGAAGTGACCAGAAGCTGAGAAGAAATCGTACTCATAATGGCCGCTAAAATTGCTGCCAGCAGAAAACCGGCAATAAAGGGATGGAACAGAAATTGGGAAAATACAATAAAAATGGTTTCAGGATCAGTCAGTGTCATCTTGGTTTGTGCAACATAGGCAATACCGACAAACCCGGTCATCAGCGCTCCAACGATGGTGACCAGCATCCAGCTCATGCCAATACGGCGCGCTGTTTTAATATCTTTCACTGAGCGAATCGCCATAAAGCGCACGATGATATGCGGCTGACCAAAGTAGCCGAGCCCCCATGACAGCGCCGACACAATTGCTATCAGCGAAGAGGCACCAACCCAGTTTATCAGCTGTGGATCAATCGTTGCCACCACTTGTTTCACCTCACCAAAACCACCAAGATGATCAAGTGCCACCACGGGTACTAACACCAGTGATATAAACATAATACAGCCCTGGACAAAGTCAGTCATACTAACCGCCATAAAGCCACCAATCAGCGTATAAATTACCACGACCCCCGCGGTAACATACAGACCCAGTTCATAACTTAGGTTAAACGAGCTCTCAAACAGCTTACCGCCGCCAACAACCCCTGAAGAGGTATACAAAGTAAAGAACACCACGATAACCAGCGAAGAGACTACCCGTAATAACCGGGTTTTATCTTCGAAGCGCTTTTCAAAGTAATCAGGGATCGTAATCGCATCGTGAGCTACTTCAGTATAAACCCGTAATCTTGGCGCGACGATAATATAGTTAATATAAGCGCCAATCAGCAAGCCCACTGCTATCCAGGCACTGCTCAGACCGGTCAGGTACATGGCACCAGGCAAGCCCATCAGCATCCAGCCACTCATATCTGAGGCGCCTGCAGACAGCGCAGTTACACCCGGACCTAATTTGCGACCACCTAACATGTAGCCTGAGACACTCTCGTCAGTATTACTGTATGCATATAAACCGATAGCTATCATGGCAACAAAATAGATACCCAAAGCAAAAATAGTTGCAGTTTCCAAAACATAGACTCCTTATTATTTGTTTTTATGCTAACAAGATGAACTCTGGCTTACCAGCGCTTTATGCCTGATTAGAAAACGCCGGCAAATGCCGGCGCTAAAATCTGCTTCATTCTGGCAGCAGCAGGCGAGGGAAGTGATACCTGCGCACTGACAGCCGTTCACTATGGCTGCCGTGGATAAAGCGGTGCCAGCGTCTGGCGGCTTTCCGGCTTATGTTTGTCGTGATGATAGCTTGACCATGCCTGCCATAATGCCTCTCCTTGCCAGTCAGTGCCGGTATCACTGTAAAGGGCGGTATTTAGCCTGGCCAGCTGTTCTGTTAACTCGACGGAGTCAATCTGTCTGCTAAGAGCGGTTAACGAGCCATGGCTCAGAATGTTATGATGCTTTGCCCACAGTAAAAGCTGCTCGCGGGCGGCAATTTTGTTATTGCTTCGACAGGCTGCCTGCAACGCTTTACTGTTAAATGCAGGCCGTTCAGTCACAGACGTTGCTGATGGGCGCTGTTTGAACTGATGATTGCGCCAGAGCAGCAACCCAGCACTCAGTAACCAACAAATTAACAGGACTGAACTGGTGTGGTTCCAGCCCCAGTTTGACACAGGCCGCGGCAGCGGAGAGCTTGCTGTCGCTGGCGTTACCGGCTCACTGACTACTGCCGGCGTGTTATTCTGCTTGGGATTGGGCAGCACCTTAACTTTACGGCCGGGTAAGATGGTCTGATCCAGCTGGTTTGTCTGGCTGTTCCACCAGGAAATTTTTATCTCGGGTAACTCAAATTCCCCTACGTCATTGGCAATAATGGCACTGGTGATCACTTTTTGTGCAACCAGGCGTCCTGCGCGCTCTGCACCGTTAACCTGGGGTTGTTCCTGATAGACCTTGAAGCCATCTGGCAGCGATACGGTAAGTTCCGGCAACTGATTAGCTGCAACATCTACTGCGGATAAGGTAATAATCCTGGTAACGGGCTCGCCCTGCACCAGTTGGGCCTGCTCTGGCTGCCATTCCTCATTCAGGGTCACCAGCGCCGCTACCAGCCAGTCACCTGTATAGCCTGCAGGTTGCGGTTGTACGGTTACCGGCAGTTCTTCGGCCTGCCGGACAATGGTTCTGCTGCGGGCAAAATAGCTCTGACGGGCACTGTCCCTGTCAATAACATCACCGGTAAAGGTAGGCGGCGTTATCAAAAAGTCGCCGCTGCGTTGGGGGGTAATGGCATAACGGCGGGTAATAGAACGGTAACGTTCACCATCAATCAGCTCTGTGCCTTCCTGATCCTGCCCAACCTGCTGAATAAGTGCATCTTCAAGTTGAGGCTCTGTCAGACTGCCACGTTGAATATCACCACTGAAATAGATAGTGACATCGTAGTAAACCATTTGCTGAACCATCAGCTGGTTACTGCTGAGTTTACTTTGCAGAAAAACATCCCGCAGCGTGCCCGAGCTTTGTTGCACCGGGAGCACCTCAATAAGGATAGGTTCGCTGGCGACATTATCTATACTAAAAGCAGGTATGGTAAAGTTACCGCTGGCTTTAGGCAGTAACGTGACCGACCAGGTCGTAGTGTGGCTGACGTCGCCATTAATGACTCTGGTGCTTTGGTTTACCGAAGGCACCATTACCGTAAAGTTATTATCCAGCACCCTGAAATTAATACTGTTTGCAGGCAGTCTGCTATCTGCGGTAACCTCAAGTAGTACACTCTCACCGAGCATAACCGGGTTTTTGTCCAGGCGTGCCTCGAGTTGGCTGACAGCAAATACTGTTGTACTTAGCAGCATTAGTAATAATAACAGGCCCCTTACTACCATTCTTGTTCTGCTCCTTTGGGTAAAGCGTACTGACGGCGTTTCTGATATTCAAGACTCATCCGGTTGCGAAGCAGTAATCCGGGGTCGTCCTGAACCTTGCGCAATAAATTATCCAGTTGCTGTTGCTCTTCCTGATTAGCGTTGGGCCACATTTCCCTCACCGCTTGCTGCATTTCATTGCCGCTTTGATCCTGTTCCTGTTGTTGCTGTTCTGTTGCCGAGGCCTGTTGTTCCTGCGCCGGTTCAGCCAGCTGTTGCTGCTCGGTATTTTGCGCTGCGGGGTCTGCTTTATCATTTTCAGGGGATGAATCAGCCTGGCCCTGATCTTCGCTTTGGTTGTCAGATTCGGCTGAGTTGGCATTATCGTCAGCGGACTGTTGTTCACGCTCTTGCTGAGCGCTATCTTGCTGCTGGCCGTTTTTTTGCTGCTCACCCTGCTGTTGTTGCTGCTCCTGTTGCTGCTGTTTTTGCAGCTGCTTTAACAGTTCCGCATTTTGTTTTGCCTGATGATGTTCAGGATCCAGTGCCAATGCTTGCTGGTAACTGGCCAGTGCTTCTTCATATTTTTGTTGCATCGCCAGACTATTGCCAAGATTGGCATAGGCATCGGCAGTGGGCTGCTGTTTTGCTGATTCTCTGAAGGCTTGCGCTGCGAAGGCATAATCGCCAAGCCGGTAAGCTGCATTACCCTGCCATAAAGGGTCGTCAAATTTTTGCTGTGCTTTTTGATAATCGTGCTGTCGATAGTCTGTGATGGCCTGCTGGGCCGGCGTCTGCCACAGATCACGCCAGATACTCGCCTGCGCCTCTGGCAGGTAGCACAGCGGTAACAACACCAGTACCGGCGCACGTTTGGCCAGGTATAACGCCAGTGGTAATAATAACCAGACCAGATAAACCGCATTATCCTGCCATAAATCAGCGGCAAATTGCTCTGTTTGCTCTGCGTTATGCTCAAACTGACTGTTAATTCTGGCGACCAGATTGTCAATATCACCGCTACTGCTGCCGGCAACAGCAAAACTACCGCGACCTTTGCGGGCCAGCGCTGCTAACTGGGATAACGGCACTTTAGGAATGACCACTGCACCGCGGGCATCCTTTAAAAGCTGGCCATTTTCCAGTTGCACCGGCGCGCCTTGCTCTGAGCCAAAGGCCAGTACTGACAGCCGGTGCGGCCAGTTATCCAGTCGCTGCATAACGGCACTGTAATCTGCCGCGGCAAAACCATCAGTAAATAACACCACATCGCCCTGTTGATGACCCGCCTGGCGAAGTAAATCGTCCGCCTGCTGAAGAGCAGCGGCGATATTCGAACCCTGCACCGGCATCAGTTCAGGTTTTAGCTCGTTGAGCAATAACCGGACATTGTTAAAATCCGGGGTAAGGGGAGAGATAACAAATGCATCCCCGGCAAAGCTAATCAGGGCCAGCTCACCTTCGGCCAGCTCATCGATAAAATCGAGTGCTTTAAAGCGTTGCTGGCTGAACCTGTCAGGTGACATATCGGTGGCCCGCATTGACATTGACATATCGACAATCAGCACTGTGGCTTTGTTCAGGGTGAAGGCCGGCTGTGGTTGTTTCTGCCAGCTTGGACCTGCCAGCGCCAGTACGGTAAGCAGCCAGCAAAGTAACAATAGCGGCAATGCCATTGGTTTGCGCTTTAATAAGACACGACCATTTAGCATCAGCTGTTGCAGGTGCGGGGCAATAATCCGTTGCCAGGCACTGGTTTGTTGCCGGTAATAGAAAAGGAGCAGCCACAACATCAGGGCGGGTAGCAAGGCCAGGAGCCAGCCAGGGCGTAATAAGTGAAAATCAGCCAGCAGGTTCATATAGCCTCCGCCAGTTAATTTGCCGGATAGCCAGTACGAAAGACAACAATAAAGCAATGGCCAGTGGCCAGTGCAGCAAGCTGTATTGCGGACGGTAGGTCAGATTATCGCGGCTGATAGGTTCGAGCTGATCCAGCAAACGGTATATTTGCGCCAGTTCAGCAGGATTACGGGCCCGGAAATAGCGGCCGCCTGTTTCACTGGCAATATGGTTTAATAACTGCTCATCTAAATCCTGCGACGGATTAACTGTACGCTGGCCAAAAATAGTTTGCTGAACCATTTGATCAGCACCGACGCCAACGGTGTATATTTTTATACCGGCGGCTTTGGCCAGCTCCAATGCTTCCAGTGGTTGAATATTACCGGCATTATTAGCCCCGTCACTGAGCAAAATCAGCACTTTGTTACTGGTTTCATATTGATTTAAGCGTTTTACTGCCAGACCGATAGCTTCACCTATTGCGGTTCTCTGACCGACCAGTTTCAACTGACTGTCGTCGAGGAATGATTGTACCGTCGCCAGATCATAGGTCAGGGGGGTTTGCTGATAAGCGGCATCAGCAAACAGGATCAGACCAAGACGATCCCCTTTTCGTTGCTGGATAAAATCACCGACAACCCATTTTACCGCGGCTAACCGGTTCATGCTCTGTCCCTCCAGCACCATGTCATTCATGTCCATCGAGCCGGATAAATCGATAGCCAGCATCAGATCGCGGCCCTGCTGCGGTAAGGTCACGGGCTCACCCAGCCAGCGCGGCTGACACGCTGCCAATACCAGCATCAGCCAGATGACGGCTTTAGGCAGCGTCGCAAACCGACTTTTCCAGGCTGGTCGCTGCTGATTACCGGCTAATCTGGCCAGCGCCGGCAAGGTCAGAGCACTACCTATGTCTTGCTGGCGCTTTTTAAAAAACAGTGGCACCACAATCAGTAAAAGCAGCCAGGGGTAGCTGAATTCAAACATTCGCTGCCTCCTGGGTTAACAACTGCTGCTGCCTGCTCGACAGCATTGCCGGTCTGAGTTGAGCCAGCCAGCGCTGCGCAAATTGGTAAAACTGCTCGTTTTGCTCAGGATCAGATGGCGCCTGATAAAGCAGGGCCTCAAGCGATGGCAGCGGTGCGTCTGGCAGTTGTTGTTGCAAAAACTGCTGCCATTGTAAGGTGCTGGCAGTCAACATCGGATGTGCCGGTGCATAATGCTTAATAACCCGTTTCAGCAACTGGTTAATCTGGTTTGCCGCATCAGCTGGCATTTGCCTGAGTAAGGCGATTGCCTGATGTTTTGCGGCCAGATACTGTTTGCGCCGATATAATAGCCAGCCACCGTAAACCAGTGCGGCTGCGGTTACAGCAAGCAGAATATAAACCCCAGGCGGGATTTGCCAGGACAATTGGTAGGTGGGTTCGGCAATGTCTACCAGTTGCTCCAGTAATTGTTGCTCAGCGGCCATGATGAATTTGCTCCAACTGACTTACTACAGGGGCCCCGGCACTGATATCTAAATACTTACAGCCGAGCTGTTTCAGGGCTTCGATCAGCTTCGCCTGCTGCTGCTGCTGCTGCTTTTGATAGCGCAGGCGTAATCCTGCATCGGCCAGCTCAGCTGTTACAACCTGCTGTTGGTTGCGAACAGCTGCAATGCCTCGGGCTGAAGAGGGCAGCCCCCGCTCTAAGGGGTCACTGATCTGACAGCATGTCACCTCATTGTGCTGGCTAATTGCCCTGATGTGACGGAGTGCCTGTTCATCGACTGTAGCAAAATCAGACAAAATATACACCAGACTGCCCGGGCGGCTTAGCCGGCGCTGCTGGCCCAGCGCATGAGACAGGGTCAAACCGTTCATTTTTGTGGAACTCTGATGACATTGCTGCAATGCCTGCAGATAGCGCAGTACACCATGACTGCGTCCCTGCGGTTTTAATTCACGATGCTGCTGGTTACTGAATACCAGACCACCCAGCTTGTCACCATGCTCTTTGACATGCCAGGCAATCATCGCCGCAAGATGGGCTGCCTGGACTGATTTAAACAATAAATTGCTGCCAAAGCGCATGCTGTCAGTCAAGTCGGTAACGATAAAGACCGGCCGCTCTTTTTCCTCGCGAAATAATTTGGTGTGAACTTTACCGCTGCGTGCCGTAACCCGCCAGTCGATTGTCCGGACATCATCGCCAGGCTGATAATGCCTGACTTCATCAAACTCCATGCCGCGGCCTTTGCTGCGTGCCAGATAGGTACCGGCCAGTTTGCTCTGAATACTCATGGTGGGTTTAAGATTCAGCACCCTGGTATGACGTTGATACCATAACAGTTCTGGCAGTCTGACAGAGCTGCCATCAGCATCTAACTGTTTAAGCCACTGACTGGCTGAAAACGCGCTGCTCATAAGATTGCTCAGGGTACCGGCACACAATTCAGGATTTCAGTTAATACGTCATCGGTAGTTACGCCTTCAGCCTCTGCGCTGTAGCTTAATATCAGACGGTGCCGTAATACGTTATGAAACACCGCCTGAATGTCGTCCGGAGTGACAAAATCACGATCTGCCAGCCAGGCTTTGGCCCGGGCACACCGTTCCAGTGCAATAGTTGCCCGCGGGCTGGCACCATAACTGACCCAGGATGCCAGCTTGGCGCTGTACGTGGCACCGTGGCGGGTCGCCATTATCAGCTGCACAATGTAGTCTTCCAGGCTGTCAGCCAGATGCAACTGTAACGTCGCCTGGCGGGCACTGAAAATATCCTGCTGGCTAATAGCTGCCGGCTGCTCCACGGCCTTATGCATCGCTTCGTCACGGGTTAAGCGCAGTATCTGGCGTTCAGTTTCTGCGTTCGGATAACCCACTTTCAGATGGAGCAGAAAGCGGTCAAGCTGTGCTTCTGGTAACGGGTAGGTTCCTTCCTGCTCCAGCGGGTTCTGGGTTGCCATGACCAGGAATAGTTCCGGTAATTTGTAAGTTGTCCGGCCGACCGTAATTTGTTTCTCCGCCATGGCCTCCAGTAGTGCTGACTGCACTTTAGCCGGAGCGCGGTTAATTTCGTCTGCCAGAATAATATGGTGAAACAGCGGGCCGGACTGAAATTCAAATTGACCGGTTTCAGGCCGGTAGATATCTGTTCCGGTTAAATCAGCAGGTAATAAATCCGGCGTAAACTGCACCCGGTGAAATTCTGCTTCCACCCCGTGGGCCAGAGCATTCACGGCGCGGGTTTTTGCCAGCCCGGGTGGCCCCTCCACCAGTAAATGACCATTAGCCAGCAGGGCCAGCAAAATACCTTCAGTCAGCTCAGGTTGGCCCAGCACCTGACTGTCCAGGTAGGTTTTTAAGGTGGAAAATGCATTTACCATAGTGATATACGTCTTTTAGTTTAATATTTTGGTTATTTTCTGCACAGTTAGCGCTAAAAACAGCTAGGCTATGACGTTATAACCTAAATAAGGTTCATTTTGCATTAAAACAAGTGTTTTAATTGGCAGTAACAGTCGTTACAATCAGACTAACTTTACAGGTCAGACCTGTTTTGCTTTGACTGTTTCGATTTAAATAAAGAGGAATGCCATGTCAGCGCCCATTAAACTTCATACCCACAGCGGTGATCGGATTGCGATTGTCTCAGGGTTGCGTACACCTTTTGCAAAACAAGCTACTGAGTTGCACGGCGTATCGGCGCTCGACCTCGCTAAGCTGGTCGTTAACGAAATGCTGATCCGCAGCGAGCTTGATGTCAGCCTTGTCCAGCAAGTGGTGTACGGCCAGGTTGTGCAGATGCCTGAGGCACCAAACATTGCCAGGGAAATTGTGCTGGGTACCGGTATGAGTGTCCATACCGATGCTTACAGTGTGACGCGAGCCTGTGCGACCAGCTTTCAGTCAGTGGCCAGTGTCGCTGAGTCTATGCTGACCGGAACCATTGAAATTGCCATTGCCGGTGGAGCGGATTCCAGCTCAGTGCTGCCTATCGGGGTCAGTAAAAAACTGGCCAGAGCCTTGGTTGATATGAATAAAGCAAAAACCTTTGGCCAGAAAATCAGTATTTTACGACGGTTAGGTTTGAAAGATCTGATGCCGGTGCCTCCAGCAGTCGCGGAATACAGCACTGGTCTGTCAATGGGCGACACGGCAGAGCAGATGGCTAAAACCCATGGTATCAGCCGGGCTGCTCAGGATGAAATGGCTCATCGCTCACACACACTGGCAGCGAAAGCATGGCAAAATGGTTTAATGGCTAATGAAGTAATGACAGCCCACGTA
Source organism: Arsukibacterium sp. (assembly GCF_033722355.1). Taxonomy (GTDB): domain Bacteria; phylum Pseudomonadota; class Gammaproteobacteria; order Enterobacterales; family Alteromonadaceae; genus Alishewanella. The sequence continues at coordinate 16,518 of NZ_JAWVZF010000020.1, read as the reverse complement.
GAACCCTACAATAAATTTCTGGATATCGATAACAATATCCGGATGGATTCAAAGCTTGAGTCCTATGCCAAATTGCGGCCGGTATTTGACCGCACTCACGGTACCGTAACGGCAGCAACCAGCACCCCACTGACGGATGGCGCCTCGGCGGTTCTGATGATGACAGAAAGCCGGGCAAAAGCGCTGGGCTATAAACCATTAGGTTATATCCGCAGTTATGCATTTTCTGCGATTGGCGTACAGGAAGATATGTTGATGGGCCCCTCCTATGCCACGCCGGTAGCGCTGGACAGGGCCGGAATGAAGTTAAGCGATCTTACCCTGATTGAAATGCACGAGGCCTTTGCTGCCCAGGCATTGGCTAACGTAAAAATGTTTGGCAGTAAGAAATTTGCTGAAGAAAAACTGGGTCGCAGTTCCGCGATTGGCGAAATTGATATGGATAAGTTCAATGTCAACGGCGGTTCACTGGCTTATGGCCATCCGTTTGCTGCCACCGGCACCCGTTTAATTGTGCAGACGCTCAATGAATTGCAGCGCCGTGGTGGTGGTGTCGGATTAACGACGGCCTGTGCGGCTGGTGGTTTGGGTGCTGCGATGATTTTGGAGACTGAATAATGACTAAACAACCGAACAGTTTCAGCCTGAATATACGGGATGATCAGGTAGCCGTTATCACGATGGATATTCCAGGTGAAAGCATGAATGTCCTGAAAGCGTCTTTTGCTGATGAAATTGACGACATTTTAAACACTATTCAAAAAAACAGCGGGATCAAAGGTGTGGTATTTATCAGTGGTAAAAAGGACTCCTTTATTGCCGGTGCCGACATCTCAATGCTTGATAACTGCGACACCGCCGGGCAGGCTGAAGATATTGCCCGGATGGGCCAGCAAATGTTTGATCGGCTGGAACAAATGAAAATACCGGTTGTTGCCGCGATTAATGGTCCTTGTCTGGGAGGGGGGCTTGAACTGGCGATGGCGTGTCATGCCCGGGTTGCCACTGATTCAGAAAAAACGGTGCTCGGCCTGCCGGAAGTACAGTTGGGCTTGTTACCTGGCAGCGGCGGCACCCAGCGGTTACCTCGGCTGGTTGGCGTTCAGAAAGCGCTGGACATGATGCTGACAGGTAAACAGTTACGCGCAGCGCAGGCGAAAAAAGCCGGTCTTATAGACGAAGTTGTGCCGGCAACGATTTTGCTGGACGCGGCGGTAAAACGGGCACTCCGGGGAAAGAGCCAACCGGCCGTCAAAAAGAAGGGTTTTCTGGCGAAGTTACTGGAAAACACCAGTCCCGGACGAAATTTAGTTTTCTCTCAGGCTCTGAAACAGACCCTGAAGAAAACTCAGGGTAATTATCCTGCTCCAATAAGAATTATTGACGTTGTCCGAAAAGGGCAGGACAGTGGCTATGCCGCAGGTCTTGCTGCGGAAGCAACCGCTTTTGGTCAGTTATGTATGACTGACGAATCGGCGGCGCTGCGCAGTTTGTTTTTTGCGACCACCCAGATGAAGAAGGAAACCGGTGCCGGCGACACTCAGCCACACAAAGTGCGAAAGGTAGCGGTACTGGGAGGTGGTCTGATGGGGGGCGGTATTGCTAATGTCAGCAGCACCAAGGCCGGGGTGCCGGTACGCATTAAGGATATTAATGAGCAGGGCATTAGTAACGCGCTGAAATACAGTTACGATTTATTACTGAAGAAATTTAAGCGCCGTTTTATCAGCAAAGCCGACATGCAAAAGCAGTTACTACTGTTAACCGGCAGCACAGATTACAGCGGTTTTCATGATGTTGATCTGGTAATTGAAGCAGTATTTGAAGATTTAGCGTTAAAACAGCAGATGGTCGAAGATATTGAGCAGCACTGTGCAGAACATACAATTTTCGCCAGCAACACCAGCTCGTTGCCGATAAGTCAGATCGCTGCTAAGGCTAAGCGGCCGGAAAATGTGATTGGTCTGCATTACTTTTCTCCGGTCGATAAAATGCCCCTGGTCGAGGTGATTGCCCATGACCGGACGTCAGCAAAAACTATTGCTACCACCGTCGCGTTTGCCCGCAAACAGGGTAAAACTCCCATTGTGGTGAAAGATGGTGCCGGTTTTTATGTTAACCGTATTCTGGCGCTGTATATGAACGAAGCCGCTAACCTGCTGCTGGCAGGTGAACCGGTGGAAAAAATTGACAAGGCACTGGTAAAGTTCGGTTTTCCGGTTGGGCCAATAACCCTGTTGGATGAGGTGGGCATTGATGTGGGTGCGAAAATATCGCCCATTCTGACTGAGCAGTTAGGTGAGCGCTTCGCTGCACCGCCGGCGTTTGATACCTTGCTGGCAGATGGCCGTAAAGGCAAAAAGTCAGCAAAAGGGTTTTATCTGTACGGCAATAAAGCAAAAAAAGGCTCGAAAACGGTCGACATCAGTGTGTATAAGGTGCTGGGTGTCACTCCTGAAAGTAAGCTTAGCAGTGAGGCAATTGCCAGGCGCTGCACTGTCCAGATGTTAAATGAAGCTGTACGTTGTCTGGATGAAGGGGTAATAGCATCAGCCCGGGATGGTGACATTGGTGCTATTTTCGGTATCGGTTTCCCGCCGTTTCTTGGTGGTCCGTTCCGGTATATCGATACGCTTGGGGTAACGAATCTGGTGGCGAGTTTACGTGAGTTTGAAGCCGAGCACGGTGAGCGGTTTGCCCCATGCCCCCTTTTATTAACCATGGCCGAGCAAAACAGCCGGTTTTACGATTAGAATTTGCAAAGATTCAATAAAAGCTTAACAGCGGGTACGTGCAGCAGACGGTATAATAACCGCCTGCTGCAGTGCTGTATTGATTAAGGAAATTTTTTGTGTTTTTAGTACCTGTTGTCTGGTTGGCCGTTGCGCTTGGGGTTTATATTGCAGCACTACGAAGTGGCATGCAGGCCTTACAATGGGCGCTTGCGGCACTGTTTACCGGGCCATTCTTGTTACCGTTATTCAGTAGCCATAAACGATTGTTGTTGTGTAAGGCCCGGGGCAAAAACAGCAGTTTGTTCCGCCCTTAAAGCGCAGTAAGCGTTAAAGAAAGCTATGCTAAGCCGCCAGGCTGTTTATATGTTGGCGCAACTGACTGATGATCTGCTGCAGTAATCGCTCATTAGTCGCCTGATGCAACGTGGCGGCAAAGAGTTCTCTGCTCATCTGTGGCGCATCCTGCACTTTTCTGAGGCGGTTGCTTTGTAATAGCGGCTGCACCATCACTTGTGGTAAGTAAGCTGTTGCAGGGCTTCGCAGCAGCATCTCCAGGGCAATTTTAGCGCTACCGGTACGCAGAAAGGGCGGCGGCATATCAGCAAAATGTTTGGCATGCTGAATGTCAAACGAGGTTCCCCAGTCAACCAGAATATAATGTTGAGCCATTGCGGTGTCCGTTGTGGTATCCGGACTGCTGGTCACTGCAATCAGTTTAATATCATCCAGTTTTTCAACCTGTATTTCGTCAACCTTGGGTGGGTCAAACACCACCGCCAGATCCAGATTACGCTCCAGCAACAATCTGCTGATTTGCTCTCTGCCAAGCGACTCAGCGCGCCAGGCCAGTTGAGGATATTGTTGCTGCACCTGAATAAAACCCGCTAACAGAAAGCTGTCCCAGACATTGGCTGTTGCTGCCAGCGAAAGCTGCTGTGCTTGCTTATTGCTAAGCGCCACCTCTTGCTTGGCCCGTTGTAAGGCTGTCAGCATCGCCTGAGCATGCGGCAACAATCGGTCTCCGGCAGCGGTAAGTTGAATATTGTTTCGATAGCGACTAAATAAGTTAACCCCAAGCTGCTGCTCTAACTGACGAATGCGAAAACTGACAGCAGATTGAGTTAAATACAGGTTTTCAGCAGCTTTGCCAAAATGGCGGGTTCGCTGCACTTCCAGAAAGGTTTTTAGCAGTTCAGTATCCAAGGGGTAGCCTTAAATTTATTTATCGTGTCAATAAAAAATATTTGTTTTACGACTGGAATTTTGTTAACCATACTCCGCACAGTTTAAACAGGCTGGCTTTATATTCAACGACATTAGAGGAAAAAAGTGATGCAGCAAAGTTTTGTCGCTAATCGTCGCTTTTTCGATGACCGCAATTTCCCTCGTGGTTTTACGCGGTCCGGGCGCTTTACCCTGGCAGAAGGTAATCTGCTGGAAAAACATGGTTTCGCGATGCAGCAGTTAGAGCAAGGAGAGCGCGAGCCGGTAAATGAGGAAGAACAACGCTTCGTTCTGGTTTGCCGTGGAGAGGCTGAAGCAAGCACTGCCTTTGAAAAAACCTGGGTTAAATACAAACAGCGCCTGAATGAAAAACGCAAGTTCCACACTGTTTTTGGTAAAAAACGGATAGCTGACGGCGCCGACGATTTTTCTTACGTCGAGACCGACAGCGATTAAAGCCCTGCGGGGCTTTTTTTACAGCGGTTACCCGGGTATTGCACTAAGCCGGGCCCGCTGTTTCTGCTCGGACAAAAAAGTAGCAAAGTCTGCAGCAGAAAGAGGCTTACTGTAATAAAATCCCTGAATGGTTTCGCAGCGTAACTTGCGCAGCATGTCCAGCTGATCTTTTGTTTCAACCCCTTCTGCAACTACATTTAAACTTAAATTATGAGCAATGGTAACAATGGTATCTACCATATTTCTGCCGCGGGCATTATCCATGTCATCAATAAAAGCTTTGTCTATTTTCAGGGTATTCAGCGGAAATTGTTTCAGATAGGCCAGTGACGAGTAGCCGGTACCAAAATCATCCATTGCCAGATGAATGCCCCGTGCCCGTAGCTTTTTCATGGTATCTATTGCCAGTTTAGGCGACTGCATTACCGTGCCTTCGGTGATTTCAAGTTCCAGATGGTATGACGGCAGTTCGCATTGTTCCAGCACATCATCGATTTGCTGACACAGATTGGGTAGCATAAACTGCTTAGCCGACAGATTTACCGCAACCCGTCCCTGAAATAAACCCAATGCCAGCCATTTTTTAACGTCTTCACAGGCTTTTCGCAGTACCACAGCACCGATTTCGACAATTTGTCCTGTTTCCTCGGCTACCGGTATAAAACTGGCCGGGCTAACCAGGCCTCCTTTTGGCGTAATAAATCTGACCAGTGCTTCCATGCCCACCACATTCCCGGTCAGAATGTCCATTTTGGGCTGGTAGTAGACAGTAAAGTAGTCTTCTTTTAAGCCATAACGGATTAAGTTTTCAACCTGCAGGCGTTTCACCGCTTGCTTGTTCATACTGTCATTGAAAAACAAATAGCGGTTTGCGCCGTCATTTTTGGCATGATACATCGCAGTATCGGCATTGCGCAGTAATGCCTGTGGATCATTGCCGTCATCAGGGAACAATACAATGCCGATACTGCTGGTGACCGCTAATTCGTGCTGGCTGATAAAAAATGGCCGGTTAATTTGTTCCAGCAACCCCTTTGCCATCGAGGTAATGGTATGAATATCGTTGGTATCGTTTAGCAATACCGCGAATTCATCACCACCGAGCCGGTACAATTTATTCTGGTAACGAGGATCGGTATGTAATCGCTGCGCAAGTTTACAAAGCAGGGTATCGCCAAGTTCATGACCCAGGGAGTCATTTATCTTCTTGAAATTGTCCAGATCAAATACCAGTAACGCATGCACCGCATCAACGGTAACCAGACTGGCCAGTTTCGACATAAATACTGCCCGGTTCGGTAAGCCGGTAAGAGTGTCATTATTTGCCAGCCGGCTTAATTCTGCTTCGCGTAGCTTGCGGTCAGTAATATCTGATAACACACCGACATATTGCAGTGGATTGCCTTCTTCATCTTTGATCACATCAAAGGTTAATTCGGCCTGATAAATTTCGCCATTATCTTTTTGCTCCCTGATTTCACCGCTCCAACGGCCATGCTTTGCCAGTTGCAACTGAATGTCCTGCATAAAGCGGCTGGGATATAAAGATAATTCAAACCGGCTGTTGACCACTTCTGCACGATTTTTACCTGTGATACTGCTAAACGCCGGGTTAACCTCAATGATAGTGAACTGAGTATCACATACCAGCACTGCATCGGAGATATTTTCCAGGCAGCGGGCAAATAATTGCATTCTGCCTTCTGCTTCTTTGAGCTGGTGAATATTTTTCAGCGTACCAGTCATCCGGCTAGGTGTGCCATTAGTGGCATAAGCAACCACTTTACCGCGGTCGAGCACCCAGATGTAATGTCCTTCAGCTGTCTGCAGCCGGTAGGTTGCTTCAAAAAAAGCACTACCACCATTTAAATGTTCATTCAGCAGGTTTATAACCCGGGTTAAATCCTGTGGATGGATTTGTTGCTTATTGGGGGGGAAATCTCGTGTTTCTGGTTTTAACGCAACCGGTTTTAACCATGAACTGGAGCGGTACAATTCTCCTGTTAAAATACGCCAGTCCCACAGCTCATCACCGCTGCCCCATAACGACAGTCGCAGACGCTCTTCACTTTTGGCCAGCCGTTTATGATAGCGCCGCATTTTGACAATGCTGGCATGAGCAAGCAAAAGTGCAGCACAAGCAAAGAACAGCACAGCGGAAAAGATATAAGGCTGCGCGCTGTCCCAGCTAAGCGCAGAGAGTCCGGAAGGAAAAACCGCGAGCAGTATCCAGGACGTTTTTAAGTAAGCGAAACGACGTATACCCACAAATTACAACATTTTTATTGTTATTCTGCCTAAGTTAACCAAGTTTGGGAAAAGTGTCAAAATCAATTTACTTGTCCGCTACTAACCGGCGCAATTGAGCAGATGTCATATTTTTTATATGGTTAAATTTATCATTTTCGCCAGTGGCCAGAAGTAACATATCGTGATCCGCGGCCAGCAAGTCTTGCAGCAATCCAGTAAAATGCTGTTTGCTCAGTTGCAAAAGGGCACCGATTATTCTGCCGGTCAGATCAAATTCTGTGTCTTCCTGGCCTAATGCCAGCCATAGTCGCTTCGCCCTTGACCCCAGACTGGTATCCCGCTCAGAAAGCTGCGCTATCAGCCCTTGTTTATGCTCTGCAAACAGGTCCTCTGGCATTTGCTCAATCTGTTGTAAAAATCCCCGGAAGAAATCAACTGTTGCCTGGTAGAGCGCCGTGCATTCAAAGTTCGGCGACTGAATATAAAAAGCAATGCCTGGCAGCATATTAATAGGAACATAACCTGTCCCCACCAGATACCCCATTTGTCGCTCTGTGCGCAGTTGATGAAAATAGTGGGGTGACATCAGATGATTTGCCAGCATAAACAACGCCATTTGTTCTGCAGTTGTCTGATCTGCAGCCAGGTATGCCACTAACGCGTGATCAGTGCTGTCAGTATCGGTATTTAACCAGATTGGACCTGTACCTTTAATCGTATATGTAGGCGCAGAAATTTTGCTGCCAGGTGTGGTGTATTGTGCTTGCCATTGCTTAAGCATAGCTTGCAGTGAACTGGCATTGTGCTTGGTCCAGTTACCCACCAGCAGCGCCTCCAGGTGTACCTTTTCGAGCAATTGTGCTGAAAACTGACAGAATTGCTGAAAATTCAATTGCTGCAGTTGCTCGATAAGCACTTCAATTTCCGGATTAAGCGGCTGCAGTATGGCGGATAACTGGCTGAATAACCGGGCTACAGGTTTACTTTTGCTGCTGTTAGCCCAGTGCCGGCAAAGTTGCTGCTTAATTTCATTAAAGCGCAGTTCAGAGAAAGCTGCCTGATTAATCTGCAGCAGGATGTGTTGCAATAATGGGATCTGGTTTGCGGCCAGGCCTGAGGTATGGATGCTTATTCCCTGTTTCTGAACATGCAGGTTATAACTTAACCCGGCATTGGTAGCCATATAAAACTGCTGATTAATATGATCCTGAAACAACTCCAGCCAAAGCCTGCTGGTTGCCAGTTGCCGGTTATCAGCAATCGTCTGCGGTAAACTAAGTTGCAGAAAAATATGCCCTTTAGGGGTATTAAACTCAGTATCCGCTTTATACCAGATACTCAGATAAGGGCTGTGATAAAGCTGCTCTGGCACCGTCATATGCTGATCTTTATCCAGCAGGCTGACCTGTTCAGTTAAATAAGGATTACTGCCCGGCAGAGTGATTTCAGCAACCGGGCCGGTATCTCTGAGGGTCTGAAGTAACGCATCACTTAACCTGGTAACGGAGTAGGGGGTATTGTACCATTTTGCTTCTGTCAGCACTGGCACGTCAGGGGCTATCAGCATCAGCCTCATGTTCTCTGGTCTGAACCAGCTGAGCAATTGCTGATAAACGGATTCGGGCGGTAATTCCATCCGGTAGTCGCCAAAAATAGTATCCTCAATTGGATAATGCTGCAGATTAACCGACAGCTGACTGGCGGTTTGCAAGGCGTCAGCGGGCTCCTGATAGATAAACGACCAATGCAGCAGTTTTTGTCGCTCGATATAGAGTTGCTCTGGCAGCGGTTGCTGCTTAATTCTGGCCAGCGCACTGTAAAGCGCCTTCAGGACTGCCTCGGTGTTCATGCGGCCAGCACGGGTTAATTCAAATGACACAGTGAAATCTTTGTAGTTACTGCCATCAATACCGCCGCCGGCACTCAGCTGATTAACCAGTCCGGCATTTTTCAGATAGCTGAGTAAAGATCCCTCGCTTTCATCACCTAACAGTGAAGCCAGAAAACTGACGATTTTATGCCGGTACCATGGCTGTATGTCAGGCAGGGCAAAACTGGCCACCAGCCGGTCAGAGTCTTTATGGGGTTTGATATTTAATAAAACGGCCTGATGTTCCGGTAAATAAAGGGGTACTGCCAACGGTGCTTTTGCCGGTAAAGCACAGGGAAGTCCGGCAAAGTATTGTTTTACCCATTGCGTCATTGTACTCAGATCATTGTTTGCTACTAAGCACAAACTCATCCGGCTGGCACTGTATTGCTGCAGAAAAAATTGCAGTAATGCATTGCGCAGCGTTTGCGGTGGCTTATCATTGAGCGTGTTAAGATTACCGACAGAGAATTTCGCAAATGGATGTGCCGGATTAATGGTTTCTTTATGTACCTGATAAATCCGCCGGCTGTCATCTTTCAATTTTAACGAGTATTCTGCTTCGATGGCGTGGCGTTCTTTTTCGACATAAGCGGCAGTAAACAATGGCCGGCAAAACATGTCGGCAAAGCGGGCAATCGCCTGGCGGAACTGCGGGGGATCGATGTCAAAATAAAAATGGCTATGCTCTGTACCGGTCCAGGCGTTATGACTGCCGCCATACTGACTGATAAATTGCTGATACTCACCCGGATCCGGATAGTTTTCTGAACCCAGAAACAGCATATGTTCGAGAAAGTGCGCCATCCCCTGATAATCAGCAGGATCATCAAAATGGCCAACATTGACAGTGAGCGCTGCTGCACTTTTCTCTGCACTGCTGTCTTTCACCAATAACACGGTAAGACCATTGTCGAGTGTCAGGTGTTGATAGGCTCTGTTATCGTTTGGGCTTTGCTTTATATGTACTTTTTCCAAGAATTATCCTATTTCGGTATGGCAGTACTGCAAGATGGCCGATTTTTGATAGCATTTAGTAATAAACAGGTTCTATGTTATGCGTTAATAGCAGTTACGCTTGCGCCAGAGTTTCTTTATCATAGCGCACAATTTTTGCCCAGCGTATGCTTTTTAACAGTGGCAAATAAAAACCCAATGATGAAGTAGTACGGTATCAATAAAAATGGTTAACATTGTTATTATGCGCCATGGTGAAGCAGAGCCGCTGATTAAGCAAGACAGTCAGCGTCAACTGACCAGCAGAGGCAAGCGGGAAGCGCTGCAAATGGCACAATGGCTGCAAAGTTGCTATAACGGCTTTACCGATGTCTGGGTCAGCCCCTATCTGCGAGCAACTCAGACGGCAGATATTATGCTGGCCGGGCAAGGCTCGGATTGTCAGTTGCTGCTACAATCTGAGTTAGTGCCTGATGGTAACCCGTTAATAGTGCATAACTTGATTGATGCAAAGTTAGCCGCACAGCCTGAAGCCAGAATTTTACTGGTGTCACATATGCCATTGGTCAGTTTTCTGGTCGAAACTCTGACCCAGCCGGGGCAAACCCCGGTTTTCAGTACCGCCTCCCTGTATTGTATTGATTATCAGCCGGCCAGGAGTGGTCATTTAATGGAGAAAGTGGCACCGCAGGGAATGGCATTAATGACTTCTTAAGGCGTTAATGCCTGTTTTGCAGCGGAACTAGCGCCTTAACTCAGGCCCAGGCTGATTAATTTTCAGTAGCAGCAATAAAGCGCCATGCTTACCCCAGTCTTTCGGGGCAGTGTGAAAGGCCCGAACATCAGGATGCTGAATCAGCCAGTTTGGTACCTTTCGGGCCAGAATGCCCAGGCCTTTACCATGTACTACACAGGCGCAGTTAAACTGCTGTCGTTTACAGTAAGCCAATAGCCCGGCCAGTTCGGTTTTAGCCTGGCGCTGAGTTAAGCCATGTAAATCAAGTACCACCTGTGGCTGAAACTCCGAGCGTTTTAAGCGCCCCGCCAACCGCGGGTCATCGCCTGGCTGAACATAAGACAGCGAACCACCATCACTGATAAAACCTTCATAATCATCAGAGAAATAAAACAGATCCGGCTCGTGCTGCGGCATATTAACGGCAGGCCGGGTTTTCAGCTTGCGGCCATTACTGGCAGGGGCTATCTTGTCTTGTAATAATGGCCGGGCGCCGCTAACAGACTGACGGAACAGCTCACTGTCTTCGGTAGATAAATGAGGGGGGTGAGAAAGCTTCTTTCGTTGCATCGCGCAAGTCTATACAATCTGCTCATTTTTTACAAAGAGCGAATATTTAATATGGCCGATTATACACCGATACTTTCAGAAACTGATATCAGTGAAGCGCTTGATGCGTTAGTCAGCGTCCACGACTGGTTGCGTTTTGCAGTCAGTCGCTTTAATGAAGCCGGCGTATACTTTGGCCATGGTACCGACAACCCCTGGGACGAAGCCGCTTCGCTACTAGCGCATTGTTTATTTTTGCCACCGCTCACTGATGATAAATTACTAAGCGTCCGGCTTACCCGGCCAGAGCGGCGGGCATTTATCGACTTGCTGGTGCAGCGGATTGAGCTGCGGATCCCTGCTGCCTATCTAACCCATCAGGCCTATTTCTGTCAGTTGCCGTTTTATGTCGACCAGCGGGTGCTGGTGCCACGTTCACCAATCGCTGAGCTGATAAATGAAAAATTCAGCCGGTTTGCATTTAAGGCACCACCAGAGCGGATCCTCGATTTGTGCACCGGCTCTGGCTGTATTGCTATTGCCTGTGCATATGCGTTTCCGGATGCTCAGGTAGACGCCGTTGATATCAGCCCGGAAGCTTTAGCTGTGGCAGATATCAATATTAATGAGCATGGTTTACTGGATAGGGTTTACCCAATATTATCAGATGGTTACGATGCACTAAGCGGTCAGCAGTATGATCTTATTGTTACCAATCCGCCTTATGTTGACGCTGAGGATATGGCAGATTTGCCGGATGAGTACCGGCATGAACCTGAACTCGGGCTGGCCTCCGGCCATGACGGGCTGCAGCTAACCCGGCGTATTCTGGCACAGGCAGCTGCTCATTTAACCGAGCAGGGTTTTTTAATTTGTGAAGTAGGCAATAGTATGGTTGAATTGCAGGATAGGTATCCAGACGTCCATTTCAACTGGCTTGAATTTACTGCCGGTGGCCATGGTGTCTTTGCACTGAGTAAAGCTCAGCTCGTCGCCTACCAACACTTGTTCGAGGAGAGCTAAATGGCCGGTAACAGCATTGGTCAGTTGTTTAAAGTCACCACTTTTGGTGAAAGTCATGGCCCGGCTATTGGAGGTATTGTCGATGGCTGCCCGCCGGGCATGCATTTAACCGCAGACGACTTGCAACAGGATTTAGACCGTCGTAAGCCTGGTACGTCGCGTTATACCACGGCGAGGCGGGAAGATGATCAGGTTAAAATTCTCTCAGGCGTGTTTGAGAACACCACAACCGGTGCCAGTATCGGCTTATTAATTGAAAATACTGATCAGCGCTCCGGAGACTACACCACTATCAAAGATTTATTCCGACCGGGGCATGCCGATTATACCTACTGGCATAAATTCGGTATCCGGGACTATCGTGGTGGTGGTCGCTCATCAGCCCGGGAAACGGCAGTAAGGGTTGCCGCTGGCGCCATTGCTAAAAAATACCTGAAGCAGCACTGCGGTATTGAAATTCGCGGCTATTTGGCGCAATTAGGGCCGGTAAAAGCAGAAAAGCTGCAGTGGGATGAAATCGCAAATAATCCGTTTTTCTGCCCGGACCCTGACAAGATTCCGGCGCTGGATGAGTATATGCGTCAGCTTAAAAAAGACGGTGACTCGGTGGGTGCCAGGGTAAATGTGCTGGCAACAGGAGTACCTGTTGGTCTCGGAGAGCCGGTGTTTGACCGGCTGGATGCTGATATTGCCCACGCCATGATGAGTATCAATGCAGTTAAAGCTGTGGAAATTGGTGATGGCTTTGCGGTCGTCGAGCAGCGCGGTTCAACCGGTCGTGATGAATTAACGCCAGCCGGGTTTACCGCTAATCACGCCGGGGGGACCCTCGGCGGAATTTCGTCCGGACAGGATATTAAAGTCAGTATCGCATTAAAGCCCACGTCCAGTATCAGTATTGCGGGTAAAAGTATTAATGTGAATGGCGAGGTAGTTGATATCGTCACTAAAGGCCGGCACGACCCCTGTGTCGGGATCAGGGCTGTGCCGATTGCTGAGGCTATGCTGGCTATTGTATTAATGGACCATCTGCTGCGCCACCGGGCGCAAAACACCGGAGTAAGCGTCAGCACGCCGGATATTGCCAGCGCAAAGCGCTAACTTAACGACGCTCAGAATTTATGCCTTTTTTAACCGCCAGGCCAGCGTTAGCGCTGGCTTATTTTACTTATTTCGGGGTGCTGGGCATTTTTGTGCCTTACCTGGGCCTGTTTCTGGATGGTCGCGGTTTTGATTCGCGCCAGATAGGGCTGCTGCTGGCAAGCGTAACCGCCACCCGAATTATCGGGCCGGCTATCTGGGCCAGTTTAGCCGAGCGCAGCAATAAACCGCTGGCGGTGATGCAGCTTGGCGCTGTGCTGGCCTGTATTGGCTGGCTTGGCAGCTTTATTGATGGTGGTTTTGGCCTGTTACTGGCATCCCTGGCGTTGTTCAGCTTTTTCTGGACTGCAATTTTACCGCAACTGGAAGTCTCGGCTTTTCTGTTTCTGAACAATAATACGGAGCAATACAGCCGGATCCGCTCTGCAGGCAGTATTGGCTATATTGTACTGGTTATGCTCGGTGGCTGGTTTTATCAGTGGTATGGCAGTGAGTTTATGCCAGCTACAGCATTGGCGTTTTTGCTGTTGTTAGTGTTTTGTCTGTTTAATTTACCCACGCTCGAACCGGACTATGATGCCACAGCGGCAAGCTTATCTTACCGGCAACTGCTAAAACACCGGACACTATGGATTTTTATGGGCGCGGCGCTGCTGATGCAAATCAGCTTTGCGCCTTTTTACGGCTTTTTTACGCTTTACAGCCGTGATTTGGGCTACAGCGGCAGTCAGACTGGGTTGCTGATAAGTCTGGCCGTAGCGGCTGAAATCGTGGCGTTTTACTTTGCCGGGCGCATTATGCATAACCGCAGTTATCGCACTTTGTTGGGTATATGCTACGGCTTAACCGCCATTCGCTGGTTAATGGTGGCGCTGCTGGCGCACTCTGTCTGGTGGCTGGCGCTGAGTATGTTGCTGCATGCCGGCAGTTTTGCCCTTGCTCATAGCTGCGCCATGCAGTTTATTCAGCAGGTATTTCCCAAAGCCCAGCGCGGCCGTGGCCAGGCGATTTACGCCGGGCTTATTTTTGGCGGTGGCGGGGCTATTGGCGCTTATCTGGCCGGGCTAAGCTGGCAAAATGGTGCTGGTGCGGCGCAAACCTTTATTTTCGCTGCCGGCTTTGCTCTGCTGGCCTGCCTGCTGGTGTTAACCCTGCCGAAGAAAATAGCGAATATAGAATAAAAGTTGTTATGTACTAAGGCTTACTCAGACACCAACACAGGGTGTCTGGTGTACTTTCGTAACAGCAGCATGGATGCTGCGCAGGCTGAAGGGGCACAGGAACGTGATCCTTGAAGCCGGTGACGCAAGTAATCCAGCTACCCTGCGCTGTAGTTCTTTTGCCATACCTGATATTCAACGGGTTAACCAGCTAAGTATCGCTTTAAACACTTTGCGGTTAAATGGCGGATAAATAAACCGGCCACTGTTAAACCAGCCTTTCTGATGAATGGCTTTCTGATGGGAAAACCGCAGAAAACCCTCTTTGCCATGGTAGTTGCCTAAACCCGACGGGCCAATGCCACCAAAAGGCAGGTCGTCCTGAGCCACATGAACCAGGGTGTCATTAATACAGACCCCGCCGACATGTGTTTGTCTGAGCACCTGTTGCTGGGTGTTCTTATCATTACTCATTAAATACAGCGCCAACGGCCTTGGCCGCTGCTGAATATAGTGCAGCGCTTCATCTATGCTGTTGTAGGTAATGAGTGGCAGTAACGGGCCGAATATTTCCTGCTCCATTAAGTTGCTGTTATCATCTGCACCAATTATTAACTGCAGCGCCAGCCGCCGCTCACTGTTGGCTGTGGCCACGTTGTTATTGCCACTGTTATCGCCACAATTAATTATCCGGGCACCGCTGCGGCGGGCTTGCTCCAGCATGGTCATCAGCCGCTGGTACTGGGCGGTATTTATGATTGCGCTGTAATCCGGGTTAGTAGCAAAGTCGGGATAAAATTCTGTAAACCCCCGGCTAAGCTCAGAAATCAGCTGCTCCAATTTATCAGCAGGCACCAGTACGTAGTCAGGTGCTACGCAGGTCTGACCGGCATTGGCGGTTTTACCGAACAGTAGCCGTTTAGCAATTTGTGTAACATCAGCATCATGCGCGATAACAACCGGGCTTTTGCCCCCCAGCTCTAACGTTACCGGGGTCAGGTTTGCTGCAGCAGCCTGCATCACTTTGCGCCCGACTGCCGTTGAGCCGGTAAATAACAAATGGTCGAAGGGCAGGCGCGAGAACTCAGCAGCAATGTCAGCATCGCCTTCAATGACAACGGCATCCGCTGCCAGCGCCTGCTGGCATATGGCGGTTAATACCTTATTCGTAGCGGGCGTATACTCTGATAGTTTCAGCATGGCTTTATTACCGGCGGCAATCGCTGCCATTAACGGGCCAGTTGCCAGGTAAATGGGGTAGTTCCACGGGACAATAATGCCAACGACACCCAGCGGCTGGACCATTACCCGGTTGCTGGCGGGCATAAAACTGTAGTGGACATGTCGTTTTTCTGGTTTAAGCCAGTGTTTTAACTGCTTTAGGTGATAATCAATCCCGCTTAGTGACGGCATAATTTCAAGTAAACGGGTTTCGTCACTGCTGCGATAACCAAAATCCTGACTTACCGCATTGCATAATGCGTCACTCTGCTCAGAAATAGCCTGACGCAAGGCGTTTAGTTGTTGCCGGCGCTGGTGATAATCGGGATAAGGGCGCTGGCTGTAAGCCTGTTTTAGTTGCTCAAATTGCAGCTGAAGTGCTGACATTTACTTCCCTTAATTTTGTGGTCAAAGTCTGGCTGTACTCTAAACCAGGCTGGCCAGTGCGGCAAGCATGCTGCATGTTACAACGTGATTCAACGGCCTACCGCCTGTTCATACCGGCAATACTGGGCAAGGACGCAGGAAGTCGCTACAATGCGCGCCATTAGCAGACAGGCATCCGGATATAACTGAACCTATGATAAATCCATTTCGCTTAGGGCTTATTATTAATCCACTGGCGGGCCTTGGGGGCAGTGTTGCGCTTAAAGGCAGTGATGGTATGGCCGCAGAAGCGCTGGCGTTGGGAGCAATACCAATGGCTGGCGAGCGTGCCAGCGTAGCATTGAGCCAGTTGCTTGATTTAAAAGATCAGTTTCAGGTAATCACCGTCGAAGGTGACATGGGGGCTGAGCTGTGTCAGCAATTAGGGCTGAATTATCAGGTGTGTTACGCGCCGGCTGCATACCCCACTGTCGCAGCCGATACCGAACAGGCTGCGCAGGCCATTGCCGCGCAAGGAGTCGACCTGTTGTTGTTTGCCGGCGGTGACGGGACCGCGCGTAACCTCTGTAGTGTCATCGATAAGGCGACTACCGTGCTGGGTATTCCGGCAGGCTGCAAAATTCACTCCGGCGTTTATGCTATCTCGCCGACGGCTGCCGGCAAACTGGTGCAGCGGCTCATTAGCGGTCAGTTAGTCACGTTGGCTGAAGCACCGGTAATGGACATTGACGAAACGGCTTTTCGCAGTGGTGTGGTCAAAGCCCGCCGCTACGGTGAGATGCGTATTCCGGCAGAGCTTCGGTTTGTGCAGAGTGTAAAAGCGGCAGGCAAAGAATCTGAAGAGCTGGT
>NZ_JAWVZF010000019.1:0-29898 GCF_033722355.1 Arsukibacterium sp. | reverse complement strand
CTGACATTATGGCACCATCCCGACATAGCCTGCTTAGTTTGCCGGTCAGTTTATTTAAACGTAAAATGCAAAACAACAGTCAGCGCTACGAACAGCTGGTGCGGTTGTACCACGCTGATTTATATCGTTATGCTTACTGGCTTTGCCGCGACCAGCATACTGCCGAAGATATTGTGCAGGATACATTTTTACGCGCCTGGAAAGCACTTGACTCCCTGCTGGATGACAATGCAGCCAAGAGCTGGCTTATCACTATTTTACGCCGGGAAAATGCCCGGCGCTTTGAACGCAAGCAACTCGATTACTGTGATATTGAGCAAGACAGCATCGCCGATGACCTTAACCCCGCACTAGAGCAACAATATGATAATGCGTTGCTGCAACAGCAGTTGCTGTTACTGCCGTCTGAATACGGGGAACCCCTGTTATTGCAAGCACTCGCAGGCTTCACCAGCGAAGAAATTGGTAAGTTAATGAGTTTAAACATTAATACAGTCAATACGCGTTTATTCAGGGCCAGACACTTACTGAAACAGCGTCTGGTCGCGCAACAGAGTGCCCAGCACAAGGGGGAGATATAATGGCTGATTTAACCCTGAAACAAGCTCTGATGGCGGATCCTCTGGCGAAAAGTACTGAATTGGGGGATGCCGTGGCCGCCGACCCCGAGTTGCAGCAATTGCAGCGGCAATTATTGCTGGATCAGGCCAGGATAAAGCAGGCTTTCGAATTTAACGTGCCAGACTCACTTGAGCTGAATTTGCTGCGCCAGCACATGCGGCACAGCCAGCAAACCCTGAAAAGACGCTTTAGCGCGGCTATTGCTGTGGCGGCATCGATTGCTTTTGTAGCAGGCCTTACCCTGAACTGGTTTAACTATGGTTTTCCGCAAATGACGCTGGGGCAGCATGCTCTGGCCCATGTGTACCATGAGGCGCCTTATCTGGACCAGATGTTAACACCACAACCATTAAGCCAGGTTAATGCCAAACTGGCCAGTTTTGGTGCAGAGTTGGCCGATTGGCAAGATAACATAGTGTACGCTAACTTTTGTGATTTTCGTGGTACCCGTTCCTTGCATCTGGTGATGCAAACCGAACAGGGATTAGCCACCGTGTTTTTCGTACCTCAGAGCAGTACACTGAAATTTGAGCAGTATTTTGCGGATGATCAGTATCATGGCCGCAGTCTGGCGTTAAAACATGCCGATGTAGTGGTGGTGAGCAAAAATGATAGTGATTTGCAGCAATTACCCGCTAAACTTAAACAACAACTCAAATTTATATAAATGAAGCGGCCAGCCGCAGGGACGCATTATGACAGACAAAAATCAGGCTGAATGGCTGTTGGTTCAGCAAAGCTACGATAAACAGGAACAACAAGCACTCTGGTTGAAAATCATTAGTATTCTGGTCTGGCTATGGCTGTTAAAAAATGCCGCCGGACTGGAATTGCAGCTTGGTATTATCGGCTTGTTCTGGTTGCATGAGGCGCTGCTTAAAACCTGGCAGCAACGGGCTGCGGATCGCCTTTTGCAGCTGGAACAGGCTATTTTACAAGCGCAGGATATTGGCTGTCAGTGGCATAGCCAATGGCAATATCAGCGACAACCCCCATTGCAACTGATCCTTGGCTATGCGCGGCAAGCAGCTAAACCCACTGTTGCCGTGACCTATCTGGCACTTATCGCTGCCAGCCTGTTGCGAGTCTGGTTGTAAACATTCGTCCTCTCCCTCTGTCTCTGCCTCTGCCGGAATACCGGTAATCCGAAACGCACTTTGTACCAAAAGTCATCATATTATTTAGTGACTTTTGGCACTAACCGCAGCAAGGCTGGCTTGGTACTCTGATCAAAACCACAGAGGCAATAACCATGCGATTGATGTTAATTTTTATACTATTACTTTTAGCTCCAGCAGCGACGCGATCAGCTGAGATAAACACAACCAATAATCCGGCGGAACTGCAACAAGCGAAAATAGCTATGGGCACAGATCTTGACCTGGCTGAAAAGCTGATCGGAAAAGCCCTTGCCTTATATCCCGAAAACGCAGAAGTGCAATTTATATGTGGCCGTATTATGGGCCAGCAGGCAGGGGATGCTATTTTCTCAGCACTGAGCTACGCCAAAAAATCCTTACGCTGCTTAAAGCACGCCGTAGCCTTACAACCAGACAATACCGACTACCGAAGGGGTCTGATGTCATTTTATCTTAATGCACCCGGCATTGCCGGCGGTGATAAGCAGCTGGCATGGCAGGAGGTAGAGCAAATTGCCCTATCAGATGCGCTGCAAGGTAAACTTGCCGAGCTCAGCTTCTACAGGCAGACTGAGCAACAACAGAAATACCGTAAATTGCTTGCACAATGCCGCTCAGACTACCCCGGACAAGCTGAATTTCATTATCGCCATGGCTTACTGTTGCAACAGGAACAGCAATTTGCACCGGCGTTTGATGCCTTTTACGCAGCGACATCAGCATCACAGGATAATGATGGGATCTACGTCTTTAATGCCTGGTATCAAATAGGCCGTACAGCACTGTTTAGCCAACAACGAATTGCAGATGGCATTTACGCTTTGAATCACTTTATTGCTAAAGCGCCAGTTTCTGCTGATCTTCCAGACCTGACCTGGGCACATCTTCGTTTAGCACAACTGCACAAGCTTAATGGCAATGCTGCGCAGATGTTGCAACATCTTAACGAGGCCAATCAAAGCAATGATAAGGAATTAAAACGTGAAATCAGTCGTTTACAACGCTAATCAACCAGCGCAACGCGCTGGATTGATAAGCTGGGTCGCTATACTGACTTTTCTACTGATGGAGCTTCCGGTGCGGCTCTGGTTGCAACCTGACCCCTGGCTGCTGGATGCGCACCACTGGTATTTTAATCAGCCGCTGCGGCTGCTTACTGAGTTTGGGCTTGTGATACTGTTACTGGCGGTTATACGGTGTGTTTATCCCCCTATACTGCAATTACCGCGTAGCCAGAATAGTCTGGTGCTAGGCGCAGTGTTAATAAGCGCATTGCTGTTTGGTCTGCTGGAAGCTGAACAATTATTAAAAAGTTTTTCAGCCGGATTATGGTGGTGGTTGGCCTGGTTTTGTACAGGTTTTTGTATCGGTATCGGCCAGGAGTTACTGTATCGTGGTTTGTTATTTACCACATTAAAACGTCATCTTTCGCTGTCAGTGGCTGCCACTGTGACCACTGTCGCTTTTGTTATTGCCCCATTGCATTCGGTTCGACTGTGGCATTACATACAACAGGATGAGTTTATTGTGGTTGTAATTCTGATTGGCATCTATACCGGGGTCAGCATGTTCTTTCAGTGGCTACGTAATCATACCGGAAGTGTCATAGCGCCAGCACTGGTTCATGGTGCAGGAAATGCGGTAACCTGGGCTGCGGTATTTGCCTGATCCGCGCTAATATCAAGGTTGAGTAAAGTCAGAATTTCAACTGCAACTTGCTCTGGACCCGTTTGTTTGCATTTTTTAACTGGCGCCACAGATATAAGCCATACCAGGCGTTAAACCAGAAACCACAGTAGACGATGGCAGTTACATATAATTCGCGGGAAAGATAAAGTGGAATGGCAATGGTGTTGACCAGCAACCAGAACCACCAGGTTTCCAGTTTACGGTTCATCAGTAAAAACTGAGCAATCAGGCTGAACATTAAAATAGCCGAGTCAACATAAGGCGCATAAGCGTCGGTCAGATTATGCAGTAAAAAACCATGAGCTATGGTAATAAGAAGGGCAATCACTGTGTATAACACTAAGCGGCTAAGGCGGCTGCTGGTTATCTGTTTTATACCCAGCTGCCGGCCCCACTGGTACCAGCCAATAAAATTGGTGGCAATAAAAAACAACATCAACATGCTTTCAGCGTAAAGCTGAACCTGAAAAAACAGCAGCGCAAATAAACTGCAGCCGATAATTCCAAGCCACCAGGTGTGAATACTGTTTCGCGCAGCCAGAAAAACCGCCAGCAAATAGAAACTGTTGGCGGCAACTTCCAGCGCAGCGAGGCTTAACAACGGGGCGATGAGCTCAGTTGCTGCCATAATGCGCTGTGGTTTGTTCTGGTGCGGCTATAAAGCCTGTCTGATATATCGGGTTTAATCAGCCAATCCACCCAAGCATAAATATTTAATATCCAGATAATCGGCCAGGCCATATTTTGAGCCTTCCCGGCCGTAGCCAGACTGCTTAACGCCACCAAAGGGAGCAGCCGGGTTAGAAACCATACCTTCATTAATACCCACCATGCCATATTGCAGCGCCTCGGCTACCCGCCAAACGCGGCCAATATCCCTGCTGTAAAAATACGCTGCCAGGCCTGAATCCGTAGCATTAGCCAGCGCGATGGCTTCAGCATCAGTATCGAAACTTTGGATTGCGGCTACCGGACCGAATATCTCCTGCTGCGCTACCGCCATATCATTATTGACCCCGGTTATCAGGGTAGGTAAATAAAACAGGCTGTCGGCCGCCTGCCGTTTGCCGCCACACTGTAACTTAGCACCGAGGGCAAGCGCTTCATTCAGTAACTTATCTACTTTGTCGCAGGCATCATGGTTTATCAGCGGGCCAATATCAACGTTGTCAGCTGTGCCATCACCAAGTTTCAGCTTGCCAATAGCCTTTAGCAGTTTTTCGGTAAAAGCAGCCAGCACTTTTTGCTGAACCAGGATCCGGTTGGTACAGACACAGGTCTGGCCGGCATTTCGAAACTTCGACGCCATCAAACCGTCGATTGCGGCGTCCAGATCAGCATCATCAAACACAATAAAGGGCGCATTGCCACCGAGCTCAAGCGATACCCGCTTAACTGTGCCGGCACATTGTTTTGCCAGTTGCTTACCGATTTTGGTGGAGCCGGTAAAACTAAATTTAGCGACCCGCTTATCTTCAGTCAGCACTTCGCCAATCGCTTTGGCATCGGTACTGGTTATCACATTAAATACCCCGGCAGGAATACCGGCCCGGTCAGCCAGTTCTGCCATCGCCAGGGCAGACAGCGGTGTCAGCTGGGCGGGCTTAACCACAAAGGTACAACCTGCAGCCAGTGCGGCAGCCGCTTTGCGAGCAATCATCGCATTCGGAAAATTCCATGGTGTGACGGCGGCAACGACACCAACGGGTTGTTTTATAACAATAATCCGCTGATCATCAGTCTTAGCAGGGATGGTATCACCATAAACACGCTTCGCTTCCTCAGCAAACCATTGCAGGTAGCCCGCGCCATAGGCGATTTCGCCTTTGGCTTCGGCAAGGGGTTTGCCCTGCTCCAGCGTTAACAGCAAAGCTAAATCATCCTGATGCTCCAGCAAAAGTTGCTGCCAGCGCAGCAGCAGCTCAGCTCGTTCGGCGGCAGGCCGGGCAGCCCAGGCATTAAACGCGCGATGAGCAGCAGCTACTGCCTTCTCGGCATCGTCGGCACTGCTATTTGCCACTTTCGCTATAACGTCGCCATTAGCCGGATTCGTAACATCAAAACAATTGTCTGCGTCGTGCCACTCACCTTGCCAGTACGACGCTTTCTTTAATAAACTCTGATCGGTTAGCTTAGTCATAACATCTCCTTATTCAGATTACCGACTGCCCGCCGGTTAAATGCAGGCGCCATCGGCTGACGTTAAGATTATCTGGCTAAGCTTAGCAGCTTTAAGATGATCTGCAGCTTACAAGCTACTCCACTAGTTGACCACGCCAAAGTCGGTAAAACTGGCCGCATTCAGCCATAAATGTGCGGCGACGCTGGCGAAATAGCCCAGTAAAATCACCGGTGCCCACTTCAGGTGGCCCATAAAGGTATAGTAGCCCCTGGCCTGCCCCATCAGTGCCACGCCAGCCGCCGAGCCTATCGATAACAGGCTGCCGCCCACCCCGGCCGTCAAGGTGATAAGCAGCCATTGACCATGCGACATATCGGGCTGCATAGTGAGTACAGCAAACATCACCGGAATATTATCCACTACCGAAGACATCAGGCCCAGTACCACATTGGCAACGGTAGGATTGCCGTTTTCATAGAGACTGGTAGAGAGCAATTCTAGGTAGCCGATATAACCCAGACCACCAACACACATTACCACGCCATAGAAAAACAACAGGGTATCCCATTCGGCTCTGGCAATCCTGCTGAACACATCAAACGGCACGATCTGTCCCAGTGTTTTTAACCGATCCAAATCACCCTCACGCTCAGCCATTGCTCGTTTTCGTGCCAGTGAACCGGGTAACGTTTTACGCAGGAAGAAACCAAAAAACTGCAGCAATCCCAGACCGGTCATCATGCCCAATACCGGGGGTAAGTCCAGCCACGAGTGGTATAATACCGCCAGCGCAATCGTTGCCAGAAATAAAGTCATGATGCGCAAGGCTCCGCGCTTAAGCTCAACATCCTCCTGCAAGGCAGCCGGATATCTGCGCTCAACAAACAAGCTCATAATGACTGCCGGCACCAGATAATTGACCACAGCCGGCACAAATAGCGTAAAAAATTCATAAAAGTTGATTATGCCGGCCTGCCAAACCATCAGGGTGGTAATATCGCCAAACGGAATAAAGGCGCCGCCTGCGTTAGCCGCGATGACAATGTTAACGCAGGTAAGGTTAATAAAACGCTTGTCACCTTCTGCTACTTTCATCACGACTGCACACATCAACATGGCGGTGGTCATGTTATTAGCAAATGACGAGATAAAAAAAGCCAGTACGCCGCTTATCCAGAATAAACTGCGGTAACTAAAACCTTTTCGGATCATCCAGGCCCGCAGGGCATCAAATAACCTGCGCTCTTCCAGCGCATTAATGTAGGTCATTGCCACCAACAGAAACAGCATCAGTTCAGCAAATTCAAGCAGGGTATGGCGGAATGCATCAGCTGTGACACCGGTAATACCGTCCTGCATATAGCGCCAGGCAACCAGCGCCCAGATGATCCCGGCTGCTACCAGCACCGGTTTAGATTTGCGAAGATGAAGTTTTTCTTCAGCCATCACCAGCACATAGGCCAGCGCAAATAACACCAGAGAAATAATGCCTACCGGAGACATCGTTAAATCCAGTTGTCCGGTTGCAGCCAGAGCCGCCGGAGAAAATACCACACACATCATCAGCCACAGCAGCCACTGTCTCACGCTTTTATCCTCAGTTACACAACGAAATTAGTCCGGCGCTTACCGGACATTATTATAAATATGTTCTGATTTTGTTCTATTAGCACAAGGTCTATAGTACTTGTAATACTGTTAAAAAAACCCGGCAAAATGCCGGGTCCGGATTAGCGTAGTATCAGCAGGGAGCACTTAGCTTTACTAATCATAGCAGTCGTAGTACTGCCAACAATAAACTGACGGATCCGGGAATGGCCGTAAGCCCCCATCACCATCAGGTCAATATGATGCTCCTGCTGATACTGATTCAGAACCTCTTCTGGCTCACCACCGACAATGGCAACTTTGGTTTCAAAACCGGTGTTGCGCAAAATGAGCGCCGCGGTTTCCATTTGCTGCTGAGCCGCTTCAATGTTAGCACCGGCCATTACCAGATGTACCGGTAACCCTTTTCCCAGCGGGCTCGCCGCCAGCATCTCCAGACCTTTTAATGCGGTGGCACTGCCGTCATACGCCAGCATAATTCGCTGCGGCTCTTTATAACTTTGCTGGGTTAACAAGATAGGCTTATGTAAGCTGCGGATCACCCGCTCCACATGCAGCCCCAGATGACCATGCGCATCGGCACTGCTAAAGCCCCGTTTGCCCAGCACCAGTAAACGGGTTTCCTCTTCCAGCTCCACCAGGGTTTCAACCAGGGTACCATGGCGCAGCCGCTCATCAACCGTGTCCACGCCGGCTTGCTCGGCCCTGCTTTTCGCTGCATCCAGCATCAGCCTGCCCCGCTCCAACGCCAGCTTACCGTGCTTTTCATCCAGTTCAGCTAACTGCTGCAGCAGCACTTCCTGTGAACCCAGGCCGATACTGCCACTTAAATCAGGTGTATGAGTATGTTGGGCCTTATCCAGCACATGAATAACCGCCATCGGCACAGTTAACCGTTTAGCAGCCCATACCGCATAATCACAAACCGCTTCGGCATAAGGGGAGGCGTCGATACACGCCATTACTTTTTTAGTCATTGTTAACTCTCCTGTTGCCAGACTCAATAAAGCCAGGGCAGGCCTGACACTTTATTTTCAGCAGCGAATTCGCTGTGATGTCCGGCCAATATCCTGTCAGGTGCGCCCAAGTTAATGTCCCATTAACTTTGCGACGGCCTCCGGCTGATTATGTACAGCAAACTTATCCACCAGAGTGGCACTGGCTTCATTTAAACCAATCAGCTCCACCTCAGTACCTTCCCGGCGAAACTTAAGAACGACCTTATCGAGTGAACTGACGGCAGTAATATCCCAGAAATGGGCCCGGTTTAAATCAATGCTGACTTTTTCTACCGCTTCTTTAAAGTCAAAGCCAGCGATAAATTGCTCAGCTGACGTAAAAAAGACCTGCCCCACCACCTGATAATCCCGCCGGTGGCCATCGGCGGCCAGTTTTGAGCCGATATACAAAATCTGGCCGACTTTATTGGCAAAAAACAGCGCACTTAACAACACACCCACTAATACGCCATAGGCCAGGTTGTGGGTAGCAACGACGACGATAACGGTCATCACCATAACTACCGACGAACTTTTCGGGTTTTTGCGCAAATCTTTAACTGATGACCAGCTAAAGGTACCAATAGACACCATAATCATAATGGCCACGAGGGCGGCCATCGGGATCAACCCCACCCACTTGTCTAAGAACACCACCATAATCAGTAACAGAATGCCGGCTAACAGCGTTGACAACCGGGTGCGGCCACCGGATTTTACATTGATAATAGACTGACCAATCATGGCACAGCCTGCCATACCACCAATAACGCCAGAACCTAGATTAGCGACCCCCTGACCGATACACTCGCGGTTTTTATCGCTGCTGGTATCGGTTAAATCATCAACGATAGTCGCGGTCATCAATGACTCAAGAATCCCCACTACGGCCAGTGCCAGTGAATAGGGGAAAATGATTTTTAGGGTTTCAAGCGTCAGTGGCACATCTGGCCACAGGAATATTGGCAGACTGTCAGGTAATTCACCAATATCGGCTACGGTGCGGATATCCAGCCCGAAATAAAGCGACAGCGCGGTAAGCACGATAATACACACTAATGGCGAGGGCACCGCTTTGGTGACATAAGGAAACAGATAAATAATAGCCAGACCCAGTGCTGTCATGCCATATACTGTGGTGGTACCGTAAGTGCCACTTAGCTCGGGCAACTGTGCCATAAAAATCAGAATCGCCAGGGCATTAACAAAACCGGTAACTACTGAGCGCGAAACGAAACGCATTAAATCGCCCAATTTAAAGATCCCAAAGACAATCTGAATAACACCACACAACAGCGTCGCTGCCAGCAAGTATTCCAGACCGTGGTTTTTCACCAGGGTAATCATCAAAAGTGCCATCGCACCAGTCGCTGCGGAGATCATTGCCGGTCGGGCACCAACAAAAGCAATAATTAAACAAATAGCAAAAGAGGCATACAGGCCGACTTTAGGATCGACACCAGCGATAATAGAGAATGCAATAGCTTCGGGGATCAGGGCAAGCGCGACCACAATAGCGGCCAGAACATCTCCTCGTAAATTGGAGAACCAGTTCTGTTTGAGGGTATTAATCATTTACATGTCCAACAGGTTATTTTTCGACATTCAGCACAGGTGCTTAACATAAACTGCGTTTAAAGTTACTTACCCTGGCTGTATTCTGAACTTTATTTGCAATTTATCAGCGGCTATCGGAGCTACACCGGCTTTCCCTCGTTGGTCAACAAATGTACGCTGCAAAAAAATAGGCGGGCATTATAGGAGGATTAACGCGACAAAACCAGTAAAAACAGCGTTAAACTGGCTTGCAGCGTGATAAGACACTAAAAAAAACACCCGGTTAGGGCAATCAGGCGAAGCGGAAAAATCAGACTGGCAAACCTTCCCGGTAAAACTGCACACCGCCACAGTGACTACACGGCAGTAATTCAGCCGGATGGGTATAGTCAATATGCTGATAGCAGTTACTGCAGCGGTAACGGCCCATGCCTACCCGCTCACCCTGAAAATAGATGCCCTGATGTTTAAAATCCTGAGTCAGTTCCTGCCATTCAATCTGAGTTTTATCGGTAATACCACTAAGCTGCTGCCATAAAGCTTCTGGCCACAATGAAGGTGCCTGCTGTTTTGAATCGTCATCAGATTGCTGCTGTTCATGCCACTGCCGTTTTAAGGTCTCGACAAACAACCGGGTTTCTTCTGCGCTAAGCTCCTTGCCCGCTCTGATGTATTGTTTAAAGGTATCAATAAACTTTATTAACTGGTTGTCGTAGTTATCAGGGTTTTGCTGCATATTCCGGTTAAATTCCGCTAACCAGCGCTGGTATTTTTTCTGAAAATCACTCATGGCGTCTCCTTGGTTGTTTTTCCAGTATAGACAACGCGCTTGCTTATTGTTGTCAAAACCTTGCTGCGGTATGCTATAGCCACTTTTTCCGGCCATGCCGGCCCTGCCAGAACTTTATCGTGGATGATGTAAATGCAACAACAATATGACCCGCAGCAAATTGAAACCGCTTTGCAACAACAATGGGAAGCAACAGAAGCCTTTAAGGTGACCGAAGATCCCAGCAAAGAAAAGTTCTACTGCCTGTCGATGTTCCCTTATCCCAGCGGACGCTTGCATATGGGTCATGTTCGTAATTATACCATTGGTGACGTCGTCAGCCGTTTTCAACGGATGCAGGGTAAAAATGTCATGCAGCCTATGGGGTGGGATGCCTTTGGTTTGCCGGCAGAAAATGCCGCCATTAACCATAAAACCGCGCCGGCTAAATGGACTTATGCCAATATTGATTACATGAAGAATCAGCTGAAGCGGCTGGGTTTTGGTTATGACTGGAGCCGTGAAGTTGCAACCTGTAAACCAGACTACTACCGCTGGGAGCAGTGGTTCTTCACCAGGCTTTACGAAAAGGGCCTGGTATACAAAAAAATGGCAACCGTTAACTGGGATCCGGTCGATCAGTGCGTTCTGGCTAATGAACAGGTTATTG
Source organism: Arsukibacterium sp. (assembly GCF_033722355.1). Classification (GTDB taxonomy): domain Bacteria; phylum Pseudomonadota; class Gammaproteobacteria; order Enterobacterales; family Alteromonadaceae; genus Alishewanella. The sequence continues at coordinate 18,725 of NZ_JAWVZF010000019.1, read as the reverse complement.
ATGGCCGCGGCTGGCGCTCAGGTGCGGTTGTTGAGCAGCGTGAGCTGGCGCAGTGGTTTATTAAAATTACTGATTATGCAGAAGAATTGCTGGCCGACCTAGAGCAGTTAACTGAATGGCCGGAACAGGTGCGCACCATGCAGAAAAACTGGATTGGGCGCTCTGAAGGCGTCAATATCCGGTTTGATATTGCCGGCCAGGATACGGAAGTGGAAGTCTACACCACCCGACCGGATACGCTGTATGGTGTCACCTACCTGGCGGTGGCTGCTCAGCATCCGCTGGCACGCGAGGCTGCAGCAAAAAATCCGCAGCTGGCTGCCTTTATTGAAGATTGCAAGGGCGGAAAGCTGGCCGAAGCAGAGCTGGCGACCATGGAAAAGAAAGGCTGCGCCACCGGCATTTTTGCTGTTCATCCGCTAACCGGTGAGCAACTACCGGTTTGGGTAGCGAATTTTGTGCTGATGGATTACGGCTCAGGTGCCGTTATGGCCGTGCCGGGCCATGACCAGCGCGATTATGAGTTTGCCAGTAAATATGGTTTAACTATTAAGCAGGTTGTTGCCGCCAGCAGTGGTGAAACCGCTGATTTAAGCCTGGCTGCTTACACCGAAAAAGGTACCTTAATTAACTCGGCAGAATTCGATGGTCTGGCCTTTAATGACGCCTTTAGTGCTATCGCAGCCAAACTGGCCAGTCTGGGTAAAGGCGAAGTTAAAGTAAATTACCGCTTACGTGACTGGGGCGTGTCGCGCCAGCGATATTGGGGCGCGCCTATTCCAATGCTGAATCTGGCCGATGGCTCTGTTGTACCGGTGCCCGCAGACCAGTTGCCGGTGCGGTTACCGGAAGATGTTGTAATGGACGGTGTTATCTCGCCGATTAAAGCCGATCCGCAATGGGCAAAAACAGAATACAACGGTGCACCGGCTTTCCATGAGACCGATACCTTCGATACCTTTATGGAATCGAGCTGGTACTATGCCCGCTATTGCAGCCCGGACTATGACAAAGCGATGCTGGACCCGGCCAAAGCCAATTACTGGTTGCCGGTCGATCAGTATATTGGTGGTATTGAGCATGCTATTTTACATTTACTGTATGCCCGTTTCTTTCATAAATTATTGCGTGATGTTGGCCTGGTACAGTGTGATGAGCCCTTTAAACGACTGTTGTGTCAGGGCATGGTATTGGCTGAGACCTTTTATCGTGAGACCGACAACGGTGGTAAACAATGGTTATCGCCACAGGATGTTACGGTAGAGCGTGACGAAAAAGGCCGGATTACCCGAGCCTTGTTGCAAACTGATGGCTTGCCGGTACAGTCAGCCGGTATGAGCAAAATGTCCAAGTCGAAAAACAACGGTATCGACCCGCAGCAGGTGATTAACCAGTATGGCGCCGATACGGTGCGCTTATTTATGATGTTTACTGCGCCGCCGGAACAAACTCTGGAATGGTCAGATTCTGCCGTTGAAGGCGCGCATCGTTTTATCAAGCGGGTATTTACGCTGGTACAGGACGTGATAGCAGCAGGTGTGCCAGAGACATTAAAGATTAATGCCTTAACTAACGAACAGAAAGCGTTGCGCCGCGAGTTGCACAAAACTATCTTCAAAGTCAGTGATGATATTGGCCGGCGGTATACGTTTAACACCGCTATTGCCGCTATTATGGAGCTGACAAACAAATTGCAGCGGGCCAGCCTGGAAAGCGGCCAGGATAAAGCGGTGATGCATGAAGCTGTATTGGCGTTATTGCAGCTGTTAAATCCGATCACACCGCATGTGGCGCAATTTTTGTGGCAGCAAATGGGCCAGCGTCAGGGAATTGAACAAACACCCTGGCCGGTAGTTGATGAGCAAGCCATGGTCGAAGATGAAAAACTGGTCGTGGTCCAAATCAACGGTAAAGTACGGGCAAAGGTGACCGTCAGCGCCGATGCTGACGAGCAACAGGTGCTGGAAAGCGCCAAACAGGATGATAACGTCCAGCGCTATCTGGATGGTGTTACTTTACGTAAAGTGATTTACGTACCGGGCAAGCTACTGAACCTGGTGGTTGGCTGATATGCTGAGGCTAGTGATCGCAGCAGTATTAACTTTGACATTAAGCAGTTGTGGTTTTCATTTGCGGGGTAACCTGCCACTTAGCCAGTTCAAGGCGGTGTATGTGCAAAGTGACGCCCATTCTGAACTGGCAGAGCTGCTTAATGAGCGGCTGCAACAAAACAGTGTCCGTCTGCTTGACAGTATGCAGGCGGATGCGCCGACGATCCAGCTGGTTAATGATACGCTGGAGCGCCGGACATTATCGCTATTCCCAAGTGGCCAGGTTGCAGAATATGAACTGATTTACAAAGTCAGCTATTACCTGATTATGCCCGGGGCTGAACCCGCTTTTAACCAGTTTGAACTTTATCGGGATTATCAGGATGATCCGAATCAGGCCTTAGCCAAAGCCCGCGAACTCGATCTCCTGCTTGAGGAGTTACGACAGCAGGCAGCGAATCGGATTATCCGGCAACTGGCCCGGTTAAACTAATGCAAAAACTGTATGCTAACCAACTGGCTGCCCAGCTGCAGCAAGGTCTGGCAGCATGTTACCTGATTTTCGGCGAAGAGCCATTACAAAAGCTTGAGGCAACTGATGCCATCCGCCAGGCTGCGAGGAGCCAGGGCTATACCGAGCGGCTCAGTTTTACCCTGGATAACCAATTTGACTGGAGCCAGCTGCATAATGAGCTGGGAGCGATGTCGTTGTTTGCTGACAAACGACTGATAGAACTGGAATTAAGCCAGAAGCTGCCACCGACAGCCAGCGATCAGCTGAAACAGTTAGCTCAGACACTTTCACCTGATATTGTACTGGTGTTGCACGGCGAGCGCAGTTTTGCTGAAGTGAGTAAACTGGCTTGGTTTAAACAGCTGCAACCGCATGCGGTGCAGGTTGCGATTTACCCGCTGGATGACCGGCAAACCAGACAGTGGCTGCAGCAACGGGCCCGCCAGCTTAATCTGCAACTGTCTGCAGATGCCATTAGCCTGCTGCAGCATCATAGCGCCGGCAACTTGCTGGCGGCTCGCCAGGAACTGGAAAAACTGGTGCTAACCCACCCCGGCCAGCTGATTGACAGCGATGTCCTGGCCGATTTTTTAGCCGATCATTCCAGCTTCACCGTATTTCAGCTTGGCGATGCTATACTGGCCGGCGAAGGCCAGCAGGCTATGCACCGGTTGCATCGTCTGTTACAGCAGGATTTAGAACCGGCGATTATTATCTGGCAATTGCAAAGAGATTTGCAGCAATTGCAGCAACTGCACCATAACCAGCAACAGGGTATGGCACTTAGCCAGGCTTATAAACAACTGGCCATCTGGCCCAAGCGTCAACCTTTATATCAGCTGGCGCTACAACGTTTGTCATCCGGTTATCTGAATTATTTACTACAGGAGTTAGCGGCATTTGACCGGCTGTACAAAGCGGGTAAATTGACTGACGTTACCACTGCACTGGGTCATCTGGTCTGTTTATTTATCCAACCGGTACCACGCACCTACAGTTTACAGCAATACAATGATGACGCATTCAACTAGCAACGGCCCGCTGATTGGCATTTTAGGCGGCACCTTTGACCCTGTTCATCAGGGGCACCTGGCCTGTGGTCGTTATGTTCTTGAACATTGCCGGCTGGATCAGCTGCAACTGATGCCCTGTCATCTGCCGCCACACCGGGCGACCCCGGGGGTCAGTGCGAGACATAGGGCCGCTATGGTTGAACTGGCCATAGCAGACGAACCTGACATGCAGTTACAACCACTGGAATTAAACCGGACCAGTCCTTCTTACACTGCCGACAGCCTGGCGCTGTTAAAACAGCAGATGCCGACCAGCACCCTGGCCTTTACTATCGGCATGGACTCTCTTTGTTATTTTAAGCAGTGGCATAACTGGCAAAAGATCCTGCAACTAAGCCACCTTATTGTCTGCCAACGGCCCGGTTACAGCCGCCAGCAGGGCGATGCACCAGCGCTGCTGGCAGAATTTGGTGCGCCGGCTTCACAGTTATATCACACTGATCACGGCAGCATTGTTGAGCTTAGCAATCCTGAATTTGCCATCAGCGCAACGGCTATCCGGGCGGCACTTGCCAGCAATCAGCAAAATATCAGTGCAATTGCCCCGCAGGTACTGAACTATATCCGGCAACATCGACTCTATCAGAGCCAGGCGCTATAACAGCGGCAAAACTGTGTTAAAATAGCCGCTTTTAGTCAGCATTGAGGAAAATAGGTGCAAACGAACGAACTGGTTGCCTTTGTCACAGACAAAATTGACGATATGAAAGGCCGGGATATTGTCACATTAGATGTCCGGGGTAAGTCGAGCGTAACAGAATTTATGGTGATCTGCTCGGGTACGTCTACCCGCCATGCCAAGTCTGTCGCTAATTATCTGGCGGCCGAGTGTAAAAAAGCTGGCATTCAACCACTGGGAATTGAGGGCGAAAGCAGCGGCGAGTGGGTACTGCTTGATCTGGACTCGGTGGTGGTTCATGTCATGCTGGAAGAAACCCGGAATTTTTATCAGTTAGAAAAACTCTGGAGTGCCTGATCCGGTATGAAGCTGAGTCTGATCGCTGTAGGTACCAGGATGCCTGACTGGGTGCAAACCGGCTTTAACGAGTATGCCAGACGCTTTGGCCGCGACATGCCGCTGGAGCTGATAGAAATACCGGCCGGGAAACGCGGCAAGAACGCCGATATCAAACGGATCCTTGAGCTTGAAGGCGAAAAAATGCTGGCGGCGGTAAGCAAAGGGAGCCGGATTGTTACGCTGGAAGTGACCGGTGACAACTGGAGCAGCCCGCAGCTGGCTCAGCGGCTTGAACAGTGGCAACTCGATGGTCGTGATGTTGCCTTGCTGGTCGGCGGGCCGGAGGGGCTGGCACCGGCATGTATTGCTGCCAGTGAAGCAAAATGGTCTTTGTCTGCACTGACCCTGCCCCATCCGATGGTGCGGGTTGTGCTGGCAGAAGCGTTATACCGGGCCTGGAGTATCAGTACTAATCATCCTTATCACCGCGAGTAGTTATGCTGAAGAAACGCGTTGCTATGCAGGACATTGCCGCTGAAACCCGCCTGTTTAACAGCAGAGCGGTAATTGCCATGCTGATTGTCTGTGGCTTGTTCAGCGTCATTCTGTTAAACATGTATAACCTGCAGGTCCGCTCATATCAGGACTATCAGATCCGTTCTGAAGGCAACCGGATAAAGGTATTGCCGCTGGCCCCAAACCGGGGTTTGATTAGTGACCGCAATGGCATTTTGCTGGCGGAAAACCGGCCGGTCTTTTCACTGGAACTGGTACCGGAACAAATCGATGATATCGACACCACCCTGCGCCGTCTGGCCGAACTCATTGAAATCACTGACGAGCAGCAGCAGGAGTTTCTGCAACAAGTCCGGCAGCAGAGACGCTTTAACTCCATCGCCTTAAAAGAGCGGCTGGATGAGCGGGAAGTGGCTATTATCTCGGTAAATCTGCACCGTTTCCCCGGGGTAACAGTAGAAGCAAGGCTAAGCCGGCACTACCCCTTCGGTGACTTATTTACCCATGCTCTGGGTTACATTGGCAAAATTAATACTAATGATTTGAGCCGCCTGGAAGAAGAAGGCCGGCTGGCAAACTATGCCGCCAGCCGCGAAATTGGTAAGCTCGGGCTCGAGCGCTACTATGAAGAACAACTGCACGGTACCATGGGTTTTCAGGAGGTGGAGGTAAATAACCGCGGCAGAGTTATCCGTGTCTTACGGTCCGTACCCGCCCGTTCTGGCAAGAATATCCGGCTAAGCCTGGATGTCGGTCTGCAGCTGACTGCTCAGCAAACGCTTGCTGAAAACCGCGGCGCTATTGTAGCCATGGACCCGCGTGACGGCGCCGTATTGGCTTTTTATTCTAATCCCAGTTACGACCCTAACTTGTTTGTACATGGCATCAGCAGCAGCAATTATAATGCTTTGTTACATTCGCCTGACCGGCCATTGATAAACCGGGTTACTCAGGGTATTTATCCCCCTGCTTCAACCATCAAACCCCATCTGGCGTTACTGGGACTGGAAACAAACACGGTTCAGCCGGATACCAGAATCTGGGATCCCGGTTACTTTACCCTTCCTAACAGTGACCACCGCTTTCGCGACTGGAAACGCGGTGGTCACGGCTGGGTCGACGTATACAGCGCAGTAACCCAAAGCTGTGATATTTATTTCTACGATCTGGGTATTAAACTGGGAATTGACCGCATTTCCGATTACATGCATCAGTTTGGTTTTGGTGAGCGTACCGGCATTGATATTCATGAAGAAGCCAGCGCTAATATGCCTTCCCGCGGCTGGAAACGGGCTCGCTTCAATCAACCCTGGTATCCAGGTGATACGGTGCCGCTGAGTATTGGTCAGAGTTTCTGGACCGCCACCCCGTTGCAGCTGGCAGTATCTACCGCCGTTATTATTAATAAAGGGTTGATGCCAACACCTCATATGGCCGCGGAGTTCAGTTCAGCTGACAGTATTGAACAAGTCGAGCCAGGCCTCAGGCCCAGTGTGACGGTAATAGACGAGCGAAACTGGGATATTATCGCCGATACCATGGTACGGACGGTAGCAACGGTAAAAGGCACCGCTTATAATGCGTTTAAAAATACCGATTACAGCTCTGCCGGTAAAACCGGTACTGCTCAGGTGGTTGCTATTGCCCAGGATGCAAAATACGATGCGGCCGCAATTGACGAACGCCATCGCGATAATGCGATGTATATCGGCTACGCTCCTGCTGAAACCCCAACAGTCGTATTTGCGGTAACCGTAGAAAATACCGGTGGTGGTGGCAGTGTCGGTGCGCCGGTAGGCCGGCAGCTGCTGGACTATTATTTTTCTGCCGGAGTGAACGTTAATGAGTAGCAGCATGGTTGATCCGGCGCAGCGCAGCGGCAGATTTGCTGCTTTTCACATTGATTTGCCCTTATTGCTGGGGCTGCTGACATTATTAAGCTTTGGTCTGGTAATTTTATACAGTGCGACTGGCCAGAGTGAAGCCATGATGAAAGCTCAAATCATTCGCCTGGGCATCGCCCTGGCGGTTATGGTCGGCATTGCCCAGCTTAACCCGCAAACATTCCGCCGCTGGGCGCTGGCTTTATTCAGTATTGGCTTACTGATGCTGGTAGCAGTGCTGTTATTTGGTCATGTCGGCAAGGGCGCTCAGCGATGGCTGGATTTGGGCTTTATGAAATTTCAACCATCGGAAATTATGAAATTAGCTGTACCGATGGCGGTTGCCTGGTTTATTGCCTCGCATAATCTGCCGCCCCGCCTGGGACACTTGTTTGTCGGTTTTGTCATGTGTGCTATTCCTACCGTGCTGATTGCCAAACAGCCCGATTTGGGTACATCACTACTGATTGCGATGTCAGGGGTGTTTGTGTTGTTTATGTCTGGTATGAGCTGGCGATTGATAAGCGCCATTGCTGTAATGGTATCGGCTTTTGCGCCGGTTATGTGGTTTTTTCTGATGCACGATTATCAGCGGCAACGGGTACTGACTTTTTTAAATCCGGAAACTGATCCGCTGGGTTCTGGTTATCATATTATTCAGTCTAAAATTGCTATTGGTTCCGGCGGTGTTGACGGCAAAGGCTGGTTACAGGGCACACAGTCACAGCTCGAATTTTTGCCGGAGCGGCATACCGACTTTATTTTCTCAGTATTAAGTGAGGAATTTGGTCTTATCGGCGTCATTTTTCTGTTAGCCATCTATTTGTTTATTATTGGCCGTGGTTTAATTATTGCCAGTAAGGCTCAGGATAACTTCAGTAAACTGGTTGCGGCCAGCTTTACCCTGACCTTTTTTGTTTATGTATTTGTCAATATCGGCATGGTTTCCGGATTATTGCCCGTTGTTGGCGTGCCTTTACCCTTAGTCAGTTATGGCGGCACCTCTATGGTGACGCTGATGGCGGCTTTCGGGGTGTTAATGTCGGTAAGCACTCATAAGCGGATGTTAGCAAATGTTTAGACATTGCTGTTTGACGATAGTCGTAACGGTTTTAGCAATTTTGGCTGGTTGCAGTAGTTCCCCTTCACAACCGGTATCACCCAACGAAGGCCGCTATCAGCAGCAGCAAGACAGCAAGCCGGCAAGGTTACCCACCCTGCTGGAGATGACTGATCCCGCGCCAAAAGCCGAGCCACTGAGTCGGGGCGGCAATCGTCCCTATCAGGTTTTTGGCCAGCATTACACGCCCTTAGCTGATCTCACTGTCTTTAATGAAACGGGTATTGCCTCCTGGTATGGCAGCAAATTTCATGGCCACCTGACCTCTAATGGTGAAACCTATAATATGTTTGCGATGACCGCGGCCCATAAAACTCTGCCACTACCCTCTTATGTGAAAGTCACTAATCTGGATAATGGACAAAGTGCGATTGTCCGGGTAAATGATCGCGGACCTTTTCACCGTGACCGGATCATTGATTTATCCTACTCTGCCGCCAGTAAAATAGGGATGTTGCAGCGGGGTACAGCCAGAGTTCAGTTAGAGCTTATAAAATCTCCCGCCATGCTGGCTCAGGATTTAGTTAATACCAGACAACAGTGTTATATTCAGATTTTTGCCAGTACAGATAATGATAAACTGAATCAGTTAAGTGCTGAAGTGGTACAAAAACTGGCCATGCCGACCCAAATCCAGGCTACTGACGGAATTTTCCGGCTACTGGTGGGTCCGAGTACAGATAAGCGGCAAGCCCGGAACTGGCTGGCTAAGTTAAAAGCAGACAAGTACCCGGGCGCTTATTTTTTTGATAGCACTGTATGCAGTTAAGAATACGCCAGCAAATTTTACTTTCGCAATTTTAATACAAGAAGAACGGGCCTTATGAATAGTTACAGACGCATCGTTAGCTCCGGCATTATTGCCATCAGCAGTATTTGTTTTACTTATGCCTCCCAGGCTCAGGTAGTCATTCCCCAACCCCCGGCTGTGGCGGCGAAAGGCCATATTTTAATTGATTATGATACCGGCAAAGTGCTGTCTGAAGAAAATGCAGACGTCTCATTAGCGCCGGCCAGTCTGACAAAGATGATGACCAGTTATGTTATTGGTACTGAGCTGAAAAATGGAAATATTAGCCTGGATGATAAAGTGACTATCAGTGAAAAAGCCTGGGCTAAAAACTTTCCCGGCTCGTCACTGATGTTTATCGAAGTGGGTTCTCAGGTATCGGTCGCTGATTTAAATAAAGGAATTATCATTCAGTCAGGTAATGATGCCTGCGTGGCGATGGCTGAACATATCGCCGGCAGTGAAAGCGCCTTTGTTGACTTAATGAATGCTCATGCACAGCGGCTTGGTATGAATAATACCCGCTTTGGTAACAGCCACGGCTTACCGGCAGCGGAGCAATATACCACGCCAAGGGATATGGCCAAGCTATCAGTGGCTATGATCAGAGATGTCCCTGAAGAGTATGCCATCTATGCCGAAAAAGAGTTCACTTACAATAATATCCGCCAGTACAATCGCAATTCATTACTCTGGGATCGTAGTCTGGAAGTTGACGGTATTAAAACCGGCCATACCAGCGAGGCCGGATATAGTTTGATCACCTCTGCCACCCGCGATGGGATGCGCTTAGTTTCGGTAGTGATGGGCGCAGAGAACGAGCGCTCGCGCGCCAATGAAAACAAAAAACTGTTAAGTTATGGCTTCAGGTTCTTTGAAACTTTTTCGCCGTATCAAAGTGGTGAACAATTTGCCGAACAGCGGGTTTGGCAAGGTGATCAGGAGCAGGTTAAGCTGGGTCTTTTACAAAGTACGCCTATCACGATAGCCCGGGGCCAGCGTCGTAATCTTAAAGCCGATGTAAGCTTGAATCAGGAACTGATTGCCCCAATTGACAAAGGGCAGGTGGTCGGCACCATTTATTTAAAACTGGAGGGCGAGGATATTGCTGAATATCCGTTGGTTGCCCTGGAAGATGTTGGTCGTGGTGGCTTCTTTAGCCGGATGATTGATTACGTAAAAATGCAGTTTAATTAACCCCCTTGCTGCCAATCCGACAAGTCCCGGCACCTGCCGGGATTTTTTGTTACAATGCTGGCCGGTAAAGGTGGCAGATGGCAAATTGCATTGCTAACAGCAAGGTAAAAGTGATAATGAGAGTAAGCGTATGGCAAATGAAGTAAAAGACACCAAATTTGATCAGTATCTGGAGTTTCCGTGTCAGTTTAACTTTAAAGTACTGGGCCTGGCCGAACCTGAACTGGTAGATGATGTGATGAGCGTCATTTGTCGCCATACTGACGCCACAGACTACAGTCCCAGCGTGAAGCCAAGCGCCAAAGGTAATTATCACTCTGTCTCGGTCAAGGTTACGGTCACCAGCAAAGAGCACATCGAATTACTGTATACAGAGCTTGGCAGAATCGAACGGGTTCGTTACGTACTTTAGTGTTCTGAACTCGCATTAACAGCACAAATCGCTATAATGCAGCCAGTTTTTCAGCGGAGAAAGCCGTGACGGTAAGCCAGCAACTTGTTATCCGTGATCTGGGTAACCAGGACTATACTCAGGTATGGCATGCTATGCAGCGTTTTACCGATGAACGTGATGAACAGACACCTGACGAATTATGGATGCTGGAGCATCCGGCGGTATTTACCCAGGGGCAGGCAGGCAAAGCAGAACACCTGTTGTTTCCCGGTGATATACCGGTAGTCAAGGTAGACCGTGGCGGTCAGGTTACCTACCATGGCCCTGGCCAGTTAGTAGTGTATGTGCTTCTGAATATCAAACGCCGTGAGCTGGGTGTACGGCAACTGGTCAGCCTGTTAGAACAGGTACTGATCGAACTGCTGGCTAAATATGGCACTGTCGCGCACGCCCGGCCCGATGCACCCGGGGTATATGTCGACGGCAAAAAAGTGGCTTCGCTGGGTCTGAGAGTACGTAAAGGCTGTACCTTCCACGGCCTGGCCCTTAATGTCGATATGGATCTCAGCCCTTTTCACCGGATTAATCCTTGCGGTTACGCCGGTATGCAAATGATCCAGACCAAAGATTACGGTGGCCCGCTGACTGTAAGCCAGGCAAAAGCCAGTATCAGCGAAATCTTTCAGCGGCAACTGGCCGTATCAGAACTGAGTTTTAAAACAGGGTTAGAGTGGTAAAATGACTAAAACAGCGCGTATGGAACCAGGTGTTAAGCTACGTGACGCTGAGAAAATGGCGTTAATTCCGGTAAAGGTGTTACCAACTGAACCTGATGAAATGCTGCGAAAACCGTCATGGTTAAAGATTAAATTACCTAAAACTACAGAGCGGATTGACCAGATAAAAGGTGCAATGCGCAAGCATGGCTTGCATTCCGTATGTGAAGAAGCCGCCTGCCCAAATCTGCCGGAGTGTTTTAATCACGGCACGGCTACCTTTATGATCCTCGGTGCTATCTGCACCCGGCGCTGCCCGTTTTGTGACGTTGCCCATGGCCGGCCGTTGCCACCCAGTGCTGAAGAGCCTGAAAAGCTGGCATTAACAATACGGGATATGAAATTAAAATATGTGGTTATCACCTCAGTTGACCGCGATGACTTACGTGACGGCGGGGCCCAGCACTTTGCCGATTGTATTACCGCTATCCGTAAATACAGTCCGGAGATTAAAATTGAAGTACTGGTACCGGATTTCCGGGGCCGGATGGATGTCGCATTGGAAATATTAAGCAAAAGTCCGCCAGATGTGTTTAACCATAATCTGGAAACGGCGCCTCGCCTTTACAAACTGGCCCGGCCCGGTGCGGACTATAAATGGTCACTGACGTTGCTAAAACGCTTTAAACAGGCGCACCCCGGGGTATCGACCAAATCCGGACTGATGGTTGGTCTGGGCGAAACCACTGAAGAGCTGCTGCAGGTGCTGCAGGATCTGCGTGAACATGATGTGGATATGCTGACCGTTGGTCAGTATCTGCAACCGAGCAAGCATCACTTGCCGGTCAAGCGCTATATGCCACCGGCCGAGTTTGATGAGATCAAACAGTTTGCCAATAACATCGGTTTTAAGCACGCCGCCTGTGGCCCTTTTGTCCGCTCCAGCTATCATGCTGATCGTCAGGCGGCAGGTGAAGAAGTGAGCTGAGACATCAGTTGCACCACATACCAAGGCTGCATGTGTGCAGCCTTTTTTAGCAGCAACCTTTAGCCTTATCGTGCTATTGATTGGCAAAACAGCTACACTTTGTGCATTTAACCGTGGGGGACCTATGGAGCAACGACGTTTTAGCCGGGTCAGCTTTCAGAGCGCAGCTCATCTTGAAACAACAACCCAGAGTTACCCTGCCGAGGTGCTTGATCTGTCATTGAAAGGCGCCTTGATCAGTATACCGCAGGGGTGGCAACCTGATGTAACAGAGCCTTTGCTATTACGGATACACCTGACAGGTTATCCAATCGATGTCAGAATGCAGGTGAGCGTAACGCACCAGCATGACGATGTAATAGGTTTACATTGCGATAAGATCGATCTGGAAAGCGCCGGCCATCTGAAGCGACTCATTGAGCTCAACTTAGGCGATAGTCAGTTACTCAGCCGCGAACTCTCTGAACTGTCCGCCAACGACCAAAGCTGAACTAACCTGTCGGTATCATAGATGCTGCAGCGCTGTTACCGCGTCATGATAACCCTGACCTGCGGCAAGCTGCATCAGGGTATGCCATTGTTGCCAGGCTTCTTGCTGACGCGCTAAATAAGCAAAATAATATTGCACCGGCATAATAGTTTCAGGGCTGGCTAACGCCCGTAGCATCAGTTGTTGGTATAATTCCGGCATGGCGGTCTGATAAAGCTCCATTGGATTTACTGACGCAACCACCCGATAGGCCTGCTTTCCTGCTGCCTGACAAGTCGCGACCGTGTCAAGTTTCACAGCGTTGTCTGTTGCCGCTGGCAGCCATTGCCGGCGCCAGGCAGCAACAGTAGCCGGGGCGTTATCAAATAATAAATTGGTTGCATAAGTTCCTGGCTGGCAAATTTTTACCGCTGCCTGTTTGCTTAACGGGTATTCATCGATAAAACCGAGCACATGCATAAACTCATGCTGCAGCAATTGCAGACTGGCAGTATCAGGCAGCTGGATGATGCCGTTGTTATAACTGGCGAGCCCCTGCCCGGCGATAATTAGCAACTGGCTGAACTGTCCGGCCAGCACCTGGCTGGTTAACGAACCATAGTTACAGTTTATCCGGTGGGCGGCCTGCTCGGTGCAATTAAGCTCAGTGGCATTTACTCTGATTAAATCATTAAAACACACAGGCAACTGATGCAATATCGCATCGTCAGCCCAGGCTGACTTTAAAAGCTGCCAACGTTCAACACCTGCCTGCTGGCTTGCCACAGGCTGAATAGTCAGGCTGCAGCCGCTAACCGCCTGATAACGGCTGTTGGCGACGACTGAAGGCGCTGATTGCCATAAACCCAGTGTTGCCCGTTGTCTTGCGCTGATAAGCGCTGGATTAAGTTGTCCGTTCTCTAATCTTTGTTTAAGCCAGCTGGCGGTGGCTAGCCGTCCCTCCAACCGTTGCTGCAACTGCAGGGCATGGTTTAAGCCATCACTATCGCCAAGCGTCGCCGCCTGACGAAACCAGCGCAAGGCGTCGGGCAGCTCATTACGGCCCAGACGCTGACGGGCCAGTTGCATAGCAGCCCCTGACTCGGTAACGGCCTGCTGCATTAGTTGCTGCTGGCTGTCCCTCTGACTGTGTGGTATACAGCCGAACAGCAATAATGCAAAAAAGCCAGCAAGCTGGCTTTTTACGGGCAGTTGGCAGCAAAACCTAATGAAAGCCATCAGTTTCACCTGCCAGCGCTTCGCCTCTTAGTCTGGCTAGTTCCAGCCGGGCGTAGCGGTGTTCAACAAACTCATACACATTGGTTGCCAGCGCTTTTTTATAGTACTCAAGCGCCTGTTCAGGCCGCTGTTGTGCTTCATGCCATTTTGCCAGATAAAAGTACACTTCACATAGTCGCTCTGCCAGCAACCGCGGACTACTTAATTCATCAAGCACTGAATTAAGCAACTCCTGCTCAGAGATAACCCCATGGTAAAACCGGGGCAAATTAGTGGCCCAGTCATCCGGCGCCAACACGGCAAGATTAGCGGCTAAGCGTTGGCTGGCATCAGTTTCAGACAACTCCGACTCGGCCAGATACAACCAGACCACCCGGTACGGATCGGCTGGCCGCAGTGCCAGAAAACGCACAAAATCCGGCACGGCTAAATCAGCACGGCCCGCATAATACAAGGCAATGCCGCGGTTCAGGTATGCATATTCGTGCTCAGGCGCCAGCTCCAGCGCCGAATCAAAGGCTTCATATGCCTGGTCAAAATCGCCGCTGAGGGTATAGTGTATTCCGACAAAATTATAGGCGTCTGCCATATCGGGTTTTAAGCGCAATGCCCGCATAAAATCCAAACGGGCTAAAGAACGTAAACCTGCGCTGTCATACATGACACCGCGGTCATAATATAAACGTGCCGACTGCTCTTCGGTCAACTCAGCACGTTGCAGAATCTCTGTTAAGCGGGCAATAGCCAGCTCAGTACGATAAGGCACCGCCAGCGGCTCTGGCGTCAGCCAGGCCGCAGACGATGACGGTTGCGTCGCAGCACAACCGTTTAAGGCTAACAGCGCCAGGAGCAGCGCTGCAATACCCTTTCTAACACCAACCATATCAGGCATCTTGCTCAGCATTAGCTGCAGCTTCGGCAGGTTTGGTATTTGCTTCTTTGATACTTAACCGTACCCGGCCCTGCTTATCCACTTCCAGTACCTTAACGGCGACTTTCTGGCCGAGCTGCAAGTGGTCAGCCACGTTACTGACCCGCTCATCGGAAATTTGTGAAATATGCACCAAACCGTCTTTACCTGGCAGTACATTCACGAAAGCACCAAAGTCAACGATCCGTACCACTTCGCCCTGATAGACTGCACCCACTTCAATATCAGCGGTAATAGCGTTAATTTTATCAATCGCAATCTGAGCTGCTTTGGCCGTGGTTGCAGCAATTTTAATGCTGCCATCATCTTCCAGTTCGATGGTCGTACCAGATTCTTCGGTGATCTGACGAATAACAGCGCCACCTTTACCAATAACTTCACGGATTTTTTCCGGGTTAATTTTCATGGTGTAGATGCGCGGGGCATATTCAGACATTTCTTCCCGGTGACCACTGATAGCCTGGTCCATTACATTAAGAATATGCAAACGGGCTGCTTTAGCCTGCTTTAACGCAGTTTGCATAATTTCTTTGGTAATACCATCGATCTTAATATCCATCTGCAGTGCAGTAATACCTTCAGTCGTACCGGCAACTTTAAAGTCCATATCACCTAAGTGATCTTCATCACCCAGAATATCTGACAATACTACAAAGTCATCACCCTCTTTCACCAGGCCCATAGCAATACCCGCTACCGAGGCTTTAATCGGCACGCCGGCATCCATCAGTGCTAATGACGAACCACAAACAGACGCCATCGAGCTGGAGCCATTAGACTCAGTGATCTCTGACACGATCCGGACCGTGTACGGGAATTCTTCAAAATCCGGCATTACTGCTAACACGCCACGTTTGGCTAAACGGCCATGACCGATTTCACGGCGTTTTGGCGAACCTACCATGCCGGTTTCCCCCACACAGTAGGGAGGGAAGTTATAATGCAGCATAAAGGTATCAGTTTTCTGACTTAATAAGTCATCGATATTCTGTGCATCACGGGCGGTACCCAAGGTACAGGTAACCAGGGCTTGAGTCTCACCGCGGGTAAACAGCGACGAACCATGGGTCCGGGGTAATACGCCGGTCATAACACTTAAACCACGGATCATTTCCGGGTCGCGACCATCGATTCTTGGCTCACCTTTGGTGATCCGGCTGCGTACGACTTTACTCTCCAGATCGTGGAAAATATTGCCGAATTCATTTTTATCCAGCTCTTCGTCTTCAGCCAGCTCTTCAGTTAACTTAGCCTGCACTGCTGATTTAATTTCAGCAATTCGCTCATAACGTTTCGCTTTCTCGGTAATTTGATAAGCCTGTCCCAGCTCAGCAGTAGCCAGCTCGGCCACTTTGGCAATAAGCGGCAGGTTTTTCGCCGGTGGCTGCCAGTTCCAGGCTGGTTTAGCACCTTCTGCTGCTAATTCATTGATAGCATTAATAGCAGTTTGCATTTGCTCATGGCCATACATAACGGCACCGAGCATTACGTCTTCAGATAAAATGTTAGCTTCAGACTCAACCATCAATACTGCATTATGAGTACCGGCAACCACTAAATCCAGCTTCGAGCTTTTCAGCTCTTCTTCTGATGGGTTCAGCACATACTGATTATTGATATAACCTACCCGTGCCGCCCCGATAGGGCCGGCAAAAGGAATACCTGATAACGCCAGCGCTGCCGAAGTACCGATTAAAGCAACAATGTCAGGCTGAATTTCCGGCTGTACTGACACTACTGTGGCGATAACCTGAACTTCATTGTTAAAGCCTTCAGGGAATAGCGGACGGATAGGACGGTCAATTAAACGGCTGGTCAGGGTTTCACCCTCACTTGGCCGGCCTTCACGTTTAAAAAAGCCACCCGGGATCCGGCCAGCTGCATACATTTTTTCCTGATAGTTTACCGTTAATGGAAAGAAGTCCTGACCAGGCTTTGCTTCTTTCTTACCAACAACCGTTACTAAAACGGAAGTATCTCCCAGGCTGGCCAGCACTGCGGCATCTGCCTGGCGGGCTATCACGCCGGTTTCTAACGTTAAGGTGTGTTGGCCAAACTGAAATGATTTTACGATGGGAGTCACGTGTGTATTTCCTTTATCTTAATCGCCGAATTGCGATGTTTTTCTCTGTGTTTTCTGCCTGCACAGTATACTCTGTAACCTGTTACAAAAGATAGTTCACTAAAAAATGTTCAGCAAAATTAGTCTGACAGTAGCAGTCAGTTTGTAACCTTTGAAAAAACCAAAAAAAAGAGGCTGTTAAGCCTCTTTTTTTGAATTACCGCATTGCGATTAACGACGTAAACCTAAACGGCCAATCAGCGTATTGTAACGGCTCTGATCTTTGCCTTTTAAATAATCTAACAGCTTACGACGCTGGCTTACCATCCGTAACAAACCACGACGAGAGTGGAAGTCGTGCTTGTGTTCCGCAAAGTGGCCTTGCAGGTGAGTAATTGATGCAGTTAACAGAGCTACCTGAACTTCTGGTGAACCGGTATCGCCTTCTTTAACAGCATAGTCAGCAACAATTTTTGCTTTATCAGCAGCGCTTAATGACATTTTTAACTCCAATGTGAGTGAACTGAAATAAGGGAATCGCCGATCACTCATCCAGCAGACCCCATAAAACCGGCGGTATAATAGCACTTTGCTATCTTTTTACAAGGCGTTTATCTTTGGCGCCCAAGGTTAAATGGCACTGGTATTCAGTAGCCGGCGCGAGCTCAGAATGCCTTGCTGTACCCGGCCTATACCAATAAACACCTGCCCCGGGCCGAGCAATTTGACTGCATCAGTATCAGCGACTGTCAAATTACAGTTCTGGCCGTGTTGCAGTTTCTGTTGCTGCTCACTGGTCAGCTGCAATGCCGGCATATCAGCAATACCCGCATCTGCTGGCAATAATAAGTTGTCAAGCAGCTTAAAATCGGCATTATTGTGGCATTGCGCCGCCAGTGCTTCTAATTGCGCCGGTGCAATCATTTGCGCCGCAGTAAAAGGACCAACCTGAGTGCGGTGTAACTTGCTGACATGTGCCCCACAGCCAAGCTGTTCACCCAGATCATCGATCAGAGTACGAATATAGGTGCCTTTGGAGCAATGAACGATAAAATCGGCTTCATTACCATCACGACGTAACATTTCAAAACAAAAAATAGTGATTGGCCGGGCTTCACGCTCAACAGTAATGCCCTGCCGGGCATACTTGTATAACGGCTGCCCCTGATACTTCAGTGCCGAGAACATGGTCGGTATCTGTAAAATATCCCCCCGAAACGACTGTAAGGCCTGTTCTAACTCCGGCTCAGTAAAACTGACCGGCCGCTCACTAATCACCTCGCCTTCAGCATCACTGGTCGTGGTGCGAACACCGAAGCGAGCGGTAACGAGGTAAGTTTTGTCGGTATCCAGTAAAAACTGACTGAACTTGGTCGCCTCACCAAAACAAATCGGCAATAAACCGGAGGCCATCGGATCCAACGCCCCGGTATGACCTGCCTTCTGAGCCTGATACAGCCAGCGCACCCGCTGCAAAATGCCATTGCTACTGACTTCCAGTGGCTTATCAAGTAACAGAATGCCATTAACCGCTCTGGCATTTTTACGCGCCATTACTTATCAGCCCCTTGACTGTCATCCGCGGCTAAACCGTTATCATCGTCCGGTGCTAAACCGGCATCCTGGCGCTTTCGCTCATCCTCGCGGCGAACCGACGCTACTAAGCTGGCCATTCTGATACCCTCATTCAACGATTGGTCAAATGCAAAACGGATATGTGGCACGATCCGGGTCTGAATACGTTTACCAATCAAACTGCGGACATAGCCGGCAGCATCATTGAGAATTTTAAGATTGTCTTCCACCTTGCTGTCGTCCATACCT
>NZ_JAWVZF010000018.1:0-30255 GCF_033722355.1 Arsukibacterium sp. | reverse complement strand
GGCAATGCCATTAAATTTACTGAAACCACACCGCAGAAAACAGGGATAGTGGTAATTCGAGCGGACAAACTGGAAGAGAACATGGAGTTCAGCCAAATCCAGTTCACTATCGCCGATAATGGCCGTGGTATGACACAGCGCCAGATTAACTATGTTTTTCAGCCATTTAATCAGGCTGAAGGTTCTATTACCCGTAAGTTTGGTGGTACTGGTCTCGGTTTGTCAATTTGTCAGCGCCTGACTTCACTGATGTACGGTGACATTGATGTGCAAAGTGAAGTGGGCAAAGGTACTGAGTTTACCGTCCGCATTCCGATGCGCCGATCAGATGAAATTGAATATGTCAGTACCGAACTGTTACGTGATGTTCATATTTGCTTATTCACTCAGGACAGCCATAATCAGGAACACTTAACAAGCTATCTGCGCCATGCCCATGCAGAACTTGAGGTTATAAACAGTATTGAGGGCCTCTATCAACGGGCAGCCCGGCAAAAACCACTCCCCCCCAAACAAGCCGCCGTCTGGGTATTGGATGCTACCTATGAGCAGATTTCAGCCGAGCACATTAACAAATTGTTGCTGCTGCCTGAACTGGAGCGGGTGCAATTTATTGTTATTACCAATCAGGTTGAGTTATCCGAACACAGTAATCAGCAAATCTACTATCTGCATAGTTCGCCAATATGTCGCAGTCATTTATACGATGCGATTTTAGTGGCAGCAAAACGTAAAGATAAACCCAGGCCGCAGGAAACCTCTAATCTTAACCAGAGCAAAGGGGCGCCCGATATAGAAACAGCCAGGCGTACCCGTCAGCTGATTTTACTGGCTGAAGATAATATGATGAATCAGCGGGTCATTGTCGATCAGCTCAATGCGCTGGGGTATGCCGTTGAAGTTGCCGACGATGGGGCCATAGCGCTTGATATGTGGCGACGTTACCATTATCCGCTGGTACTAACTGACTTACATATGCCTAATATGAGCGGCTATGACTTAGCGATTGCGATTCGCAAAGAAAGCCTGCACCGGCAGGATGATAGTAACTTTACCCGGATTGTCGCCGTGACGGCTAACGCGTTGAAAGGCGAAGAGCAAAAGTGCATCAGTATTGGTATGGACGGTTATATAACCAAACCACTGGAACTGGTGACACTGGAAACGCTACTCAAACGGTGGCTGCCGGCAGCCAGCCCCAAAGCAATCACCGGGAAACGCAATGCCACCGCTAACAATGGTGAACCATCTCAGCATCCCTCGCCCATTTGTTTCACTACTATTGCCAATTTTCTTGGCAATGATCCGGCTAAACATGAGGAGTACCTGAATTATTTTGTTAAGCACGGCAAGGAGCTGCTGGCTGAACTGACCACAAGTAGCGGGGCCCAGCAACGCAGTAATGTCAGAGCGGTTGCCCATCAGTTTAAGTCGGTAGCGAAGAGTATTGGTGCATTGAGCCTGGCAGCTGAGTCATTGAAACTCGAGCAGGCCGCTGAAAGCAGTGACTGGTCCGTTATCAATGAATATGTGCGGCAGATGCAGGAAAAATATCAGGAGGTCGTCAGCTACGTCCGCCAGCGCTATTAAACTGCACCTGCTACGTTAAAAAAACCGGTTATTACCGGTTTTTTTAACGTGCTGATTTAACTGGCAGACGTGTCGAGTGGCGGCAAACTTTTCACTAACTGATCCAGCTGTTGCATTTGATTCAGGTAGGCTTCGAGCTTCGCCAGTGGCAAGGCGCACGGGCCGTCACATAATGCCTTATCAGGATCAGGATGCGCTTCAATAAACAGCCCCGCTAACCCCAGTGCCATGCCAGAACGCGCTAATTGTGCTGCCTGTGCCCTTCTGCCGTCAGCGGAGTCTGTCCGGCCACCTGGTTTCTGCAAGGCATGGGTGGCATCAAAAATAACCGGACCATATTGCTTCATTTCATCCATGCCCAGCATATCAACCACCAGGTTGTTATAACCAAAGCAACTACCACGCTCGCACAATATGACCTTATCGTTACCGGCTTCGCTAAACTTGGTGATGATATGGCGCATTTCATGCGGTGCCAGAAATTGTGGCTTTTTGACATTAATGACAGCCCCGGTTTTGGCCATTGCCACCACCAGATCAGTTTGCCTTGCCAGAAACGCCGGCAACTGAATAACATCAACCACCTCTGCCACAGGAGCTGCCTGCCAGGGCTCATGCACATCAGTAATCACCGGCACATTGAAGGTTTTTTTGATTTCAGCAAATATCTTCAGGCCTTGTTCCAGCCCTGGACCGCGGTATGAGTGGACTGAAGAACGATTAGCCTTATCAAAAGATGCCTTAAACACATAAGGGATGCCTAATTTGCTGCATACCGTCACGTAATGTTCAGCAATACGCATTGCCAAATCCCGCGACTCCAGCACGTTCATTCCACCAAACAGCACGAACTGTTTCTGGTTATTGACTTCAAGGTTACCGACCCTGACGGTTTTATGTTCCATAATATTCCAGCAATCTCATTAAATTAAAGCGGTAAAAATACCGGTTGCTTACTCAGCCCTACCCGGACCAGCAATCCGAGCCAGCCAAGGGCCCCCAGAAAGCACAGCCAGCGAATGGCAAGGGTCCGGCCACGCAACGCCATGACCGCCAGAGCAATATACGCCAGCAGAGCAATAAACTTCTCGGTCAGCCAGGCGTTAACAAAAGGATACTGGTTAATCATTAACATCAGAGCCACGGCCGACAAGATTAATAATGAATCTATGACGTGAGGGGTGATCTTAAAAAATTTACGGTTCAATAATGGCGAGCCTTTTAGCATCATACCAAACCGGATAAATAACAAACTTACACTTAAAACCACCATCAGCAAATGCAGATGTTTAAATGCCGTATACATACCACAGTGTCCTTTTCAGTTTCCGGGGGGCGCCATTGCACTACGCTGGCGGCTAATCTTCAATATCAGGGTATTTTCGTAAAATAGCTTCGATCTTTTCAAGCCGCTGCAACAACAATTCGACCAGTTTGGGCTCAAATTGCTTCCCTGACTCAGCAACAATTTTCGCGACGACTTCGTCCTTACTCCAGGCTTGTTTGTAACAACGCCGGTGCCGTAATGCATCATAGACATCTGCCAGCGCAGCAATACGGCCATAAATATGGATTTGCTCGCCTTTTTTTGCTGCAGGATACCCGGTGCCATCCCATTTTTCGTGATGGTCCTGAGCGATAATGGCACCGGCCTGAATAATAACACGTTTTGAATCTTTCAAAATATCATAACCAATGCTGCTGTGGGTTTTCATCACCGCCCATTCGCCCTCATTCAGGCTGGCAGGTTTATTTAAAATGCCATCAGGAATACCCACTTTGCCTACATCGTGCAGCGGTGAGGCGTACATAAGACGTTCTGCTTCCTCTTCACTGAGGCCGTAGGCTTTAGCCAGTTCATAACAGATAAATGCCACCCGCCGCACATGATTACCGGTTTCAACCGACCGGTGCTCAACCGCCTCACTGAGCCGGTAAACAATTTCCCGCTGTGTGTCCTCTATTTCATGCTGCAGCTGAACGTTTTCATAGGCTATCTGCACATTCTGGGCGAACAGCTCAATCAGCTTTTTCTGATTATCGGTAATCTGACCGGGCAAACCGGAAATATAAAGCAGCGAGCCGTGGGTAAATTTGCTGCAACAATAAGCCACCAGATAATTATCACGATAGACGATACTGCGACTGTCCAGCGCAGTCTCAAATGCCTGCAGTAATTCACTGTTTAGCACCTCCTGTACCGGCTTGCCTTCTTTTTTGGCGAATTGTCCCTGTCCGGCAAATACCACCAAATCGTGTGGGTCAGCACCGGTGCTGACATTACCGGCCACTAACGATGAACTGGCCAGTAATGCATTTTCATGACTGCCCAGAATAGACGTTAGTTGCTGCAGCACCCCATCGATAAACTGCTCCATAGAATGCGACGAAAATAAATCAATCGACGCAGTGATGATTTTTTCCAGCCCCTGACGGCTGTGTTCCAGCGAAATAATATCCCGGTAAGAGCGCAAACTGGACATCATTACCGTAAACAGCTTCTGGGCCGTCAGTTCAGTTTTAGATTTATAGTCGTTGATATCATAATTGACGATGACCTGCCGCTCCGGCGCCTGGCCAGGCTGACCGGTTCGCAGAATAATCCGCACATGGTCATTTTTCAGCTCTTCGCGGACATACCGGGCCACCAGCAGGCCGGCATCATCGGTTTCCATAACCACATCGAGCAAAATAACAGCGATATCGGGATCTGTGGCTATCAATTGCCGCGCCTCTGCACCGGAATAGGCGCTGATAAACTCCAGCGTCTTGTTATTGAAACTGAAATCACTAAGGGCCAGTCTGGTGACGGTATGCACTTCCGGTTCATCATCAACAACCAGCACTTTCCAGTGGCCATGATTAATGACTTCAGTGGGTTCAGACTCATCGGCAAACAGAAAAGTGTCATTCATAAGCTGGGCTCCGGGCAACAGATAACCTGTCATAAGCAACTGACAGAAGAAAGGATCAGCTGAAACTCTAATTAGTTATATGCGCTTATGGCTTGCTGGTCAAAACTTTGTTACCGATGACGTTACCGGTTTAAGCGACCACCGCTGATCCGCCAGTTGCCACCATAGTCTCTGCGTGACTGGACCTGGCTAAACCCCGCGTCCGATAGTAACTGTTGTACCGCATCGGCCTGATTGTAGCCATGTTCCAGCCATAACCAGCCTTCAGGTCGCAGATAGGCCGGGGCCTGCCGACAAATAGCCGCTAAATCAGCCAGGCCATGCTCAGCAGCAATCAGTGCACTGACAGGCTCATAATGCAGTGCAGCCAGGTGCGGGTCGTCTGGTTCAATATAAGGAGGGTTACTGACAATAACATCAAAACGCTGGCCAGCAACCGCACTGTACCAGTTACTTTGCAGCACGGTACAATTAGTTACGGCCAGGCTGCTGGCATTGCGCTGCGCCAGCTCAACAGCGGCACTGACCTTTTCGGCGGCTGTAACCTGCCACAACGGCCGGTTATACGCCAGGGCCAGCGCCACGGCGCCGGTCCCGGTGCCTAAATCAAGTACACTGGCGTTCTCCGGCAATACTAAAGACAACACCTGTTCAACCAGTAGCTCGGTATCCGGCCGTGGGATCAAAGTACAGGGTGCGACCTCAAGGTCAATATTCCAGAATGGCCAGCGTCCGATAATATAAGCGATGGGCTCATCCTGCAGCGCCCGGCTCAGCAGCTGATCGAGCGCTTGCTGATTGGCGGGACTCAGTGTTTGCTCAGCATGACCATACAGATAGCTGCTGCTGACTTGCAGCTGATGACATAGCAGTAGTCTGGCGTCATCAGCTGCCAGCGGCGACACTTTACTAAGCTGCATCGTGGCCTGTTTCAGCCATTGTGCCAGCGTCATATCAGCGATTTTCGTCAGCCAGCGCAGCGAGCAGGTCGGCCTGATGTTCCTGATTAAGCGGCTCCAGCACCAGCTCCAGATCTCCTTCCATGACTTCATTTAAGCGGTAAATAGTCAGGTTAATCCGGTGGTCCGTTAACCGGCCCTGCGGAAAGTTATAGGTGCGGATCCGTTCAGAGCGATCACCACTGCCGACCAGCGAGCGCCGGGTAGACTCTTCGGTCAGCCGGCGTTTTTCATCTTCTGCCGCCTGAATTCTTGATTGCAGCACACTCATTGCCCGGGCGCGGTTCTTATGTTGTGAACGCTCATCCTGACATTCGACAATAATCCCCGTCGGTAAATGGGTAATCCGGATGGCAGAATCGGTACGGTTAACATGCTGACCACCGGCACCTGACGCCCGGTAAGTATCCACTTTTAAATCCGCCGGATTGATTTCAATCGCTTCACTTTCTGGAATTTCCGGCATTATCGCCACGGTACAGGCAGAGGTATGCACCCGGCCCTGTGATTCTGTTGCCGGTACCCGTTGGACCCGATGTCCGCCAGATTCAAATTTTAAAACACCGTACGCACCCTCACCCTGCACACTGGCAATCACTTCCTTAAAGCCACCATGCTCACCTTCACTGGCACTGATCACTTCCAGTTTCCAGCGCTGGCGCTCAGCAAAACGGCTGTACATCCGAAACACATCACCGGCAAAAATCGCTGCTTCATCGCCACCGGCACCGGCGCGGATTTCTAAAAAGCAGTTATTACTGTCATTAGGATCTTTAGGCAACAGCAGCAGTTGCAGTTCTTTTTCCAGCTGTTCAATGGCGGCGCGGGCGCTTTTGTATTCTTCCTGCGCCATTTCCCGCATATCCGGGTCACTGTCTTTCTGCATTTCTTCGGCAGTGGCTAAGTCCTGCTGCGCCTGGCGAAACCGATTGAAAGCTTTGCTGATATCTTCCAGCTGACTGTACTCTTTGGACAGCTCACGAAACCGCTTCTGATCGCTGATAATACCCGGATCGCTCAACAGGGCCTGTACTTCTTCATGCCGCTCCACCAGGCCTTCCAGCTTGCGGTATACCGATTCTTTCATGTTAGGTCTGTTACCTGATTAAATATCTAATAAAGTATTGATCAGTGCCTGCGGCTCACTGGCCTCGTGTTGCAGCAACTGACGAATGGTTTTGGTGGGGCTGTGCATCAGCCTGTTACTGAGCTTGTTAGCCAACTCAGCCAATATTTTTTCTGGCTCCTGACCGGCAGCCAGCTGGTTAAGGGCTCTGCCGAGCAGTTCAGTTTTAATCTGCTCACAACGGTGACGATAATCCCGCACCCAGTCAACGCTGCCCTGTAATTGCAGCCATTGCAGAAAATCATCTGCGCCGAGCCTTATCATGTCGCCGGCCTGTTCTGCGGCCTGCTGACGTGAACTGACATTTTGCGCCACTATACTTTGCAAGTCGTCTACCGTATACAAGTATGCGTCTTCCAGCTCACCAACCTGCTGCTCTATATCTCTTGGTACGGCTAAATCAACCAGAAACATCGGTTTATGCCGGCGTTTTTTCAAGGCTTGCTCTACCATCCCTTTACCAACGATTGGTAAGGTGCTGGCGGTAGAGCTAATGACAATATCGGCCTGCGACAACTGTGCAGGAACCTGAGACAAGGTAATGACTCTGGCATTAAATTGCTCTGCCAGCTGCACCGCCCGTTCATAGGTGCGGTTAGCGACGGTTAGCTCACGGGCGCCCTGTTCGGCCAGATGGCGGGCGACCAGCTCGATGGTTTCACCGGCGCCAATCAGCAGCACCTGTACTTTGTCCAGCCGGCCGAATATTTGTCTGGCTAAACTGACAGCAGCAAACGCCACCGACACTGCGTTGGCGCCGATATCGGTGTTGGTACGGACATCTTTAGCCACCGCAAACGTTTTTTGAAACAAGCGCTCAAACTGTGGATTAATCGTTCCAGCCTGACGTGACTGATTATAAGCCTGTTTGACCTGCCCTAAAATTTGCGGCTCACCTAACACCAGCGAATCAAGGCCGGCGGCTACCCGCATCAGATGCTCAGCAGCCTGGCGATCATGGTGCAGATACAAATGAGGTTGCAGTTCAATGACATTTAACTGATGAAACTGCGCCAGCCAGGCAATAACCTGTTCCGCCTGGTGGTTAGTGCCGTTAAAATACAGCTCGGTTCGGTTACAGGTTGACAGAATAACCGCATCGGTTACTGCAGTAGCTGTAGCCAGTTCACGCAAGGCTTCATGCACCTGTTCCGGGGCAAACGCCACTTTTTCCCGTAAACTAACCGGTGCTGTTTTATGATTAATGCCTAGTGCAAAGATGGCCATCACCTGTATCATCGTATTTGTCAGGGGCGAATTGTACGAAAAACCCCATATTAAGAAAAGCGTAACTAAGGACTTTCAGCGTGTCAGCAACAATTAAGTGGTTCACTCTGGCCGGAATACTACTCTTAACCAGTGGTTGCAGTCTGTTTTCAAAACCCGCCCCGGTGCTGGCACTGGATAATAAAAATCGTCAGGCACAAATTGCCGCTATCACGGAGTACACCGTGCAGGCCTCGGTGGGTATCAAAACGCCGGACGAGTCAGTGTCGGGTAATCTGACCTGGCAACAGCAAACTATTGAACATTACCATGCCCGCCTGGCCAATTTTCTGGGGATCAGCCTGTTTGAGCTGAGCCATAATCAGCATGGCAGCAGCATTATGCTGCGTGGTGAGCTGTATCAGGCGGTAGATACCAGCAGTTTACTGTGGCAGCTGGCGGGTTGGTCGATGCCACTGTCTGATATGCCGTTATGGCTAAAAGGCATACCGGGCGCTGCGGCAACCGCCATCCAGTATGATGAAGCGGGCCGTGTCCGGGCCTTCTCACTGGTCGACAGTGCCGGTATTGTCTGGCAACTGGAGTATCAGCGTTTTTTTGACAGCGCCCTGGCTCTGCCACAACGAATTCTGTTAACCAGTGACGACATTACAGTGCGTTTTCACATCAGGAGCTGGCAAATATGACGTTGAGTCTGCCTGCTGTGGCCAAACTGAATCTGTTTTTACACATTACCGGTCGCCGGCCTGACGGTTACCATAACCTGCAAACGCTATTTCAGCTGTTGGATTACGGCGATGAGCTGCATTTTAAATCCCGTTCTGATAACCAGTTAAATTTGCAGTGTAATGACCTGTCGTTACAGGGGCCCGATAACCTGATTATCAGAGCAGGCCGGCTATTGCAACAGCATACCGGCTGTCAGCTGGGTTGTGACATCATACTCGATAAAAAACTGCCGATGGGAGGAGGGCTCGGTGGCGGTTCGTCCGATGCGGCCACGACGTTACTGGCATTAAACCAGTTATGGCAGCTGAAGTTAAACAGGCAGCAGTTGGCCGCTCTGGCATTGCAACTGGGCGCCGATGTACCGCTGTTTGTCATCGGCCATAGTGCCTTTGCCGAGGGGGTCGGCGAAAAGCTGCAACCAGTAGAACTGCCCGAAAAAATTTATCTGGTGGTTA
The DNA here is from genome assembly GCF_033722355.1 of Arsukibacterium sp. GTDB lineage: Bacteria > Pseudomonadota > Gammaproteobacteria > Enterobacterales > Alteromonadaceae > Alishewanella. Next base: position 21,254 of record NZ_JAWVZF010000018.1, on the reverse strand, counting down.
CGCCACCGTGTCATGTCAGCACGGCAGAAATTTTCCAGCACCCCGATTTAATCAGAAACAGCCCGCTGCTCAGTCTTGATACACTGTTTAACAATCCCTGGCGCAATGATTGCCAGCCGCTGGTGGAACAGCTGCAGCCGATTGTTGCATTAACCTTACAGTGGTTGTTAGAATATGGCCCGTGTCGAATGACGGGTACTGGCGCCAGTGTGTTCGCCGAATTTCCGGACACGGCCAGTGCTCAGCATGCCCTAACCAAACTCCCGGCAAATTGTCGTGGGTTTATCGCTAAGGGAGTCAACCAGTCGCCTGTAATGGCGGCGTTGGCAGATACGGAATTCAACAACTGATGCCTTTACACCGGCATTTAATGATTTAACCGGACTCACCACCGCCCTGAGGATCCTACTGTGCCCGACATGAAGGTTTTCGCTGGTAACGCCATACCAGATCTAGCTAACAAAATTGCCAGCCGTCTCTACATCAAACTGGGAGACGCCGATGTTGGCCGTTTCAGTGATGGCGAAGTTAGCGTACAAATCAATGAGAATGTTCGTGGTTCTGATGTGTTTATCATTCAGTCAACCTGCGCCCCCACCAATGACAATTTAATGGAACTGATTGTCATGGTAGATGCATTACGGCGTGCGTCAGCCGGCCGGATCACTGCCGTTATTCCTTATTTTGGCTATGCCCGTCAGGACCGCCGGGTACGTTCTGCCCGGGTTCCTATCACCGCTAAAGTGGTTGCCGATTTCTTATCCAGTGTTGGCGTTGACCGGGTATTGACTGTCGATTTACACGCCGAGCAAATTCAGGGATTCTTTGATGTGCCGGTAGATAACGTGTTTGCCAGTCCGGTATTACTGGACGATATGCGCAAGAAAACCCTGCACTCGCCGGTGGTGGTTTCACCAGACATCGGCGGTGTGGTGCGTGCCCGCGCTGTGGCAAAACTGCTGAACGATGCTGATTTAGCCATTATCGATAAACGCAGGCCTAAGGCCAATGTATCGCAGGTGATGCACATCATCGGTGATGTGAAAGACCGCGACTGTATCATCGTTGACGATATGATTGATACCGGCGGCACCTTATGTAAGGCCGCAGAAGCATTAAAGGAACAAGGCGCCAAACGGGTATTCGCCTACGCCACCCACGCGGTCTTCTCAGGTAACGCGCCAGAAATTATCAGTAATTCAGTAATTGATGAACTGATTATCACCGATACCATTCCTTTGTCTGAAGCAATGAAAGCCGTTAGTAAAGTGCGGCAGCTGACCTTAAGCGAACTGATGGCTGAATGTATCCGGCGGATCAGCAACGAAGAATCCATCTCATCCATGTTTGACTAACGTCATTCATTGTCCGATAAAGGCGCCGGTTGGCGCCTTTTTCATTTGCAGCTGCCGGGCGCCGGTGGTAATATGTCGCGCCTTTTGAAAGGGTAATCAGGTTGGGGCTGGTCGCAAGCCGCAACAAACATCACTTTACTGGAGTACATCATGTCTGATGCAATTTTTACCTTAACTGCAGAAGTCCGTACTGACCTGGGGAAAGGTGCGAGCCGCCGCCTACGTCATGAAGACAAAGTGCCAGCCATTATTTATGGCGGTCACAAAGATGCGTTATCAGTTACTTTAGAGCACTCTAAGCTTTTAAAAGCACAGAGCTTTGAAGCTTTTTATTCTCATATTCTGACGATCACTGTCGGTAAAGAGAAAATCCAGGCTATCGTCAAAGATATGCAGCGTCACCCGTACAAGCCAAAAATCATGCACGTCGATTTTCAGCGCGTTGAAGCGGGTCACGAACTGACCACTATCGTTCCGGTTCACTTCTTAAACGAAGACAAGCCAATCAAAAAAGGTGGTGTGGTTGTGCACGCCCTGAACGAAATTGAAATCAGCGTGTTACCAAAAGACTTACCAGAGTTTATCGAAGTTGACCTGGCTGATGTTGAAGTAGGTACAACCCTGCACCTGACCGACATTAAAGCACCTAAAGGTGTTAAGTTTGTCCAGTTAACCAAAGGTGAAGGCCATGACCTGCCAGTGGTATCTGTTAACAAACCAGCTGGTAAAGCGGTTGATACAGAAGAAGAAACTGAAACTGCCGAGTAATGTCTGACGCATTACCTGCCAATGTTCAGTTAATCGTGGGCCTGGGAAATCCAGGCCCCGAATACCAGCATACACGGCACAATGCCGGGGTCTGGTTTGTTGAAAAGCTGGCTCATGCCTTTAATGTCAGCCTGAAAAATGACAACAAGTTCTTTGGTTATAGCGGAAAGTTTGTCTGTGCCGGCCAGGAATTTAAGTTACTTATCCCCTCTACGTTTATGAACCTCAGTGGCAAAGCCGTATTAGCCATGGCCCAGTTTTATAAACTGGCACCGGAGAATATCCTGGTGGCTCATGATGAGTTGGCCCTGGAGCCCGGTATCGCCAAATTTAAGCTTGGTGGCGGTCATGCGGGTCATAATGGTTTGCGCGATATTATGGCGCGCCTGGGAAACAATCCCAACTTCTACCGGTTACGTCTTGGTATTGGCCATCCCGGCCATAAAGACAAAGTAACTGGTTTTGTGCTGGGTAAAGCCCCGGCCAGTGAACAAAAATTAATTGACGCCAGCATTGATGAAGCAGTCAGTTGCTTTGACATTCTGGCACGCGACGGCTTAATTAAAGCCCAGCATCGCCTACACAGTTTTAAAGCCAGCTAGCCTTGCGGCCGGCAACACAGCCTGAAGGAAAATTATTATGGGTTTCAAATGTGGTATTGTTGGCCTGCCCAACGTCGGTAAGTCTACCTTGTTTAATGCGTTAACCAAGGCAGGCATTGAAGCCGCCAACTTTCCGTTTTGTACCATAGAGCCTAATACCGGGGTAGTGCCGGTGCCTGACTTACGGCTGGATAAACTGGCAGATATCGTGAAACCGCAGCGCGTTATTCCGACGACGATGGAATTTGTTGATATTGCCGGGCTGGTCAAAGGGGCATCCCGTGGCGAAGGTCTTGGCAACAAATTTCTGGCTAACATTCGTGAAACCGATGCAATAGGCCATGTGGTCCGTTGTTTTGATGATGAAAATATCATTCACGTTGCCGGCAAAATTGACCCGGCTGATGACATCGACACCATTAATATGGAATTAGTTTTGTCTGACATGGACAGTGCTGAGCGGGCTATTTTGCGGGTCAGTAAAAAAGCCAAAGGTGGTGATAAAGACGCCAAAGCAGAGTTGATGGTGCTGGAAAAAGTAAAAAGCCATCTGGAACAAGGGCATACCCTGCGTCAACTGGAGCTCGATAAAGAAGAAAAAGCATTAATTGCTTATATGAACTTTCTGACGATTAAGCCTACCATGTACATCGCCAACGTGACCGATGATGGCTTCGAAAACAACCCGTATTTAGATATTGTGCAGGCGATTGCTGATAAAGAAGGCGCCATTGTTGTCCCGGTCTGTGCTGCAATAGAATCAGAAATTGCCGAGCTTGAAGAGGATGAGAAAGCCGAATTTATGGCGGATATGGGGCTGGAAGAGCCAGGCCTGAACCGGGTTATCCGTGGCGGTTACTCGCTGCTGAGCTTACATACTTATTTTACCGCAGGCGTTAAAGAAGTCAGAGCATGGACAGTTGCCATTGGTGCCACCGCACCGCAGGCTGCCGGGGTTATACATACCGACTTTGAAAAAGGCTTTATTCGCGCCGAAGTGATTGGTTACGATGATTTCGTTACCTATAAAGGTGAAGCCGGTGCCAAAGAGGCAGGAAAATGGAGGCTGGAAGGGAAAGATTATATTGTTAAAGATGGCGATGTCATGCATTTTCGCTTTAACGTGTAAACGGCTTCCTGACAAAAAACCGCTGCCATTGCAGCGGTTTTTTGTTTCTGGCAGCTGCAGCTGAATAACAATTGAGGTTAATCTGGATTACCGTTTTATATTCACCGGCATATTTGCGTATAAAAACAGCAAACACGCCCATGCTGGGCACGAAACGCAAAAAAACGGTTGACGCTAATATGTCAGATCAGCATAATACGCGCCACTTGCTTAGGACAAGTTAACGTGGCTACATAGCTCAGCTGGTTAGAGCACAGCACTCATAATGCTGGGGTCGCAGGTTCGATTCCCGCTGTAGCCACCACTTAATTTGCCTGTGTATGCGGAAATGGCGGAATTGGTAGACGCACTGGATTTAGGTTCCAGCGCCGCGAGGCGTGAGAGTTCGAGTCTCTCTTTCCGCACCATACTAAGTAAGTAAGCAGTTTCTGCAGGGGCGTAGCCAAGCGGTAAGGCAGCGGGTTTTGATCCCGCCATGCCCAGGTTCGAATCCTGGCGCCCCTGCCATTAACTCAGGCAGTGGATTCTATCTCTCCTTGTGTTTATCTGAACTGCCATCATTATTTTAGGGGCGTAGCCAAGCGGTAAGGCAGCGGGTTTTGATCCCGCCATGCCCAGGTTCGAATCCTGGCGCCCCTGCCATATTCAGAAAACCCAGCCTAGGCTGGGTTTTTGCTTTGTGTTAGTCCTGACTCAATGCTGCCGGTTACAACATCTTTTGTGCTCGCCACAGCAACTATTTCGGGCATCCTGCCCTACACCCCCTGGGCCAGCTAAAGCTGTTCAAACTCGTTCCCGACGAGTTTGTCGCTCGCGCTTCGCACTCGGTCAGACACTCTATGGCTGCGCAAAAAGAGTTCTAACCTGCTTTACAGATGAGGTTGGAACCCTGCAGCGCACAGCCACAGAGTGTCTGCGTCCTGCCGCAGGCACAAGGACGAGTTGCTGTGGCGAGCACTGTAGGTGTTGCAACCGTATCGGTGAGCTAAGTCTATTCAGAACCCACAGCGTAGCGCGCTACCAGTATTTTTAGCGTAGCACTACGCGCGGTTAAACTTAATGCCAACTGTCGCAGGTTGCGAAGCGGGGCGATATCATTGCCAAACAGCTGATAAAAGCCATCCATCGTACTCATCATCAGCAAATTAGCCGGCTTACGTTTGCGCTGATAAGCTTTCAGTAAATCAGCAGTGCCAATATCACGCTGTTGCTGGTGGGCGTTAATAATCAACTCTGTCAGCAGCTTTGCGTCGGCAAAGCCCAGGTTTACCCCCTGCCCCGCTAACGGATTGATGGTATGGGCGGCATCACCTGCCAGCACTACCCTGCCTGAATAATAGCGGTTGGCATCCATCCGGGCTAATGGAAACCAGCTGCTGGCTACCACTTCTACCTTACCCAGCTGCGCAGGGAAAGCTTTTAACAGTTCTGCGCTAAGTTGCGCAGGTTTAAGCGCGGCCAGCTGTTTTACCCTGGGTGCGTTGTCATACCAGACCACTGAGCCTTGCTGGCCCGGCAGCGGTAAAAAGGCTTTCGGACCATCCGGGGTAAACTGCTGCCAGGTGACATTTTGCTGCGGATAAGGTGTATTAACCAGTGCCACTAAGCAAGCCTGCTGGTACTGCCAGCCATTAGTACCTATGCCTGCCAGCCGGCGCAAATGTGAATTGCCGCCATCAGCAGCAATCACTAATTTGCTGTTAAGCTGTTTGCCATTATCGAGCGTTAATAAGGCACTTTCTTCAGCTTGGCTAAGTGCTGTAACCGAAGACGGGCAAAACAGTGTCAGGTTAGCCGGAAACTGTTGCCACAGCGCCAGTTGCAGGACATTATTCTCGACGATATGGCCAAGATGACTACGTTTAATCTCTGCGGCATCAAAGCTTACCACACTGGCTGGCTGCTCAAATGCCTGCAAACGTTGATAGGGGCATAGCCTCATTTTCTGCAATGACTGCCAGCAGCCAAGCTTTGTTAACCAGGCTTCACTTGCCAGATTAATTGACGAAACCCGCAAATCCGGCGCACTTTCCGGTTGAAAATCGGCAGGCGCTTGCTTTTCAATCAACGCGACGTGTAAACCAGCCTGGCTGAGCGCCAGCGCAGCCGCTGCGCCCACCATACCACCACCGACAATGCTGATATCAAATTGTTCTATCGTGTTACTACTCACTATCAGTAACCTTCCTTTTGCTAAGTGGCGCTATAGTACTATTTATTTCAAATCAGGTTGCCAGTAAACCTCATTTTTCAGGTTTTAACTGGACAGTGGTTATCCCACCTTCGTCTATCATGGTAATGACTCACCGCATTGGCTGATGACACTTTATCTTACCACCGCTACAGCTGCTCTGTTCAGGATAAGGCCATCATCTTCTTCTGAATACCCAGCGCATGCTGTTAGCATATACTGTACAGACAAATTATCAGGTCTGTAAGGATAGTAAATTGCTGCATAAGCTGGCACCGAAGGCACTGCGCCAACGGCTGAATTTTTTCTGATAAAAGCGTTGACGACAGCACAAAAATACGGCATTTTGCGCGCCCTGTTTGGCAAGTATTCTAATGAGTGCTAGCCTGTTGGTTTTAACCTTCTGCTGGAGATAACTGATGCGTAATGTAACCGTTGCTGCTACTCAAATGGTGGGCGGCTGGAATGTTGAAGAAAACATCGCTCGTGGTGAAAAGCTGGTGCGCGACGCTGCCGCTAAAGGCGCACAGATTATTCTGCTGCAGGAACTGTTTGAACGTAACTATTTTTGTCAGAAGCAAAAACCAAGCTATCTGGAGTTTGCCACAACTGTCGAAGAAAACCCGGCAGTTAACCATTTTATGAAAATTGCCAAAGAGCTTAGTGTTGTATTACCCATCAGCATTTACGAGCGGGCAGGTAACTGTATGTACAACAGCGTGGTGATTATTGATGCTGACGGTGCAAACCTGGGAACATACCGCAAAAGCCATATTCCTGACGGCCCGGGTTACAGCGAAAAATATTACTTCACTCCCGGTGACACCGGCTTTAAAGTCTGGCAAACCCGCTATGCCAAAATTGGTGTCGGTATTTGCTGGGATCAGTGGTTTCCGGAAACGGCCCGCAGCATGGCTCTGATGGGTGCTGAATTGCTGTTTTATCCAACGGCAATTGGCAGCGAGCCGCATGATGCGACCATTAACTCGCGGGATCACTGGCAACGTACCCAGCAAGGTCATGCTGCGGCGAATTTAATGCCACTGATAGCATCAAACCGGATTGGCACTGAAACCGAAGGTGACTATCAGATCACCTTTTATGGCAGCTCGTTTATTGCTGACGGCAGCGGCGCCAAGGTGCAGGAAGCTAATGAGACTGATGAAGCTGTGCTGGTGCACACCTTCGATTTAGATAAAGTGGCCGCTGACCGGCGGGCGTGGGGGCTGTTTCGTGACCGCCGGATTGATATTTACGATACTATCCTGACCAAAGATGGCAAAGTAAATCCGGAGAACAGCAAGTGAGCCGTTTATTGCCAACGACACCTAAACACGACGGTTTTTTCATGCCTGCCGAGTGGGCAGAGCACAAACAAACCTGGATGGTATGGCCTGAGCGCACCGACAGCTGGCGCATGGGGGCAAAACCAGCGCAACAGGCGTTCTGCGCCGTTATTGCTGCCATCGCCCGTTTTGAACCGGTCACAGTAGGTGTGTCAGCTGCGCAGTATGCCAATGCAGAGGCGCAGCTGAGCAAAGCCGGCGCGCTGTATCCGGTGCGTGTGGTGGAAATGTCAAATAACGATGCCTGGTGCCGCGACACCGGCCCTACGTTTGTCAGGAATGGCAAGGGAGAGGTGCGGGGTATTGACTGGACGTTTAATGCCTGGGGTGGCCTGAATGGCGGCTTATATTTCCCCTGGCATCATGACGATCAGGTTGCCGGTAAAATTCTGAGTATTGAACATCTGCCCCGCTACCGCACAGAAGGCTTTGTACTGGAAGGTGGCGCCATTCACGTTGATGGTGAGGGTACATTATTAACCACCGAAGAGTGTTTACTTAACGCCAATCGTAACCCCCATTTAAACCGCGGTCAGATTGAAGAAATCCTGATGCAGTACCTGGGCATCAGCAAAGTATTATGGTTAAAAGAAGGTATTTTTAACGACGAAACTGACGGTCACGTTGATAATATGGCCTGCTTTGTCAAACCTGGCGAAGTGGTTCTGGCCTGGACAGATGATCAGAGTGACCCACAGTATGCTCGCAGCAAAGCAGCACTGGACTATCTGGAAGCCAGCGTTGATGCCAAAGGCCGCAGCATTAAAGTGCATAAACTGCCATTACCTAAACCGATTATCGCCACAGCAGATGAATACGCCACCGTTGATGCAACGTTAAACGCTACGCCGCGTGAAGCTGATGCCCGGCTTGCCGGCTCTTACATTAACTTTTATTTGTGTAATGGCGGGCTGATTATGCCGACCTTTGACGACCCTAATGATAAAGTTGCCGCTGACATATTACAGCAGCTTTATCCGGATCATCAGGTGGTAACCGTACCCGGCCGGGAAATTTTGCTCGGTGGCGGCAATATTCACTGTATTACTCAGCAACAGCCAGTCTGACAATGACAAAAGGGAGCGAAATGCTCCCTTTGTCTGGTTAGTACACTGTTTGTCTGTTACTCAGCCTCAGTTCCCGTCTTTGTACTCAACTACAGTGTAATATTCATTCATCATCAGGTTCTTACGGCAGGTATGGGTGCGCATATTTGACCCTTTTAACCGCTCATAGCCACAGCGCATAAACTGGTTGTCAGCCCCGTATTTCCGCTTAAACTCTTCATAAAGCGGATTAAGCGAGTCGAGCTGTGCCTGAGTGAGATTCTTGATTATCTCATTGTAACGACGCTCCCAGTCACGGGTTTCCTGCTCGAGCGACAATCGCATCCAAACCAGACCTTCCTCGACATTTACGGGCACATCCTCGCCGGTAACCATCAACAGACCTGCCAGATACTGCGCGTATTTCTCGCCATAACGGGCAAAGCGCATAATCTCCGGGAATGCTTCAGCAAATTGCTGTTTTTGTACCAGTGCCATCATACTGTCATAGTCTGCAGCATACAGATAAGAGCGCAACCTGACTTCTTCACCCTGAAGTGTTTTATCATCCTCAGCGGCAAAACTGGGGTTACCAGTCACTGCTAAAATACCGGCAATCAGTATAGTTGATATCAGTTTTTTCATAATTCCATATCCCAAGTGTCGTGACCTGTTAAAGTATAACAGCCCGTATTTTGCAGTCTGCTTACAAATTGTAAAACAATATGTCTTACGACGCTTTTAGTGACAAATCAGGGCGGGGAAAAAGGACTATTATCATTAATAAATCTTTAAAATCAGTCTTGTACACACTACACTTAACGATATTAAATGTAACTGAGCTGTTTAATTATGAAAGCCTGCGCGTTGCACATACTGGTTAAAACACGGGAAGAGGCAGAAAAACTAAAGCAACAACTGGCCAGAGGTGCCGATTTTGGCAAACTGGCGAAACAACACTCTTTGTGTCCATCAGGCAAAAAAGGCGGGGATTTAGGCGAGTTTCGCAAAGGCCAGATGGTTAAAGCATTTGACGATGTGGTATTTAAACGGGCCGTGCTGGAAGTACACGGCCCTATAAAAACCCAGTTTGGTTTTCACCTGATTAAAACCCTGTATCGCAGCTAAGCCTTACCGAGCGCCTTGGCCCTGAGTTTGGCTTTTAACTTGCCCTGTGCCTGGCGTTTGGCAGCGCCGTCGTTACGTCCTGGCCGCTGGCCGGGTTTGCGGGAAACCGCTTCGTTCGGCGCCTGGTAACTGGGGTCGTGCTCGTAGCCGGGTACGATTTCGGTGCTTAGCACCTGCTGGGTTAACTTTTCAATATCTTGCAATGCGCCTAAATCTTCCGGCGTGACCAGAGTTACCGCTATGCCACTCATGCCGGCCCGGCCGGTACGGCCAATCCGGTGGACATAGTCTTCCGCTACCTGCGGTAAATCGTAATTAACCACATAAGGTAATTCGCTGATATCCAGACCACGGGCAGCAATATCGGTTGCCACCAACACTCTGACTGCACCAGCTTTGAAGTCAGCTAGTGCTTTGGTGCGCGCTCCCTGACTTTTATCGCCATGAATGGCAGCCGTTTTTAAGCCATCTTTTTGCAGTTGCTTCGCCAGACGATCAGCACCATGCTTGGTGCGGACAAATACCAGCACTTGCGGCCAGTTACGGGCGCCGATTAAATGCGACAGCATCTCGCGCTTGCGGTGCTTATCAACCAGATAGACCTGCTGGGTTACTCTGTCTGCTGTCGCATTGGCGGCAGCCACCTCTACCAGCACCGGATTATTTAACAGCTCATCAGCCAGTTGCTTGATATCGTTGGAATAGGTCGCTGAAAACAGCAGGGTTTGTCTTTTTGCCGGTAGCTTGGCCATAATGCGCTTAATATCAACTACAAAGCCCATATCCAGCATCCGATCGGCTTCATCCAGCACCAACACTTCCAGCTGACTTAAATCAACTGTTTGCTGATGCAAATGATCTATCAGCCTGCCGGGGGTGGCGACCAGAATATCCAGCCCCCGTTCAGCATCATCGTATTGAGGGCGGATCGACACACCGCCATAAAATACCGCACTGCGGCAAATAACATGACGGCTGTAAGTCAGCACGCTGTCATAAACCTGCTGTGCCAACTCACGGGTGGGTGTCAGTACTAATATCCTGACCTGGCCGGCAGTTAACTGTTTAGGTGCATTGAGCAAGTGCTGCAGCAATGGTAAAGTAAATGCTGCCGTTTTACCTGTTCCGGTTTGAGCGCCGGCTAAGACATCTTTACCGGAGCGAATAAGCGGAATACTGTGCTGTTGTACCGGCGTGGCTTCGGTATACCCCTGTTCGGTTAGCACCCGTAAAATAGGCTCTGCCAGCCCTAAAGATTGAAACGACATGAATGATCCTGACTGCGCCTGTGCCCGTTGTATAGCAATGGCTGATAAAAGCGCGATTATAACAGAAACACGCAAAACAAGATATTCAGCATCATGACAGCAGCCCCCTGGTTTGTTTATATGGTCCGTACTGCCGGTGGCCAGCTCTACACCGGCATCAGTACCGACCCGATCAGACGCTTACGCCAGCATAATGGCGAGCTTAGTGGCGGAGCCAAAGCCTTAAGAGGTAAAGGGCCACTGCAGCTGGTTTATCAAAAACCGATGGCCGACCGGGCAACAGCCAGCAAGGCGGAGTATCAGCTTAAACAGCTGTCAAAAGCTGCGAAAGAGCAGCAGATAGGTGAGCAGTAATGGACAATTTTTATCTGGTACTGGCCTATCTGGTTATTGGCTTTGGTTTACGCCGACTCCCCGCCATGCCTCAAAACAGTGGCATAGTGCTGAATATTTACGTTTTATACGTCGCATTGCCCGCTTTGATTTTAAAAAATGTCCCGTTACTGCAGTTTTCCAGTGCGCTGCTTATCCCGGCAGTCACTCCCTGGTTGTTACTGGTGATCGTGGTCGCACTGATATTGGTGTTGAGCAAAGTATTTGGCTGGTCACGCGATATTACCGGGGCGCTGCTTATTATATTGCCACTTGGCAATACGTCGTTTCTGGGCTTTCCAATGACCCAGGCGCTGTTTGGCAGCGAAGCTATGCCCTATGCGGTGATCTACGATCAGGTCGGCTCTTTTATCGCGCTGGCAACCTATGTCACTATTATTGCTGCCATTTACAGCCCGCACGTCAGCAAGCCAACAGCCAAAAGTATTATTATTAAAATTATCAGCTTCCCGTCTTTTCTTGCTCTGGTTGCCGGTTTGCTGCTCAGAGACCTTAGTTTTCCGCCATTGGCCGAGTCACTGATTAACAACCTTGCTGCCACTTTAGTGCCGGTAGTCATGATAGCAGTCGGTTTTCAGCTAAGCTTTCGGTTTAGTAAGAGTGAAATATCGCCACTGGTCTCAGCGCTATCAATAAAGCTGTTAATGATGCCATTATTTGCCTGGGCTATCTGGCGCGGGGCCGGGCAAACTGGCCTGGCTGTTGATATCAGTATTTTTCAGGCGGCCATGCCGCCGATGATCTCTGCCGGGGCAATTGCTATCATGGCAGGCCTGGCGCCACGACTGGTCAGTGGCATTATTGGTGTTGGGATCCTGCTGGGGCTGGTAAGCTTGCCGCTGGTTTTTTGGTTACTGCATTAAAGGATAATTATGGATAACTTCAAAGAGATAAGTGCAGCGGTGATGACAACCCTGCAACAGCTGGATTTCTGGTGGCAGCTACTGGGATTGGCGGCGGCATTACTACTGGCATTTTTAACTAATCAGCGTTTGCAAAACCTGATTGAAAGACAGAGTATCCGCGACTCCGGCTTACGCCATCTGGCAGTGCGCAGCCTGCAGCGCCTGCTCTGGCCTCTGACGGCACTGGCCGTACTCGTTCCTGTCAAAGTCATTTTTGAAATGAACAATCTGCCAACCCAAATCCTGGCGGTAGCGGTGCCAGTACTGGTGGCGCTGGCTGTAATAAGGCTGGTGGTGTATATCCTGCGTAAAGCTTTTAATGTTAATCCTTTATTAAAATCCTCTGAAAATTTGCTGGCAGGTGTTATCTGGTTTGCCGTGCTGCTGCATCTTGCCGGCTGGTTGCCAGGCCTGTTATCCGTATTAGACAGCCTTGCTATGACAGTAGGTGAAACCCGGATATCCGTTCTGGCTGTGCTCAAGTTATTATTGATGATCGCCCTGGCGTTTACGCTGGCTATCTGGCTGGCTGAACTTATCAGTCAGCGGGTGCAGCGTTCCACTTATATCAGCCCGAGCATGCAGGTGGGTTTTGCCAAATTCAGTAAGTTTCTGTTAATTACCATTGCCTTTCTGGTTGCACTCAATGCAGTTGGAATTAATTTAAGCTCACTCGCCGTTTTCGGTGGTGCCTTGGGGGTAGGCCTGGGCTTTGGCTTGCAGCGCATCGCTTCTAATTTTATCAGCGGCTTTATTCTGGTCTTTGACCGTTCCATTAAACCCGGTGACATTATTACCGTTGGCGATAAATTCGGCTGGGTTGAGCAGTTAAATGCCCGCTATGTTGTGGTGCGTAACCGCGAAGGTGTCGATACGCTGATCCCGAACGAAAATCTGATTACCTCAGAGGTTATTAACTGGAGTTATGCCGATACAAATGTCCGGTTAATTATTAAAGTACAAATCAGCTATGATGATGATCCTGAACAGGCGCTGGCACTGATGCTCGAATGTGCCAAGGCATCCCCCCGGATCCTGACCGTGCCGGCCCCAACAGCACGACTGATGGAATTTGCTGACAGTGGTATTGCCCTGGAACTCAGGGTATGGATTACTGATATGGAAAAAGGCACGGCAGAGGTACGCTCTGATATTAACCTCGCCATCTGGCGCAGTTTTAAAGAGAATAATATTACAATTCCGTATCCCCAGCGCGATTTACATATTAAATCGGGCTGGCCGGCCATGCCGGCCCAGACCAATAACGGTCAGTAATCAATGTCGGTAATGTTATTAGTAGGCCTGGGTGATCTGGGCGGCCTGATTGCCACAGAAGCCATGCAACATGGTCTGACAGTGGTGGCCATGCGGCGTCAGCCAGAGAGCCTGCCAGGGGTTAAGCTTATCCAGCACGATGCCACGACCCCCTGGCCTGCTATAGCGGAGCCTATAACTGATGTGGTGCTTTGCGTCGCCCCGGACAACCGGACAGATGATGCATACCGGCGAGCATATCTGGATATTGCTGAACAAGCCATGTCCTGGCTCAGGCAACAGCCGCTAAAAGCTCATCTGTGGCTGGTCTCGTCAACCAGTGTCTACGGCCAGCAAGAGGGTGAATGGGTTAATGAAAATAGTCCGCGTTTACCCAAGCGCAGTACTGCCAGAATTCTGGTCGCAGCTGAAGATTTCTGGCTGCAAAGTGGTCAGCCTTGCACCATGCTGCGCCCCGCAGGCCTTTATGGTCCCGGCCGCGAGATGTTGTTAGAAGTTGCTAAAGACGGCCGGCAGATTGTCGAGCCCCACCCCGTTTATACTAACCGGATTGAAATATCAGATTGTGCCCGGGCGATTGTCCATTTACTGCTGCGCCGCCAGCAGGGTTTGGTGACTGAAAATGCCTATAATCTCGCCGACCTGGCCCCTGCCCGGTACTGTGAAGTAATTGATTTTCTGCAACAGCAGCTGGATATCACCGCTGATAAACAACATATCGTTGAGCGAAGCAGTAAAAGGGTCAGTGCCGGCCGGCTGCAGCAAACAGGTTTTAACTGGCACTACCCTGATTATAAAACAGGTTATCTGCACATATTGTAATGGCTTGCTGAGTTGTGTAATTAAGAGTAACCAACTGTTTGTAATAGTAAAACAGCATAGCTATCCTGCTGTAATTTCCTTAGGCTGTGCCGGTTTAATTCACCAGCATGGAACCTGATATGAAAACAGCTTTACCCGTTTGGTTAGCTTCATTTACGCCCGCACTCAGTCGCAGCCTGACGCTCGGTACGGTCCTTTTTCTTACCGCCTGCGGTGGCAGTAGTGACGAGCCTGAGCAACAACTCAGTTATGTTCAGTTTTACAATGCAGCCGCAGCAACCGCCAACCCGACATTAAAACTGGGTGAGACCAGTATCAGCAGCGCCCGTTTTGCCGATGCCAGTAACGTTATTAAAATCGATACTGCCAGCTACACGCTGGAGGTCACAGAAACAGGTGGCAGCAGTCCGCTGCTCTCTGACGAGGTAACCCTGAATCCGGATCAGAAGCATCTGTATATCATCACCAGTGCAGACGAACAGTTCGATTACCTGAGCCTGAGTTTTCAACGTGAAAAAGAACTAAAAGATGAATTTGACCTTTATCTGACAAACCTGGCTGCCAATCAGCCAGAGCTGGATATTTATCTTAGCGCCACCACCGAAACGTTTGCCCAAGCTACACTGCTTGACAGCTTGAATTTGCACGAAATCAGCAACGAGGCCATACGCAAAGCGACCGGCAGCTACAACATATATCTGGCTGAACCGGGCGCCGATGTCCCGTTTTTTACTGGCAAAAACCTGAACTTTGCTTTTGAAAATACCTATGTACTGGTGGTTCGTGATCAGCACGGCCCCATTGCCGGGCAGCTGGCAGTAGATGTCATTTTAAACTCGAGCAGTATCGCCAGGTATACCCATCAGGATGCACAGGCTCAGTTCCGGCTGTATAACAGCTTAGCACAACCGGTACAGGTCGCACTGGATAACAGCCCAATGACCAGCCTGACTGCGGACAGTATGGGGAATTATCAGTTGCTCAGCAAAGGCGATTACAGCCTGTCTGTCCGTGATGCGGATGGTCAGCTGTTACTCAACAGTGCCTTACTGACCGCTACTGCCGGCGAAAGTCAGTTGGTACTGTTATATCAAACCGAAAGTAATCAGCTTCAAGCGCTGGCTATCAGAGAGAGTGACAAGCCACAACGACTGGCTCACGATGTCATTGTCAGTAACTTAGTCGCAGACTTTACCAGATTACATATTTATTTTATCCGCCAGGACGAAACCATTGCCACCGCCAGGTACCATATTAAAAACCTGGACTTTAAAAAACAGCAAAGTGTAAATGTGCCAAAGGACTACTATAGTATTGCACTGGTGCATGTTGCTGAAAACGGCAGTACAACCTTGCTGGATAAAACGGACAGCCTGATGCTGCAAGCTGATAAGCGTTATCTGCTTACCGCTGAAAAAGATAATGCTGCACCGTCTGGCTACCGCCTCAATCTGACCTTCTGATCTGCAGACAGCCCTGGCGCAGCGCCGGGGCTGTCACTAAAAGGATGACAAAACCCTCGTTATCGTAAATACTTAGCTTTCACCGTATTCCTATTAAAGTAAAATACGCCCGATATTTATGGTTATAGCAAAATCAGTCGCCGGCTTTATTGTTGCCAGCAGCATGTTGTTTCCGGCAGCCGTTACCGCGGGCCCGCCGCCCCCGTTGAAGGGCGGCGTCGTACAATCCTTTCCCGGGATAAGTGTTGTTGACTCAAAAATCCAGCCTGAGCCGGCCTATGGCCATGCTGAAGTTATTGCCTGTATAGAAAGCGCGCTGAATACAAAGATTGACTGGCAAAGCCTGCCGACGGATCGCCTGTTAAAATTAACCCGTGAAAATCAGTTAGATTTAATTTATCCGATGGGTTATACCGAGGAGAGGGACAGTTACCTGCAAGCCAGTGCCTGGCTGACCAAAGATGATGACTATTTTGTATTTAAAGCTGCCAAAATACAGCCAGCAATGTTTCACCAGCAACAAATTAAAACTCAGCCTGTTGGCGTTAAACGTGGCTCACCCCAACAGCATTATCTGCAAAAAAACGGCTTTCAGTACGTTCATCAGGTTTATGACTATCAGCAGCTGTTACCACTGCTGATAATGGATCGGGTTGACATGCTGGCAGTACCACAACCCTTAGCAGAGCAACTGCAGGCAGAAATGCAAACCGATCCGGCAACAGCCACATTGCAGCTTTATCATTATTATACCCGCGATGCGGGCTTTTATCTGTCACCGGCTTTCGCCAGGAATAATTTGGCCCAGATGAATGCGGCAGTGGTAGCCTGTCGTCAGCACACAAAAACCGCCACGGCAATTAAACAGAAAAGCTGACATGCTGTCAGCTTTTCGGATATATCAGGTGATGCCCAATGTCAGGCGCTGCCAATCATCCTTCGCAGTACATAATGTAAAATACCGCCATGCTTGTAGTAGGCCAGCTCATTACCGGTATCTATCCGGCACAGCATATCAATTTTCTGCTGAGCACCATCAGCATAAGTAATCATCACCGACACTTTTTGTTTCGGCTGTAAATTATTTAAACCACTGATAGAAAAAGTCTCTGCTCCGGTCAGCTCCAGATGCTTACGATCAACCCCGGCCAGAAATTGCAGTGGCAGTACCCCCATGCCAATAAGGTTGGAGCGATGGATACGCTCATACGATTCAGCCAGAACGGCCCTGACCCCTAGTAACAATGTGCCTTTAGCTGCCCAGTCCCGCGACGACCCGGTGCCATATTCCTTACCGGCAACCACCACCAGAGGCGTTTGCTGCTGCCGGTAACGCTCTGCTGCATCATAAATCGCCATTTGCTCGCCAGATGGCTGATGCACTGTGACACCACCTTCTGTGCCAGGGACCATTTCATTGCGGATCCGCACATTGGCAAAAGTTCCGCGCACCATCACTTCGTGATTACCGCGGCGGGAACCATAAGAATTAAAGTCGGCCTGACTGATTCCAAGCTCTTTCAGATAACGTCCGGCCGGGCTACTGGCTTTAATACTGCCTGCCGGAGAGATGTGGTCAGTGGTCACCGAATCGCCCAGTAGCGCCAGCACTCTGGCGTCTTTGATATCCTGCACCGGTTCGGGTTCCCGGCCCATGCCCTGAAAAAAACTGGGTTGCCTGATATAACTCGACTCAGGCCAGGTGTAAGTTTTCTCTTTAGGTACCTCAATATTCTGCCAGGTGTCATCACCGCTGAACACATCGGCATATTCACTTTTAAACATTGAGCTTTGTACTTTAGCCACCTCGTCAGCTATCTGCTGATTGTCCGGCCAGATATCCTTAAGATAAACCGGTTTACCGTCTTTCCCTTCGCCAATCGGCTCTTTGCTTAAATCGATATTTACCGTGCCAGCCAATGCAAAGGCAACCACTAACGGAGGAGATGCCAGCCAGTTAGACTGAACCAGTGGATGAATGCGCCCCTCAAAATTGCGATTGCCAGACAATACCGCTGACACATTTAAGTTTTTGTCGCTGATTGCCTGTTCCAGCGGTTTTGCCAGCGGTCCGGAATTACCAATACAGGTGGTACAGCCATAACCAACCAGATGAAAACCCAGTTGTTCCAGCGGGCCCATTAATCCGGCTTTTTCCAGATAGCGGCTGACAACTTTAGAACCAGGCGCCAGCGAGCTTTTCACCCAGGGTTTGCGGCTCAGTCCCTTAGTCAGGGCATTTTTTGCCAGTAAGCCTGCAGCCATCAGTACACTGGGATTAGACGTATTAGTACAAGAAGTAATCGCAGCAATAACTACTGCATGATGGTCAAGCTTGATGTTCTCGCCGTCCAGCTCAACATGTTCATCACTGTCTTTGGGTTGTGGCTGGCCACCACCTTCCTCAACCATTTTTGCTTCGCGCTCTGACGCCGACTTACGATGCAGGGCCAGCATATCGTCACAATGTTGTTTCAGCTCGCCGAGGCTGACTTTATCCTGTGGCCGTTTTGGTCCTGCCAGCGATGGCACTACTTTTGACAGATCCAGGTGAAGTACGTCAGTATAAGTTGCCTGATGGCCGGGTTTACGCCACAACCCCTGAGCCTGACAATATGCCTTAACTCTGGCAATCACACTGTCATCACGGCCGGTCAGCGCCATATAATCCAGCGTAATCTGATCTACCGGGAAAAAGCCACAGGTGGCGCCATATTCCGGGGCCATGTTGGCAATTGTTGCCCGGTCAGCCAGGCTCAGATGATCCAGGCCGTCGCCGAAGAACTCAACAAACTTGCCGACCACGCCATGTTTACGCAGCAATTCGGTTACCGTTAATACTAAGTCAGTTGCGGTAATGCCAGCCGCAAGCTTACCGGTAAATTCCAGGCCAACCACTTCCGGGATCAGCATTGATACAGGTTGCCCCAGCATAGCGGCCTCGGCTTCAATACCTCCAACTCCCCAGCCTAAAACCCCCAGGGCATTGATCATCGTGGTGTGGGAGTCGGTGCCCACCAGGGTATCAGGATAAGCCTCAGTACCGTTGTCAGTTTCCCTGGCCCAGACACTTTGCCCCAGATACTCAAGATTAACCTGATGGCAGATCCCGGTACCCGGTGGAACAACTTTAAAGTTAGCAAAGGCTTGCTGCCCCCATCGTAAAAATCGGTAGCGCTCAAAATTGCGCTCCATTTCTATCGCCACATTCTGCTCAAACGCATCGTCGCTGGCAAAATGATCGACCATGACCGAATGGTCAATTACCAGGTCGACCGGCGATAGCGGGTTAATTTTCTGAGGGTCTTCACCAAGCTCTGCCACCGCAGCGCGCATGGCAGCCAGATCAACCACTGCAGGAACCCCGGTAAAGTCCTGCATTAGCACCCGGGCGGGCCGAAAGGCAATTTCCCGGTCGGCATGGCCATGCTTCTGCCAGTCAACGAGCGTCTGAATATCCTGGTCAGTTACGGTGTCTGCATCCAGATGACGCAGCAGGTTTTCCAGCAGCACTTTTAAACAGAATGGTAAACGGTCAACGGTGCCATGCCGGGTTGCAGCTTTTGCCAAACTGAAGATTTGATAATCTTTATCAGCTACCTGAAGAGTATCTGCATAGGGGTTATTCTGGCTCATAACATTCCTCGTTGATGATGTTTTCTCCAAGTGTAGTGCATCGGGGCAAAGATGCGAAAATGCAAGGTGTGGGTTTTGGTAAATTTAGCGGCGCGCTGTGATAAAAACGAAAAAGACCGCACACTGGCGGTCTTTAAGCGGGATTGCAACAGATCTTTGGAATAGCGCTAACTGACAGTGACTTTGGCAAACTTACGTTTACCTACCTGATAAATTGCTGTCGTCCCTTTACTAATCTCCAGCTTACTATCATCAACTTTACTTTCGCCATTTAATTTTACTGCGCCCTGCTTAATCATCCGCAGCGCCTCTGACGTGCTGGCGACCAGTCCGGCATCTTTTAATAAATTGGCAATCGGCATAGCACTGTCGTCACAATAAAGGGTAAGCTCCGGGATATCATCCGGTAAGGCATTTTTGCTAAATCGCTGGATAAAATCCTGATGGGCCGCCTCTGCTGCTGCCTCATCATGAAAACGAGCAATAATTTCCCTGGCCAGGCTTATCTTAATATCACGCGGGTTAGCACCTTCGGCCATCTGTTGCTTTAATGCTGCGATTTCAGTCAGGGGTCTGAAACTGAGCAAGTCATAATAGCGCCACATTAATTCATCTGAAATTGACATGATTTTGCCGAACATTTCAGTGGGGGTATCAGTAATTCCCACATAATTGCCCAGCGATTTTGACATTTTCTGTACCCCGTCAAGCCCTTCCAGCAGGGGCACCATCATGACCGTTTGCGGTCTTTGCCCCTCATCTTTCTGCAGCTCGCGCCCCATCAGCAGATTAAAACGCTGGTCAGTTCCGCCCATTTCGATGTCCGCCTCAAGTGCAACCGAATCCCAGCCCTGTACCAGCGGATATAAAAATTCATGGATGGCAATGGACTGATTATTAGCAAACCGTTTTTTAAAATCGTCCCGTTCCAGCATTCTCGCTACTGTCTGCCGGGAAGCCAGCTTGATCATGCCGGCAGCGCCAAGATCTGCCATCCATTCTGAATTGAAGGCGACCCGGGTTTTCGCCGGATCAAGAATTTTAAAAACCTGCTCTTTATAGGTTTGGGCATTAGCCAGCACATCGTCCCGACTCAGCGGCTTGCGGGTAACATTTTTACCACTGGGGTCGCCTATCATGCCGGTGAAGTCACCTATAAGAAAAATAACCTCATGGCCCAGCTGCTGAAAGGTACGCAATTTGTTGATAAGCACGGTATGGCCTAAATGCAGATCAGGTGCCGTCGGATCGAAGCCAGCCTTCACTTTCAGTGGCTTGCCTGTTTTTAACTTGGCAATTAGCTCATCTTCCAGCAAGATTTCCTCGCAGCCGCGTTTTAATTCAGCTAGCGCCTGTGCCCAATCGGCCATTTTAAACTCCTGACTTAGTGCAAATTTGTCTCAACAACCGCCATTCTATAGTATGTTCCGGCCAGGGGAAACGCACAAAACTCTGGTATCTTCGAAAAAAAACGTTTATGCTCGGTTTTTGTCCATTTCCAACAGATGACGGGGCTTATGCGGCAACTGGTAGCAAAAATTCCTTCTCAACACCGGGCATTAATTCTTGCAGTCTCGGTATGTTTAGCCATTATTTTGTTACTCCCCTCTGAGCAGGCGGCCGCATCCAGAAGCAGCAACAGTAATGCCTTAGAAGTTGGTAAACGATACAGCCTTGCTATTCCTCAACATGAACCAGAGCTTAGCGAAGACATTGCAACAGAAGTTATCGACGCTGACTTTAGCGATGAGTTTGCTGCTGACGATAATCTGCAATGGTCAAGCCTGCAGGTACAACGGGGCGATGTGCTGTCCAGTTTATTTAAAAAAGCCAATGTCAGCCAGCAGACGATGCTGGATATTCTGGCATTAGGTGACAGTACCAAAACCCTGACTAAGTTATTTCCCGGCGAAGTACTGGAGTTCGG
>NZ_JAWVZF010000017.1:0-31269 GCF_033722355.1 Arsukibacterium sp. | reverse complement strand
GAAAATTTTAAAGATTCATTTAATTTTTGGCAGTTTCTGGCTTTAGTGGCCGTTTTTGTTGCTTTGCTTTGTCTGGCGCCCATTGTGCGCTGGGTGCAACTTCTATTCTGATTAAATGTCGCCAGCTTAAATAGGTATAGCCATGAATTTGCAACAACTCGCCACCGAACTTAAACAGGTTATTAAAACCGTGCCTGACTACCCAAAACCGGGTATTATTTTTCGTGATGTCACCAGCCTGATGCAGGACGGCCCGGCGTTTAAGAAAGTGATTGATGCGTTTGCCGCCTATTATGCTGATAAAGGTATTGAGAAAATTATTGGCACCGAATCGCGTGGCTTTATTTTTGGTGCGCCCTTATCTTATGCACTTGGCATTCCGTTTGTACCGGTACGTAAACCGGGGAAACTGCCGCGGGAGCGTATTTCGCAAAGCTATACCCTGGAATATGGTGAAGACGCACTTGAGTTACATGCTGACGCGATCGCTGCAGGCGATAATGTCCTGTTGGTTGATGATTTACTGGCAACCGGCGGCACCATTGATGCGACGGTAAAGTTAGTGCGGCGCCTCGGCGGTAATGTCGACCATGCTGCCTTCGTTATTGCTTTGCCTGAGATTGGCGGCGTGAGTCGCTTAGAAGCATTGGGTTTAAATATCCTTAGTCTGGTTGAGTATAGCGGCGAATAAGTTTAGGCTGATAGCAGCACCTTTCTTTTCTTATCAGGCTGTGGCATGAGTTATCAGGTACTAGCAAGAAAATGGCGGCCAAAACAGTTTGATCAGCTGGTGGGGCAGGACCATGTAAAAACAGCGCTTAGTAATGCGCTTAACAACAGCCGGTTGCATCATGCTTACTTGTTTACCGGCACCCGCGGCGTAGGTAAAACCACTATTGCCCGGATATTTGCTAAAAGCTTGAATTGCGAAACCGGAATTAGCGCGACGCCTTGCGGCGCTTGCAGTGCCTGTCAGGAGATTGATGCCGGTAACTTTGTTGACCTGCTGGAAATTGATGCAGCATCACGGACAAAGGTTGAAGACACCCGTGATTTATTAGATAACGTGCAATATGCGCCAAGCCGCGGTCGCTTTAAAGTGTACCTGATTGACGAAGTGCATATGTTGTCCCGCCATAGCTTTAATGCGTTACTGAAAACGCTGGAAGAGCCGCCACCTCATGTCAAGTTCCTGCTGGCAACCACCGATCCGCAGAAGCTACCGGTTACAGTGTTGTCACGCTGTTTGCAATTCAGTTTAAAAGCACTGAGTCAGGAGCAGATTTCAGCTCATCTGGCGCATGTGCTAACTGAAGAGCAAATTTATTATGAGCCGGCAGCGCTTGTTCTAATTGCCAAAGCTGCTAATGGCAGCTTGCGTGACTCTTTAAGCTTAACCGATCAGGCAATCGCCCAGAGCAACAGCCAGCTGACATTACCTGCGGTCAGAGCCATGCTCGGCTTTTTAGATCAGCAGTTTGCCAGCGCAATTCTGGGTGCGATCCTGAATCAGGATTACCAGGCTATGCAGGACGAGCTTAAGGCGTTAATCAGCCAGCACAGCGATTACAGCAGAGTGTTGGATGATATGCTGAGCCTGATCCATCAGGCGGCTTTAACTCAGTTGGAACCTGCTGCTGCAAAACTGTCAGAGCAGCCAGGCTTTGTCACTGAGATAGCCAACAGCCAGAGTCCGGAAGCGTTACAACTGTACTATCAGCTATTAATCAGTGGTAAACGGGAACTCAGTTATGCACCTGATGAACGGACCGGGCTGGAAATGGCGTTATTGCGGGCATTAGCCTTTGTACCACTGACAGGTGGTGAGCAAGCGGCCGCAGCAGTACCACCAGGTCGTGCTGCTGGTGTAAAACCACCGGAGTTGGTATCTGCGCCCGAAAAGCCGGTGGCCCGGTCAGTTGCAGCCCGGCCAGTTGCAGCCCGGCCACCAGAGCAGGCCGGGCAGTCAGAGAGTGCACCGGCAGCCGAAGCTAATGACAGCTTGAGACAGCAAGCCTCAGCGCCGGCAGCCACGATTGATCCGCTGACTGCCAGTATTATCAAACGCCGGGGCCTGACAGCGGACAGTGGAGTTATTCCGCCAAAAAAGTCTGAGCACCGGCCGCCCGCCTCAGCGGTCGCTGGCCCGGTTGCAACAACACAACCCCATCAGCAGAGCCCGGGGCGAACCGATAGTGGCGCTGCGACTGCTTCGCCGCAGCCTGACGGTTTTGAGCGGTCAACGCCTGACTATCCTGATGATGCGGAACCTGAGCCTGAGCAGCTTTACCCCGAAGACCCCGCTAACCAGGCGCTGCTGGATTCGTTATGGCAGCAAAGTCAGCCGCCCGCTGAAGCCGCTAACGTGTTCTGTGGCGAAATTAATGAACAGAACTTTTCCATCCGCTTTGCTGCAGAGGTGGATAGCTGGGCGGCACTGATTGAAAAAATGCCGGTAGGAGGACTGATGCGGCTGTTCCTGCTAAACAGCGCCATGCAGCTGCAACAACAGCAACTCACGCTGTTGGTTAAGCAAAGCCAGCAGCATCTGGATAACGCTGATTTTCGCAGCCAGCTGGTAAGCTTGTTGTCAGAGGCACTGGGTCAGCCACTGCAAATCGATATCAGCTACAGCGATGAGGTAGCGCAATCACCGCTGGCTATTCAGCAGCAGATTGAACAGGAACGTAAAAGCTATGTCTGCCGGCTGATGCAGGATGATCCGAAGGTACAGCAACTGCTGCAGCAGTTTGATGCCAGTTTATTAATGGACACCCTGCAGGTAAACTAGCCTGAAGCTAGCTGTGGGCTTAACTTGTAATTTATGGCGCAACTGATTATCTTGGCGCCAGCAATTTTAACAAAGAGATGAAGCTATGTTTAAAGGCGGAATGGGCAATATTATGAAGCAGGCGCAAGCCATGCAGGAAAAGATGCAAAAGGTGCAGGCCGAAATTGCGAATATGGAAGTAACCGGGGAAGCAGGAGCGGGTCTGGTAAAAATTACCATGACTGGCAGCCATAATGTGCGGCGCGTGGAGATAGATGACAGCTTACTGGCAGATGACAAGGACATGCTGGAAGATCTGGTTGCAGCGGCTCTGAACGACGCCGTACGGCGGGTTGAAGATAATAATAAAGAACAAATGGCCAAAGTTACCGGCGGAATGCAGTTACCACCTGGTATGAAATTACCATTTTAAGACAGGTAATTGCCGATGACTAAACTTGCCCCTCTGGTTCAGCAACTGATCGAAGCGCTGCGCGTGCTGCCGGGCGTCGGGCCGAAATCGGCCCAGCGTATGGCATTTCAGTTGCTGGAGCGTAACCGCGAAGGCGGTGAACGGCTGGGGGCGGCATTAACTAAAGCCATGGCCCGGGTCGGGCACTGCCAGTGTTGTCGTACCTTTTGCGAAACTGACATCTGCGCCTTATGTGCCGATCCGCAGCGGCAACAGGCGGGCACACTGTGTGTGGTTGGTTCGGCATCTGATCAACTGGCCATCGAACATACCGGGCAGTTTAACGGCTTGTATTTTGTATTAATGGGTTATATTTCGCCGCTTGATGGGATTGGCCCGGCTGAACTTGGGCTGGATAAACTGGACAAGCAGCTGGCCAAAGGCCATATCAGCGAAGTGATTCTGGCTACTAACCCGACTGTCGAGGGCGATGCCACTGCATTTTATCTGGCAGAGCTTTGTCACAAATATCAGATCCCGGTGACCCGTCTGGCACAGGGGGTCCCGGTAGGAGGGGAGCTGGAGTATATCGACGGCACCACCTTATCTCACGCGTTCAGTGGTCGTAAAACCTTCTGATATCGCCTTCATTCGTTTTTTTACTTGAATTGCGCAATTAGCTGCCCCATATAACAGCCAACTGACGGGCGCAGTCGCGTCTTATTAATCCTGTAAATACTACGTTCGAGGACCCGATGATGAGTGATAATACTGCTACTAACTCTGGACAGAAGCAGACTCATGGCTTTCAGGCAGAAGTAAAACAACTGCTTAACCTGATGATCCATTCACTGTATTCCAATAAAGAAATATTTCTGCGGGAATTAGTCTCTAATGCTTCGGATGCTGCCGATAAGTTACGTTTTCTGGCGCTCTCCGATCCCAGCCTGTATGGTGAAGACGGTGAGTTAAGAGTTCGGATAAGTCTGGATGAAGCTAACCGGACACTGACCGTCAGTGATAATGGCATCGGTATGACGGAGCAGGAAGTAATTTCTCATCTGGGAACAATTGCGAAATCGGGTACTAAAGAGTTTTTCTCACAGTTATCCGGCGATCAAAGCAAAGACTCCAAATTAATCGGCCAGTTCGGGGTTGGCTTCTATTCTGCTTTTATTGTTGCCGACAAAGTCACCGTGCGTACCCGCAAAGCGGGCACAGACCAGGCTGTGGAGTGGGAGTCAGCAGGTGAAGGCGACTATACGCTGGCACCGATTGATAAAGCGAGCCGCGGTACCGATATTATTCTGCATTTGCGGGAAGGCGAATATGAATTCCTAAACCGCTGGAAAGTAGAAAATATTATTACCAAATACTCCGACCATATCAGTATTCCGGTAGAAATGTGGCAGGAAGGCTCGCCTGAGCGCGAAGAAGACGGTGAAAAAATTCCTGCGACTGAAGGCAGTTGGCAGGCGGTGAATAAAGCAACTGCATTGTGGACCCGCGATAAGTCTGAGATCAGCGATCAGGAATATCAGGAATTTTATAAACATATTTCCCATGACTGGAGCGAGCCGTTAAGCTGGAGTCATAACAAGGTTGAAGGAACCAGTAATTACACCAGCTTATTGTACGTGCCTAAAAAGGCACCGTTCGATATGTGGAACCGCGAGGCAAAACACGGTTTAAAACTGTATGTGCAGCGGGTATTTATTATGGATGATGCCGAGCAATTCATGCCAAGCTACCTGCGGTTTGTTAAAGGCGTATTGGATTCCAGTGACTTGCCATTGAATGTCTCGCGGGAAATTCTACAGGATACCAAAGTTACTCAGAGCCTGCGTAAAGGCTGTACCAGCCGTACCTTAAAAATGCTGGATAAATTGGCGAAAGACCCTGAGCAATATCAGGTTTTCTGGAATGAATTTGGTCAGGTTCTGAAAGAAGGCCCGGCGGAGGATTTTGCCAACAAAGAGCAGATCGCTGGCTTACTTCGTTTTGCATCAACTCACAACGATGATGCAACCCAGAATGTGTCACTCGCAGACTATATTGGCCGGATGAAAGAAGGTCAGGACGAAATTTATTATGTGGTTGCCGACAGCTATCAGGCGGCCAAACATAGTCCGCATCTGGAAGTTTTCCGCAAGAAAGGGATCGAAGTCCTGTTACTGTCTGATCGGATTGATGAGTGGTTGATTCAGCACTTGCCTGAGTACAGCGACAAAAAATTGCGTTCAGTGGCAAAAGGTGGCCTGGACTTATCAAAACTGGACGATGAAGAAACCAAAAAAGCCCAGCAGGAAACTGCAGAAGCCTTTGCCAGTGTACTGGAACGTTTCAAGGCAGCGCTGGGTGACGACGTTAAGGAAGTGAAGGTCAGCCACCGGTTGACCGACAGCCCGGCCTGTGTCGTGACCGACGAGCACGATATGAGCACCCAGATGATGAAGCTGATGGAGTCTGTAGGTCAGAAGGTGCCGGATGTTAAACCCATATTTGAGCTTAACCCGGAGCATCAGCTGGTAAAACACATCGCTGATGAAACAGACGATGAGCGTTTCAACGAATGGGCTCAGGTTTTATTTGAACAGGCGTTACTGGCAGAGCGGGGCAGTCTGAAAAACCCGGCGAGTTATGTTACACGCTTAAACAAACTCTTGTTGTCTCTGGCAAAGTAACAGATTGAGCTGGATCAAAGCCCGCTTGGTATTGATATATCTTGCGGGCTTTTTCGTTTCCGGCCCCCCGACTTTAGTCAGGACAGGCTGTTAAATCAGACAGAAAAGCCTTACTTTCTGCCTGTTAAGCGCGTAAACAGGGTTAGAGCCCGCTGGTATACAGGGTATCGACTAAAGGCTAGTAAATACGCGACTTCAGGTAGCACCAGTGGACAAAATTCTTGTCTCAGCCAGCGCATTGTGTAAAGATTCGTTTTTATTAATATTTGAATAATCCCAGAACACGAGGGTGTTGCTATGCGTATCATTTTGTTGGGGGCTCCGGGCGCCGGAAAAGGCACCCAGGCTCAGTTTTTGATGAATAAATATGGGATCCCGCAAATCTCAACCGGCGATATGTTGCGTTCAGCAATTAAAGAAGGCTCTGAACTGGGACTGGCTGCTAAAGAGGTAATGGATGCGGGACAGCTGGTATCAGACGACATCATCATTGGTCTGGTAAAAGAACGGATAGCCAAAGAAGACTGCCGGAACGGCTTTTTACTGGATGGTTTTCCGCGCACAATACCGCAAGCCGATGCGATGAGAGATAACGGCGTTATTGTTGATCATGTTATTGAATTTGATGTTCCCGATGATGTGATTGTTGAACGGATGAGCGGGCGTCGGGTGCATCCGGCCTCTGGTCGTGTTTATCATGTTAAATATAATCCGCCTAAAGTAGCTGGCAAAGATGATGAAACCGGTGAAGATCTGGTTGTCCGGCCGGATGATGAAGAGGCGACAGTTCGCAAGCGGCTGGCGATTTATCATGAACAAACTGAGCTACTGGTAGGATATTACCGGCATGCTGCAGCGGCAGGCGAAACCCAGTACCATTATGTAGATGGCACTAAACCTGTTGATGAAATCAGCGCCACGCTGGTTAAACTGTTAGATTAAGGCTGACTATCGTTGCCGGCAGTCAAACCGGCCACAAAAAAGCCCTCAATTGAGGGCTTTTTCTGTTAATACCAGCTGCAGTCAGCTGATTAATCTGCCGTTGCGCAGCTTAGCTGTTAACCGCAGTTTTTACTTTGCGGCTGTCCTCAGCCGTTGCTTTGTCTTCAGTAACCAGTTGCGGCTGCTTAATATTGCCAATTGCAATTTTTCTCGGTTTTAACGCCTCTGGTACTTCGCGAACCAGTGCAATATGCAGTAAGCCATTCTCCAGCGAAGCGCCGGTAACTTTGACGTAATCTGACAACTGAAATTTACGCTCAAAATTGCGCTCAGCAATGCCCTGATGGACAAAATGACGCCCACTATCCTTACTGTCCTTCTGACCTTGTACTACCAAGGTGTTGTTTTCAGTTTCGATTGATAATTCCTGCTCAGTAAAGCCGGCAACGGCCATAGTAATGCAGTAACTATCTTCACCGGTAACTTCAATGTTGTAAGGCGGATATGCGGGTTGTTTCTCGTTACGCGCAGCGGCGTTCATCAGGTTTGCCAGATGGTCAAAACCAATAAAAGAACGGTAAAACGGAGTAAAATCTAAGTTGTTCATAGCCAAATCCTCTATAGATAGCAAAATGGTTTATACATACCCTTCAAATGAACGGGTAAACAGCGCATCAGCAGCGTTACTGCCAACTTACTGCAGCAGGTGCCTTAGCAGGCCACCTGCTCAATAAATAGGGTTGCTTAACGATTTTTCAAGAGAGGACACAGAAATTTTTTTACAGCGATTATGATTTTTTCTGAAGCGCTGCTAAGGCTGCCAGGGCAGCATCATAATCGGGTTCCTGCGCCAGCTCAGGTACCAACTGCTGGTAACGTAATTTTCCTGTGCTGTCAATCAGCAAAATGGCCCGGGTCAGCAAGCCCATGTCTTTGATCAGCAAGCCATAGTTACTGCCAAAGTCACGCCATACTGCGTCAGACAATACGGCCATATCGGCGACCTGTTCCTGCTGGCAATAGCGTTTCTGGGCAAAGGGTAAATCGGTGCTGATAGTTAGTAATACCACGTCATCTGGCATGTTGGCTACTTCGCTGTTGAAGCGTTTTGTTTGCAGCGAACAGATGCCCGTATCAATACTGGGTACTACACTGATCAGCAAAGTTTTACCCTTGAAATCGCTTAGTTGAACTGTTTTAAAGTTATTATCGACCACCTTGAACGCCGGTGCCGGCTGACCTGTTTTCAGCTCCTTTCCTAATAACACGACTTGCTGATTGCCTGCTTTGACGTCACTTACCCTGCTGGCTAAATCAGCAGTGAGATCAATGGCAGATGCTGATAGACTAAAAAAGGTGACGCACAAAAGGGTGTTCAGTAATACAGGTTTTCTAAACTGAGTTAACATAATGAATGTCCTAATTAGCTGGAAATTAATAGTATTTGCATTGATAACGCAATTTATTTGCGGCTACGGCTGTTATCAAAAGCAGTTTTGCGTCTATTATAAGCTGACGAAGTATTAAAGTGAGTGCCCAATGACCACCGCAGTACTGATATGTGATGACTCGAATCTGGCACGCAAGCAACTTGCCAGGATTTTACCACAGGACTGGCAGGACAGTGTTTATTTCGCCGGTCATGGTGCCGATGCCTTAGCTACGCTGGAGAAAGAGTCGATTGACTGGCTGTTTCTTGACTTGAATATGCCGATTATGGACGGGTATCAGGTGTTAGCTGAGCTGCAGAAACGCCAGCTCAGTGTCAATGTGGTGGTCGTGTCAGGCGATGTGCAGCCTGAGGCTTATCAGCGGGTAATGGCACTTGGCGCGCTTGATTTCATTCGTAAACCAGTTGATGCGACGAAACTGCAGACGATATTAAAAAGTGTCAGCTTGCGTCAGCCGCTAATACCCCCTGCTAAAAGCAAACGGAGCCCTGATACTGAACTTAGTGCAGAGATGCGTGATGTGTTCCAGGAAATTACCAATGTTGCGATGGGGCAGGCCGGCGACCTGCTTGCCCGTTTATTGAATGTCTTTGTCAAACTGCCAATACCTAATGTTAATGTCATTGAGGTCAGTGAACTGCATATGGCTCTGGCATCAGTGGAACAACATTCGTCTACCTCTGCTGTGTGCCAGGGCTTTATTGGCGGCGGCGTGGCGGGCGAAGCACTGTTAATCCTCACCGATTCAAGTTTTAAAGATATTGCCAACCTGCTCAACTTTCTGGGTGAACTGACACCGTCAACCGAACTTGAATTGCTGATGGATGTGGCCAATATCTTGATTGGCTCGGTGTTAAAAGGGATTGCTGAGCAGTTAGATATGAGTTTTAGCCAGGGGCACCCGGTTGTGCTTGGCCAACACGCGCCGGTAAGTGAATTAATTAAAGCTAACGCCAGGCGCTGGCGTAAAACGCTGGCAATTGAGTTGAGCTACGGTATTGAGAATTACAATATTAATTGTGACTTGCTGCTGTTATTTACCGAAGATAGTGTTAAGACTTTAAAGCAGAAAGTTGCTTTTTTACTGGAAGAATAACGATGAGTTTAACCAACGCCGAATTCGATGTTTCTGAAGTTCATTGGTTAATGGACATGTTTCAGACCGTCGATGTCGGCTTAGTCGTTTTAAACAGCGATTATCGTATTCAGGTCTGGAACGGTTTTATGCAAAGCCACAGCGGCCTGACGCCCCGTCATGTCAGAGATCGCTATTTATTCGATTTATTTCCAGAAATTGATGAAGAATGGTTGCGCCGTAAATGTGATCCGGTCATTTTGCTGAAAAATCGGGCTTTTACCATCTGGGAACAAAGACCCTATATTTTTAAGTTCAAAAATTACCGGCCGATCACTGGCAGTGCCGAGTATATGTACCAGAACAGCACTATTTTTCCGTTAACTGATACTCGTGGCCAGGTGACTCATTTGTGTATTATCATTTACGACGTTACTGATGCTGCGGTCAGTCGTACCGAGCTTGAGTCAATGAATGGCCGCTTGCAACAATTATCCAAAACAGACTTCTTAACGCAGTTAAGTACCCGTGGTCACTGGGAAGATGCCCTGATCCAGGAATTTCACCGGCTGCAGCGATACAGTCAGCACCACAGTACGTTGTTAATGTGCGATATTGACCATTTTAAACGGGTAAATGATACCTATGGCCATGCGGCAGGGGATGAAGTGATCCGCAAGGTTGCTGATGTCATTAAAGCCAATACCCGCACGACTGATCTGGCCGGACGTTATGGCGGCGAAGAATTTGCGATACTGCTGGTTGACACAACAATGCAGCAGGCGGTTTGTCTGGCCGAGCGGATCCGGCAACAGGTCGCCGCGCTGACCATTCAATTTAATAAAACCGAGTTGAATGTCACGATGAGTCTGGGACTGGCCGAGCGCGACATCAGTATGCAGGAGCATCGTCACTGGATTGAAGCCGCTGACAAGGCGTTATATCAGTCTAAAGTGGATGGCCGGAATAAAGTCAGTTGTTACCGTTCTGAAGAACCATAACACACCGGCCTTTGATAACCTGACATTCAGGCTTCAGGTGGTTCGGGTCACCGGGTCGGGACAGCGTGCCAGCAATTCGATGCTGCCGTTCTGATTACATTGCTCCAGAATGACTTCAAATCCCCACAACCGATGCAAATGCTTAAGCACCTCAGGGGTATTATTAGCTAACGGCACCCGTTGTTGCGGGATATAACGCAGCGTGAGCGCCCGGTCAGTATTAATATTGACATTGTAAACCTGAATATTCGGTTCAATCTGGCTTAAGTTGTACTGGGCTGACAGCATTTGCCGGATCCGTTGATAGCCTTCTGCATTATGAATAGCGCTGACTTCCAGGCTGTTTGCTTCATCATCGTCGATGATGGCGAACAAATGGAAATCACGGATGACTTTCGGCGATAAATACTGACTGATAAAACTTTCATCTTTAAAATTCTGCATGGCAAAATGTAATGTTTGCAGCCAGTCGCTGCCAGCAATATCAGGAAACCATTCTTTATCTTCGGCAGTGGGGTGCTGACAAATCCGGCGAATATCTGTAAACATCGCAAAGCCGAGGGCGTAAGGGTTAATGCCACCGTAATACTTGCTGTTATAATCAGGTTGTGCAACGACGTTAGTGTGGCTGTGCAGCACTTCCAGCATAAAACGGTCGCTGACTTTGCCTTCATCATACAAATGCTGCAAAATGGTGTAGTGCCAGAATGTGGCCCAACCTTCATTCATTACCTGTGTTTGTTTTTGAGGATAAAAGTACTGAGAAATTTTGCGTACTATCCTGACAATTTCACGTTGCCACGGCTTTAACAATGGCGCGTTTTTTTCAATAAAATATAGTAAATTTTCTTGTGGTTCGGCCGGGAACCGGGTTATGCACTGCTCTGCTGTCGGCGCTTTTGATGGTATAGTTCGCCATAAGTCATTAACCTGGCTTTGCAGATAGGCCTCGCGTTCTTCCTGGCGTTTTTGCTCAATATCCAGTGATATTTTCTGCGGCCGTTTATAGCGGTCAACACCGTAGTTCATCAGGGCATGGCAGGAATCCAGCATATCTTCAACTTCAGTTATGCCGTATTTTTCCTCACATTGACTAATATAATTTTTAGCGAAAACCAGATAATCAATGATGGAACCGGCATCGGTCCAGGTTTTAAATAAGTAATTATTCTTAAAAAATGAATTGTGACCATAACTGGCGTGCGCCATCACCAGCGCCTGCATGGTGATGGTATTTTCTTCCATCAGATAGGCAATGCAGGGATTAGAGTTGATAACAATTTCATATGCCAGCCCCATGTAACCGCGTTTATAATTCTGTTCGGTCTGAATAAACTTTTTGCCGTATGACCAGTGATGATACCCAAGCGGCATGCCCACACTCGAATAGGCATCCATCATTTGCTCTGCGGTAATCACTTCGATTTGATTCGGGTAAGTATCAAGCTGATAAAAGGCGGCTACCCGGGCAATTTCCTGATGGTACTCCTCTAATAAATCGAAGGTCCAGTCCGGACCGTCCGCCAGACACTGGCGCTGAGCTTTTGCTGTCACCATTTTACCTCCTCAGGCCGCCTGCGTTTTGAAAAGCTGGCGAAATACCGGATAAATATCAGCCAGCTCGCGAATGTGTGCTATCGCTAAATTGTCATGTTGAGCCAGCAATTTCTCATATTCATGCCAAAGACTCTGATGCGCCCGGGGTGTAATTTCTATGTAAGCATAATACCGAACCAGCGGTAGCAATTTATTGGCGAGCAGGGCGGCACAGGGCGCGCTGTCATCTGTCCAGTTATCGCCATCTGAGGCTTGGGCAGCATATATATTCCACTGAGTCGGGTCGAACCGCTCCGTTATTATTTCATGCATCAGTTTCAATGCTGACGACACGATAGTGCCGCCCGTTTCCTGAGAATAAAAGAACTCCTGTTCATCGACTTCTTTTGCCTGGGTATGATGGCGGATATACACTACTTCGACATTTTTATAGCTGCGGCTTAGAAATAAATACAACAAGATATAAAAGCGTTTGGCCATATCCTTGGTCGCCTGGTCCATTGAGCCGGACACATCCATCAGACAGAACATAACTGCTTTGCTGGTGGGCTCAGGTTTTTTCTGATAATTTCTAAAACGTAAATCGAAGCTATCAATAAAAGGGACTGCCGCAATGCTGGCATTCAGTTTGGCAATTTGTTCCAGCAGTACCAACCGCAGTTGCTGATCCGGTACCGGTTCAAGGTCCAGGCGTTGCAGCTGCTGCTCAAGCTCAGCCAGTGCAGCTTTTTTGCCCGCTGTCATGGCAACACGTCTGGCCAGAGAGCCACGAAGCGAACGGACAATGTCTATATTGCTCGGAACACCCTCAGCCCGGAAACCAGCTCTGACACTCTTATACTGAACTAACTTATCCAGTTGGTTTTTCTTAAGATTGGGTAGCGCTAAATCCTCAAACAGTAAGTCCAGATATTCATCTTTGGAAATTGAAAACACAAAATCATCACTGCCTTCGCCATCTGCACTGGCATCTCCCTTGCCACTGGCTGCTGAGCCACCTTGTGGCCTTGGAATGCGATCACCTTCACTGAACTGATCATTGCCAGGATGAATAATTTGCCGGCGGCCGCCTTTTCCCTGGTGAAAGAAGGGCTCGGTAATATCTTTGCTGGGTATGGTTACGCTCTCGCCGCTACTGATATCAGTGACACTGCGTTCACTGATAGCTTCAGCGACGGCTTTCTTTATTTGCTGTTTGTAGCGACGGATAAAACGCTGCCGGTTAACAGCGCTTTTGTTTTTGCCATTAAGTCGACGGTCAATAAAGTGCGCCATACTACCTCCGGCTTTATTGTGATTTGCGAACCCGCAAATACCACTCCGACAGCAGCCTGACTTGCTTACGGGTGTAGCCTTTCTCCATCATCCGGTTGACGAAGTCATCATGTTTTTTCTGATCTTCAGTTGATGTTTTGGCATTGAAAGAAATGACGGGTAGCAGCTCTTCCGTGCTGGAGAACATTTTCTTTTCAATTACCGTGCGCAGTTTTTCGTAGCTGGTCCACAGTGGGTTTTTACCATTATTTTTGGCCTTGGCCCTGAGCACAAAGTTAACAATTTCATTGCGGAAATCTTTAGGGTTGCTGATCCCTGCCGGTTTCTCAATTTTTTCAAGCTCAGCATTAAGGGCAGCCCGGTCAAACAACTGGCCGGTTTCCGGATCCCGGTACTCCTGGTCCTGGATCCAGAAATCAGCATAGATAACATAGCGGTCAAAAATATTCTGGCCATATTCTGAGTATGATTCCAGGTAGGCAGTTTGTATTTCCTTGCCAATAAATTCGATATATTTCGGAATAAGGTAGCCTTTTAGATGCTCCAGATAACGCTCTGCCACGTCAGTCGGGAACTGTTCACGCTCAATTTGCTGCTCCAGCACATAAAATAAATGTACCGGGTTTGCCGCCACCTCAGTACTGTCAAAATTAAACACCCGCGATAATATTTTAAAAGCAAACCGGGTAGATAAACCGGTCATACCTTCATCGACACCGGCATAATCACGATACTCCTGATAAGATTTAGCTTTGGGATCAGTATCTTTCAGGCTCTCTCCATCATAGACCCGCATTTTGGAATAAATACTGGAATTTTCAGGTTGCTTCAGTCTGGATAATACGGCGAACTGAGCCAGCGAGCTGAGCGTGCCGGGTGCACAAGGCGCCGCACTTAACTCACTATGTTCCAGTAATTTCTGGTAGATTTTTTTCTCTTCACTTATTCGCAGACAATAGGGTACTTTTACGATGTATACCCGATCCAGAAAGGCTTCATTATTTTTGTTGTTACGGAACGTCTGCCACTCTGATTCATTACTGTGGGCCAGAATAATACCGTCAAACGGCAGAGCAGCCAGACCTTCAGTGCCGTTATAGTTGCCCTCCTGAGTGGCGGTCAGCAGAGGGTGCAGCACCTTTATCGGTGCTTTAAACATTTCGACAAACTCCATCAGGCCCTGGTTCGCGCGGCATAAAGCACCTGAATAACTGTACGCATCAGGATCATTCTGAGCAAAATGCTCTAATTTACGAATATCGACTTTGCCTACTAATGCTGCAATATCCTGATTATTCTCATCTCCCGGCTCAGTTTTGGCGATGGCAATCTGGTCAAGAATGGAGGGATACTTTTTAACCACTCTGAATTGACTGATGTCACCATTAAATTCGTGCAATCGCTTGGTTGCCCAAGGTGACAGAATATTACGAAGGTAACGGGGCGGAATGCCATATTCCTGCTGCAGCAAGCGGCCATCTTCATTGGCGTCGAACAGTGACAGCGGCTGGTCATAGACTGGTGATCCCTTTAAATAATAAATGGGAACCTGTTGCATCAGATGCTTGAGTTTCTCAGCCAGTGACGATTTACCACCACCCACCGGACCTAATAGGTATAAAATTTGTTTGCGTTCCTCCAAACCCTGAGCTGAATGTTTTAAGTAGGAGACGATCTGCTCTATCGCATCTTCCATACCGAAAAACTCAGAAAATGCCGGATAACGGGCAATTACCCGATTGGAGAATAAGCGGCTTAGATGAGGATCCTGCGCGGTGTCTATCAGTTCCGGTTCGCCAATAGCTATTAACAATCGCTCGGCCGCGCTGGCGTAACAACTTTTATCCTCTTTACAAAGTGCCAGATACTCCTGAATACTGAACTCTTCTTCTCGGGTGGCTTCATACCGTGATTTGTAGTGCTCAAAAATGCTCATCTGCACCTCCAGCCATTGCTCGTGGAAAACCTGATTTCGCTGCTGTCGCTTTTAAGGTTAGACAGTAAAAATCATCTTCGCCTGCCTAATTCACCGAAAATAATCATATATTTTTGATTACGTTTTGAGCGATACGTAACGCATCCGTGCCGGGTTTAGTGCCAGGATAAGAAAAGTTGTTAAGTTGACTAAGCAGGAATTAAGCAGAATAAAGATAAAAAAATACCCGGCAGTTGCCGGGTATTTTCAGTAAAGTGTGTAATGCTTAGTGACGGTTACTTGGCGAAATTGTCAGCAGCAAACTGCCAGTTTACCAGTGCCCAGAATGCATCCAGATATTTAGGACGGGCATTGCGGTAATCAATATAGTAAGCATGTTCCCATAAATCTACGGTCAGAATAGGGGTAACTGTTTTGTCCTGAATTGGCGTTGCCGCGTTGCTGGTATTAACAATATCCAGGCTGCCATCCGCTTTTTTGACTAACCAGGTCCAGCTTGAACCAAAGTTGTTTACCGCTTTATCGTTCAGCGCTTTTTTAAAGTCAGCGAACGAACCCCATTTGGCTTTAATGGCGTCAGCCAATGCGCCAGTCGGTTCACCGCCGCCGTTGGGTGATAAACAGTGCCAGTAAAAGGTATGATTCCAGACCTGAGCGGCGTTATTAAATAAGCCGCCGTCAGAGCTGCGGATAATCTCTTCTAAAGATTTGCTGGCATTAGGCGTGTCTTTAACCAGACCGTTTAATTTTTCAACATAGGTATTGTGGTGCTTACCGTAATGATATTCCAGGGTCTCTTCTGAAATATGTGGGGCTAATGCGTCTTTTGGATAAGGTAATGCTGGTAATTCAAAGGCCATTGTTGTGCTCCGTTATCGTTGTTAAAGATGTCTGCATCGCGTAGACTACAAAACCTGACTAAATTACTCAAGTTTTGGGCAATGTCAGCGTTTACGCGTTACAAGCTTCACCGGTTCGTTAAGCAAACCAGCAATTATTTTAAGTAATAATTCTGATACTGGAGCAGATATTGGGTTTTTTTTTGTGAACTCAAGTGGCAGCGGTGCAAGATAAGCGTAAAATAGTGCCAATTATTAAGTTTCTGTCGAGGTGAAAATGGAGACGCTGGATAAAATTAAACAGCAAATTGCTGAAAACCCTATTTTGTTATTTATGAAAGGTTCGCCTAAATTCCCCAGCTGCGGCTTTTCTGCTCAGGCTTCTCAGGCGCTGATTGCTTGTGGCGAACAGTTTGCGTTTGTCGATATTTTACAGCACCCGGATATTCGGGCTGAATTGCCTAAATATGCAAACTGGCCGACGTTTCCGCAATTATGGGTTGAGGGTGAATTAATAGGCGGTTGCGATATTATTCTGGAAATGTTTCAGCGCGGTGAGCTGCAGCCATTGATTAAAGAGACTGCGGCAAAAACCACAGCATCAGACGCTCAGGCCGATACTGAGTAAATATGTTCAACTGAATCAGTAATGATTCGCCAGCTAGTTCTGGAAAGATAATAAAACAGGGAGCTTTGCTCCCTGTTTTATTATTGCAGCACCCTATTCTGCAGCGACGTCAGTATCATTAGTGTCGTCTGCTTCAGCCAATGGCCAGC
Source organism: Arsukibacterium sp. (assembly GCF_033722355.1). Lineage (GTDB taxonomy): Bacteria > Pseudomonadota > Gammaproteobacteria > Enterobacterales > Alteromonadaceae > Alishewanella. Next base: position 14,550 of record NZ_JAWVZF010000017.1, on the reverse strand, counting down.
CGCCGAGTTGCTGCCATTTATTGACAATGTAGCAGAATAACTCCGCAGTGCGTTCGGTGTCGTATAGCGCGCTGTGTGCTTCTTTATTATCAAAGGCAATACCGGCCTGCTGGCAGGCTTTAGCGAGTACCGTTTGGCCTAACGCTAATGCTGAGAGGCTGGTGGTATCAAACGAAACAAAAGCGTGAAAAGGCGAGCGCTTGTAGTTGGTTCTGGCAATGGCTGCATTGACAAATCCCTGATCAAAGGCGGCATTGTGCGCGACAATAACCGTACGCTGGCAACCCGCTGCTTTTTGGGCCTTACGAACGGCTTTACAAATCTCTGTTAATGCTTCGCGCTCAGAAACTGCCCCCCGCAGCGGATTAAATGGATCTATACCGTTAAACGCCAGCGAGCTGGCATCCAGATTCGCCCCGGCAAAGGGCTCTACATGAAAATGCAGTGTTTCACCCGGCAGCAATATACCATTCTCATCCATTTGCAGCAGATTGACGGCGATTTCCAGCAAAGCATCTGTCTGCGCATTAAAGCCTGCTGTTTCGACGTCGATAACTACTGGGTAGTAACCACGGAATCGTTGGGCAAGCAGGGAGGTTTTATCTGTCATAAGCCAACCATTAAACAAATCAGGGCGCATTATGCCAAAAAAAATAGTCAGCGTCTTGTATTCGGCATAGTGTTTGCTTAATAAACTGCGCTAGTCTGTCGTTCTGAAACCAACAGAAACGGGCAAGCCGGGTTAAATTATTTGTAATTTTGTGGCAGGGCAAAGTAAATGCATAATTATGCTTTAATATTCATATCGTTAGCCGGTGTTCTGGTCAGTGGCAATAGCTATGCGGTCTCACAGCAATTGCGTCAATATTCTGCCAGCATTGAACAGTCTACCTGGCAACTTACCCAGCAAACGCCACTGCTGTGCCAGTTAGAACACACTATTCCGAATTTTGGTAATGCTGTATTTAAAAGCGAGGCCAGTAAGGCACTTAACCTGGAGTTCGAACTGAGAATGCTGAGAATGCCAGATACTTATGGATTGGCGGAAGTGCTGTCTATGCCCCCAGCCTGGCGTGCCGGAGAGCCGGGCAAAAACGTCGCCAGCATGGAATTATTAAAACAGTTTAATGGTGAATTACCAAAAAAGCTTGCCTGGACACTGCTGACTGAGTTAGAGCAGGGCTACAGTCCAACCTTTTATTTCGCGGATTGGTACAGTCCATACGATCATGTTGCCGCTAAACTTAATCCGGTGCAGTTTCCACCGGGTTATCATGCTTTTACCGAGTGTATTGCAAGGCTGTTGCCCTATAGTTTTGAAGATATAGCCTTTACGGTATTAAGTTACGAATCGGGTAGCGATCAGCTGACCCGGGAGTCGGAGCGACGGTTGAAACAGATTGCTGAGTACCTGCGCTATGACCCCAAAATAGAAACGATAGAGCTGCAGGGATATACCGATAGTTATGGCGGACGTTGGATGAATGAACAGTTGTCTGTGCAGCGGGCAGAAAAAATAAAGCAGTATTTGGCAGAAGCCGGGGTTGCCGACGAAAAAGTGCAGGTGGAGGGCTTTGGTGAGCGACGTCATGTGGCGCCAAATGACACCAGTCTGGGACGCGCCACCAACCGGCGGGTGGTGTTACAGATGGCCAGACCGTAGCAAAAAACAAAGCTCAGCGCCATCAGCCAACCTGGCGCATCTGGTCATCACTGCACCATGATATCTATTTGCCGCCAGTCATTCTGTTCAGAAATCAGTATTCTGACTTGTTGCTGGTTTAGCTGGTAATACAGATTGACGCGGCCATGCACTACCATGCTGTTGTCGGGTTCGCCCAGTTGCTGCCGGTAGAAATCCTGTAATTCTGCGACTGACAACCTGCTGAAATAACTGAGTACTGCGGGCAGTTTGTTTTCAAGTCTGGCAAACTCTTTTGCATCAGCGGTTAGCGGAACCTGATAAAAATTATTGGCTTTCACACTGAGGGATACAGCAGCAAACAGAGTGCAAGCCATTAACAAAACTGAATAACGCATTATGTGTCCTTTTGTGCAGCGCGATAGTACGGCATAACCATAGCAAATTTCCGCAGAGCTTGACCAGTAATTACCACCCGACATCGCCAATAATTGTAGGCAGCTTAGCCAAATATATCAGCTATTTTTCAGTCCTTTGCAATTTTTTTGAAACGATCTGGTGCCAGGCATCTTAGAAATACGGTGCTAAGTGGCAGTGGTTGACCGGCCAGCTGACAGGCCAGTGTCTCTGCCAGCAAAGGCGCCAGCAAAATGCCGCGGGCCCCAAGCCCGCCTAGCATGTACAAGCCGTCATACTCTGCAGCCGCACCCATGATAGGTAAATGATCCGGTACTGTTGCCCGAAACGCTGCCCGGGCTGCACTGACTCTGGCATCAGCAAACCAGGACGGCTGTTGCAGCTGGCTGTTAACAAGAGCAAGATTTTCCTGGTTGTCCGCATCGCTGGTGTAAGCGGTGCGGGCGACCCGGTCAAACGTAGCGCCGACAGCATGACAACCGTTAAGCGCCGGAGTGATATAGCCTTTGTGACAGAGCACAGTCTTCAGCGGCTGCATTTGGGGGCTTTCAACATGGCTTACCTGGCCGCGAACCCGGTTAACCGGCAAGTGCTGACTGACAGCAAATTCAGTAATATCAGCACCATTGGCAAGCACCACGCTGCTGTAGAGGGCATCGGGTGAGTGGTCAGCAAACTGCAGTTGCCAGGGCTCAGCGCCTGTGATGCCAGGCGTTATGCCACAGACTTTTTTATTAAACTTAACCTCAAAGCGGCCTGACTGCTGCAACGATGTCAGCGCAGCCTGGCAAAATTGTTGCGGGCTCAACCAGCCAGCTTGCGGCAAAAAAATGCCGCTATGACGAAGCGTTACGCCAGCCAGATTTGATGCCTGCTCAGCACTGACCGGATAGACCAGGGATACCGGCCAGTTTGCCAACGCTGTCAGCTTTTGCTGTCGCTGTGCTAACTCCGGGTTAGAAGCCAGGTGCAGTACCCCACACCACTGCAGGGCGAATGACAGACCTTTTGCTGACAATTGCTGATAAAAATTGCGGGCGAAGTAAAATGCCTGACAATGTAACAGACTCGCCAACGTGGGGGTCGGGTGCAGATTTGGATAGACAGCCCCCTGTAAATTGTGGGATGCCCCCTGTGCTACGTCAGGATCCGCACAAATCAGCTCAGTGTTAACGCCTTTTTTAACCAGCTGCAACGCCAGGCAGACTGAGGCAATACCACCACCGATAATAGCAACTTTGCCATTAACGCCCCGAGCTGGTTCTGGATCAGTGGCAGGCAAAGCCGGGATATAGCTGGCTGTCAACATTTCCCGTTTGCGACCAAAGCCTTTCACTTTTTTTATCAAAAAATTATGTTGTTGCAAGCCATGCTTTACCAGCCCGGCACAACTGAATGTCGCAACAGTGGTTCGCTGATGACTGAGCCGGGCCATTTGTTCAAATAAGTTGGGCTGCCACATGTCAGGGTTTTTCCCCGGGGCGAAACCATCGAGGAAAAATGCATCCGCCTGATTACTTTCAGGCAGTTGCGGAAGAAGCTCGTTCACATCCCCAAGCCATAGATCCAGCGTAACACTACCGTTATCAAAAACCAGCCTGTGGCAGCCGGGAATAGCCGGTGGATAGTAAGCCAGTAATTGCTGGCATAAATCGCTAAGCACAGTATGCGTTTGTAATGCTCTGGTAAGATCGCTCAACGTTAGCGGATATTTCTCAAAGCTGGAAAAATACAATTTGCGGCAGGGGGCATCAGGCTGTTGTTCACGGAACTGTCTGAAGCGCTGCCAGCTCATTAAAAAATTTGCACCTGTGCCAAAGCCGGTTTCTATAATATGAAAAAAAGGGCTGCTGCTCTGCTGCCAGCGTTCAGGCAAGCCGTTTTGTTTAAGGAAAACGTATTCAGTTTCTGCCAATCCCCCGTCATTTGAAAAATAAATGTCGTCAAAATCAGTAGCAACCGGCGTACCCTGTTGGTTAAAGTAAATATTGGCGTTGTTCAGCGACTGCATCTTTGGATCCGACAGGAAAATCGGCTTGTAGTTTACCTGAAGCTGACGCAAAATTAAAAAAGAGTACAACTGTACGCTGAAAGCTGACCAGTTTTAACTGCAAAGTCCGTACAATAAGCCGTCACCAAATTTTTTTTCTCTGCCGCCGCGCAGACATGGGAGTTAGCATGAAAAGAGCTGTAATCACTGGCATAGGTATTGTTTCGAGTATAGGCAATAATCAGGCAGAAGTGCTGGAATCACTTAAGGCAGGCCGGTCAGGTATTACTGCATCAGAAGAGTTCGTTGAATTTGGCTTACGCTCGCAGGTCTGGGGTAATATCAAGATGAACCCGGCAGAACATATTGACCGCAAAGCGATGCGTTTTATGGGCGACGCTGCGGCTTACGCTTATATTGCAATGCAGGAAGCGATGGCCGATGCCGGTTTAACTGCCGAGCAAATCTCAGATCCGCGGGTCGGGCTGGTAGTCGGTTCCGGCGGCGCTTCGTCTAAGACACAGATTGAAGCTGCTGACACCCTGCGGGAAAAAGGAGTAAAACGGGTTGGACCTTATGCAGTGCCCAAAACTATGTCCAGCACCTGTTCAGCCTGCCTGGCAACCCCGTTTAAAATTAAAGGAGTTAACTACTCTATCAGCTCAGCCTGTGCTACCAGTGCCCACTGTATCGGTCATGCAATGGAGCTCATCCAGCTCGGCAAGCAAGACGTTGTTTTTGCCGGCGGCGGTGAAGAGGTACACTGGACACTGGCTATGGAGTTTGACGCAATGGGCGCGTTATCCAGCCGGTATAATGAGACACCTGAGCTGGCATCGCGCACCTATGATGCCGAGCGGGATGGTTTTGTAATCAGTGGTGGTGGCGGTATCGTTGTTGTCGAAGAGCTGGAGCATGCGCTGGCCCGAGGTGCAACTATTTATGCTGAGATAGTGGGATATGGTGCCACATCTGATGGTTATGACATGGTCGCACCCAGTGGCGAGGGTGCTGTGCGTTGTATGGAAATGGCGATGCAGGGTGTAGCGGGGCCGGTTGATTACGTGAATACTCACGGTACCAGTACACCAGTCGGTGATGTGAAAGAACTGGCAGCCATTCAGCAAGTGTTTGCCGGCAAGTCACCGGCTATCAGTGCAACCAAGGCAATGACAGGCCATGCGCTTGGCGCAGCTGGCGTGCATGAAGCCATCTATTCATTGTTGATGATGAAACATAATTTTATTGCCCCCTCCATTAATATCAGCAAACTGGATGAAGCGGCTGCAGGCCTGAATATCGTGACCCACACCAAAGAGGCAACACTTAACACCATTATGTCGAATAGTTTCGGCTTTGGTGGTACTAATGCCACTTTGGTCATGCAGCGTTACCCTTCCTAGGTACGGCCGTAGTTATCAGTAAAAAGCCAGGCGAAAGTGCGCCTGGCTTTTGTTTTTTTGCTAGACTGCGCCACGGTTAGCGCAACAGCCAAAAAGTTTTACAGAAGAAAAATAAATGAAAATATACGCTGATGAAAATATGCCTCTGGTCGCTGAATTTTTTGAACAGTTAGGACAGGTAAAGTTGTTCAACGGTCGTACTGTGAGCGCGACTGACGTTGCTGATGCAGAAGTGCTGTTGGTCCGGTCAGTAACGCAGGTTAATCAGGCTTTACTGGCACAGAATACGGCGTTGCGGTATGTCGGTACGGCAACTATCGGTACGGAGCATATTGATCAGGGCTATCTGGCCGGACGCAATATCAGTTTTAGTTCTGCGCCCGGCTGCAATGCCCAGTCCGTGGTGGAATATGTATTAAGTGCTATCTGGGCTCTGGCAGAAAAGTATCAGTGGCAGCTGAGCGGCAAAACGCTGGGTATTGTCGGAGTCGGACATATCGGGCAACGCCTGGCAGAGGCCGCAGCAGCGCTGGGTATTAAGCTGTTGCTATGTGATCCACCGAGGGCCGCGGCTGAGCCCGATTTTACCCACACGCCTTTTAGAGCACTGTGCACACAGGCTGATATTATCAGTTTCCATACACCGATGGTGTTAACTGGCCCCGCCCCCAGCTGGCATTTATTAGATGCAGAGGCGCTGGCACTGCTCAAACCCGGTTGTGCGCTGATTAACGCATCACGCGGTGCGGTAATTGATAATGAGGCACTGCTCCAGGCACTGACCCACCGGCCCCGTCCTGTGGTGCTGGATGTCTGGGAGCATGAGCCGGAAATTCTGCAGGCATTATTGCCTTATCTGGATATTGCGACGGCACACATAGCCGGTCACAGTATTGAAGGTAAGGCGCGCGGTACCGAGATGTTGTATCAGCAGCTTTGCACACTGCTAAATCAGCAGCCGCTGCGTCAGCTGGCTGATTTACTGGCCAGACCCGCCGTGGAAAAGGTACAGATATCTGATAATTTTGGGCTTCCGGATGTCCAAAATTTGGCACGAATGTTATATGATGTGCGTCGGGATGATGCGTTATTCCGTTTTCATATCCAGCGAGAAGGGTTTGACTGGCTGCGAAAGTCTTATCCGCCGCGACGTGAGTTCAGCTCGGTGCAGCTTTTAGGCGGTAAAGTACCGGATTGGATGACGCAGTTAGGCTTTACAAGTCAGTAATAAGGGGTTCAGGCATGGCATCGCAATACAATGTAGCAATTTTGGGCGCAACCGGATTAGTTGGACAGCATTTAATAGAAATTCTGGAGCAGCGTGATTTTCCGGTCAATCAACTTTTTCCGCTGGCCAGTAGCCGTTCTGCCGGAGGTACTGTTACCTTTAAAGGCAAAAAAATAACAGTGCTTGACGCCGATAACTTTGACTGGAGTCAGGTGCAAATCGGGTTGTTTTCGGCCGGTGGCAGTGTTTCTGCTATTTATGCCCCTAAAGCAGCCGAGGCGGGCTGTGTGGTAATTGATAACACCTCACATTTTCGCTATGACGCCGATGTCCCACTGGTTGTGCCTGAAGTAAATGCTCAGGCTATCGCCGATTTTCGCAACCGAAACATTATTGCCAACCCGAATTGTTCCACTATTCAGATGTTGGTGGCATTAAAGCCCATTTATGATGCGGTGGGAATAAGCCGGATTAATGTCGCAACCTACCAGTCGGTAAGCGGTGCGGGCCAGGCAGCATTGGATGCGCTTGCCAGTGAAACAGCACAGTTAATGAATGGCCGGCCCCTGCAAGGGGACGGCCAGTTTGCCCGGCAGATTGCCTTTAATGTGATACCGCAGATTGATGTGTTTCTGGATAACGGCTATACCAAAGAAGAAATGAAAATGCATTGGGAAACCCAGAAAATTTTTGCGGACAGCACTATTGCGGTAAATGCCACTGCGGTGCGGGTGCCGGTGTTCTACGGCCATGCTGAAGCTGTCCATATTGAAACCCGGATGCCGCTAACCGTTGAACAGGCTAAAGCATTGCTGGCGGATGCACCGGGGGTGGTACTGCTGGACGATAATGCTGATTTTCCGACTCAGGTTTGCAGTGCAACCGGCAAGGACGAAGTATTTGTCGGCCGGGTCCGGCAGGACCTCTCTTATGAAAACGGCCTGAACCTGTGGGTCGTAGCGGATAATATCCGCAAAGGCGCGGCAACAAACAGCATTCAGATTGCTGAACATCTTATCCGTGATTATCTGTAATTAACTTGGTTGCTGATATGGGGCTCCTGCGGGAGCCTTTTTTCCAGTTAAGGTTTATGCTGGTAACAATACCACTACTGATTTATATTTTGCTTACTGCTGCTGTCTAATGGTTACTCTGATAATATTGGAACAGTGTTTGCATATGTTTTCATCATTGATACCGTTATGCTGAAATAAGCCTGAATCAGCTTTTGTTGCCCGGGTAAGGAAAGGTAATGCCACTTCGTCTGTTGTCTTTATTATTGGTTGTCAATTTTTCGACGCTGCTGACGGGCGTTGCGCTGGCTGATGAGCCGGTATCAACACCACTGCGGGGGCCCAAAAATACTGATACCGCGCTTATGCAGCGCCAGTTAGGGCCGCTTAACGCAACGGATACCCTTTGGCGCATTGCTGAGCGGGTAAAACCGGCCGACGCTGATGTCACTACCTATCAGGTAATGTATGCGATATACCTGAAAAACCCAGAATCATTTATTGACGGCAATCTGAATCATTTGCGCCCGGGGGCAACATTGCAGTTGCCCAATCTGCGGGAGATCAGGGCAATTGATAATAATATTGCACGGGCCAAGTCAGACTCTGATGACAAAGCCTGGGCGGCAAGAAGCCAGGCGGCAACGCAGAATATCGCCAGTCAGCAACCTGTCAGTCAGCAAACAGCAACCCCCGCTATTTCTGCAGAGCAGCTGCAGCAGCTTACTGAGTTAAAAGATCAGTTTGGCAATTCATTGCTGATGATAGAAGCGATTGCCCGTGAGAATAATCAGCTAAAAGCGACGTTATCACAGGTACAGACCGAATTACTGGCCCTGCAGCAGCAATTGGGAGAAGACAGTACCCTGCAGCAACAATTAAATACCGTATTGCAGCAGCAAGCCGACATTTTGGCTGCGCAACAAGCCCAGCAACAACAAGAGGCCGAAGCGGCCAAAGTATTAGCGGCTGAACGGGAGCAGAGCAGCGAACTGTTAAACAATCCGCTGATTTGGGTGCTGGCAGCGTCCATTCCGGCGCTGCTCATTCTGTTGGGTGTGGTGCTATGGTTAAAACGCCGCGGTCAGCAAACGGAAGCCGCGGTGATGGCGGTGAACAACACCACAGCACCACCAGCCGATTATAAGTCACCGTTGCCACCACTTGATGACAACAACGATTTGGAAGATAGTGCCTTATTCGAAATAGACGAAAGTCTGCTGGACGATGCGTTTAATGACAGTGGTGATTTTGCGGGCACGGATGTCCTTGACGACAGTTTACCTGATTTTGATGATGACGCCCTGCTGGACGATGATGCGTTGCTTGATGATGACATTTTGCTGGACGATGACAGTTTAACAGCAAAAGGAGCCGGTAATGCAGCGGCGACAGACGATGCTTTGTCTGACGATATGCTTGACCCTGCTGAGCTCAGCAGTGAGCCTGGCAAAGCGGAATTTGATGCTGATAATATTTTGTCAGACAGTGATTTAAATGCGTTGCTGTCAGCAGAAGATGAGGACGACGCTATTATTGCGCTGGATGAGGAACCCGATGCCACAGATCTCGATAGTGATTTCGCTGGTACCGGGCCGTTAGCAGCTGATTCAGAGCAACTTACTGCAGTTGAGGCTGATGAAGAAATCATTGATCTTGATGAAAGCGAGATGGCGTCATCTGATCTGGCAGAGCTGACAGAAACGCCTGCTACTTCAGAATATCAGCCGGTTGAAGATGTCTCCGCTGATGATGATTTATTGGAAGAAATTGAGCTGGACATGCTGGATGAAACTGACGATGTTGTATCAGTATCTGATGTGCCGCCAGGTCATGATGACGACAATATTGACTCAGATCATGAGCTGACGCTTGACGAGAGCGATGTTGAACATATTCTGGTGGAGACTGACAACAGCAGCGAGCCGCTCGTTAATGAACACTTCAGCAGCGACAGCAGCGATGACGAATTAACGGACAACCAGATTGTCAGCCTGATCGAGGATGAGAGCTTTGATCGTACTGAGCTTGATGCATTTGCCGAGGCGTTAGCACTGGAGGGGGGCGGCCAGACCAGCGCCAGTCCTGCCGCCGAAGACGATAAGGCATCAGAATTACTCAGTGCGGAACTCGATGAGTTGCTCCAGCAGGTCGAAGCAGTGGAGCCTCAGCTGGGAGGAAGCATCGCTGAAGAACTGACTGCCCCGGATACTCTTACAGAAGCTGCGGGTGATGAGCTGGCTGATGATAGTGATGTTACCGCTGAAAATGAGGGCCCGGATTTACAGAGCAGCGACGATGACTCGGTAGCCAAGCCATCCGAAGCTGCATTATCAGTGGAAAACCCAAGCAAGATGCTCGATAGCTACCCTGAGCTTGAATTGGGCGATGAAGATTTTATTGATGAGGAACAGCTACATGATGAGGATGCTGTCACCGTTGATATTTCTGCCGCCGATCAGGACGCCGATCAGACGCTGGCGAAACTTGACGACAGTCAGTTTGATAATTTGCTGACTGAGTTAGAAGCGATGGCACAAACTACTGCCAGTGACAGTGAAGACCTCAGTCTGGATGTTGATGCCGTGTTCAGTGCTGCACCGCTGGAAGAGGAGACCATCGCGTTATCTGATGCAGATTTTGTTGAAATTGACAACTTACTCGCCAGCAGTGAGCAGATGCAGCAAGATGATGGCCGGTTCGAGCAGCTGAATGTTGACGTAGGCCTGGATGAATTTGCAGATGTGATTGGCAATGATAATCCGAAAGATGTTGATACCGAAGATAATGGTTTTGCAGCAAAACTTGATCTGATACGGGCTTATATCGAAATAGATGACCGGGAAAGTGCCGGCCAGATTATTACCGAGGTGCTCGATTCAGACGCCCCTGAGCATATAAAAACCGAAGCGAAAGCCCTGCAACAGAAGGCAGAGTAAATTATTGGCCCGCCCGGACGAATGCCGGGCTGCGCTCAGCACTGCTCTGCGTTATAATCGCAACGGTTTTTAAGAGGGCCCCCCATGCGAGTAGCTTTAGGTATTGAATATGATGGCACTGGCTTTTTCGGCTGGCAGCGCCAGCGTGAAGTTAACAGTGTGCAACAGGAATTAGAAACCGCCCTGACAAAAGTTGCCAATAGCCCGGTTGAGGTTTTTTGTGCCGGACGAACAGATGCCGGAGTACATGCAACCGGTCAGGTTATTCATTTTGATACCGAAGCGGTGCGCGATGAGAAAGCATGGATTATGGGGACTAATAGTCAGTTGCCAGATCAGATCGCTGTGCGCTGGGCTAAGCCTGTTGCAGAGGATTTTCATGCCCGGTTCAGTGCTACCGCCAGACGCTATCGTTATATCATTTGCAATAAGAAATACCGGCCGGCAATCTTGCGCTCCGGCCTTAGTCACTATCATCAGCCGCTGGATATCGGATTGATGCAGCAAGCTGCCCCGGTATTGCTTGGCGAGCATGACTTCAGTGCATTTCGCGCTGTCCAATGTCAGTCAAAAACACCGTTTCGTAATGTTCACCATCTGCAGTTAAGCCGGGTGGGGGACTATCTTATATTGGATATTAAAGCCAATGCCTTTTTACATCATATGGTACGCAATATTACCGGTAGTTTGCTGGAAATTGGTATGGGGCGTAAACCTGTCTACTGGCTTGGTGAGTTGCTGCAAAGTCGTAACCGTACTCTGGCCGCAGCAACAGCGAAACCAGGCGGCCTTTATCTGGTCGACGTGGATTACCCGGAACAGTTTGCTATTCCTAAAGCCGCACCAGGGCCGTTATTCTTATAATGGCTGCTAAGACCAGTTTTTTATATTCCGGATGCCGTTGTTTGTGCTTTAATAGCGCCCGTTTAGTTTTATTTCGGCGTTTTTTGACGTATTTTGTCTACTATTAGGTATAACGTCTGATACCTGTTGATAGGAATGTATTATGAGTTGGTTAGAAAAAATCCTGCCCAGAACCTCTACCTCGGCGCGCCGTAATATTCCCGAGGGCGTCTGGACAAAATGCAGCTCGTGTGATGCTGTGTTATATAAAGCCGATCTGGATCGCAATTTAGGTGTCTGCCCAAAATGTGACCACCATATGCGGGTTAATGCCCGTACCCGACTAACCCATTTTTTTGACAGCCACTCCACCACTGAAATTGCTGCAGAACTTGAACCGCAGGATCTGCTGAAATTTAAAGACAGCAAACGTTATAAAGACCGGATTACTGCAGCCCAGAAGCAGACAAATGAAAAAGATGCGATGATTGTTATGCACGGTACCTTGCATGGCATGCCAATGGTTGCTGCATCATTTGAATTTGAGTTTATGGGGGGGTCAATGGCATCGGTAGTCGGTGCTAAGTTTGTAGCCGGGGTAGAATACGCCCTGACTCACAAAGTGCCTTTTGTCTGCTTTTCAGCCAGTGGTGGTGCCCGAATGCAGGAAGCGCTGTTTTCTTTAATGCAGATGGCGAAAACGTCAGCTGCGCTGGCCAAACTCAGTGAACAGGGCTTACCGTATATTTCAGTATTAACAGACCCTACAATGGGTGGGGTATCAGCCAGTTTGGCGATGCTTGGCGATATTAATATTGGTGAACCTAAAGCGTTGATTGGCTTTGCCGGACCTAGAGTTATTGAGCAAACAGTACGGGAGAAGCTGCCAGAAGGGTTCCAGCGTAGTGAATTCTTACTGGAGCATGGCGCCATTGATCTGATTGTTGACCGGCGGAAAATGCGCGATACAATTGCCCGCCTTGTTGCCAAGTTTATGCAGTTGCCGGCACCGGTATCCGGGCACGACGCTGCTTAGGAAGTTATGTCAGCTATATCACTGTCAAGCCAATCGTGCCAGACCCTGGCCGATTGGCTTTGTTATATTGAACAAAGCCACCCAATTGATAAAATTGAGCTTGGCCTGGAACGGGTAAAAAAGGTTGCGGCACGGGCTGATCTAGCCAAGCTACCCGGTAAGGTTATTCTGATCGCAGGCACTAATGGTAAAGGGTCTACGGCCAGGACGCTGGAGCAGCTATTGCTGGCTCAGGGATTTAGCGTCGGCGTATACAGTTCGCCACATTTATTGCGCTTTAATGAGCGGTTGCGGCTGAATAACCATGACGTTACGGATGCTTTATGGGTTGATGCGCTGGCCCAGATAGAAGCGCTTCGGCATGAGATAGCGCTGACCTACTTTGAGTTTACAACGCTGGCAGCCTTTGCAATTCTTAAACGTCAACCGGTTGATTTTTGTCTGATTGAAGTGGGACTGGGTGGCAGGCTGGATGCCACCAATATTGTCAACCCTGATATCAGTGTTTTGACGACGGTGGATTTAGACCATCAGGACTGGCTTGGTAACGACAGAGAATCCATAGGCAGGGAAAAGGCCGGCGTGTTCCGGCAGGCTAAACCGGTTGTGATCGGTGAATTATTACCGCCTGCCTCTGTCAGAGCGATGGTCAGCACGCTGGCATGCCCGGCATTGATTATAAACCAGGACTACTTTTATCAGGTGAATACTGATGGCTGGGACTGGCAGTGCGGCGCAGTGGCCTATCAGGGCTTGCCTTTACCTTCACTGCCTGTACAGAATGTTGCAACCAGTCTGGCCGTACTTAAACATTTGTCGTTATTACCTGAGCATGCGTTGTTAAATCAGATCCTAACGGGGATCACATTGGCTGGCCGTATGCAGTTTTTACAACACCGTCCGGCAATTATCGTCGATGTCGCTCACAATCCGCAGTCGGCCCGTTATCTGGCGACACAATTATCAGCACTGAAGCCTCGTTATGGTAAAGTTGTGGCGTTAGCGGGCATGTTGAAAGATAAGGATATGGTGCAGGCGTTAGCGCCCTTGACCTCTGTCATTGATCAGTGGCATCTTAGCAGCCTGCCAGGTAGCCGGGGCGCTTCAGCGGCGCAATTATCGGCCGCCCTGGTGTCCGCAGCCTCTGTTCAGCCCGATTACCAGCAGTATCACGACGTGACAACAGCATTTAGCAAGCTATTATCAAAGTTGCAGGATGATGATTTACTGATTATTTTTGGATCTTTTGTCACAGTGTCTGCAGTGCTGGCAAGCTACTATCAGGAGACGACATGACTGCTGGATTTAAGCACAGATTACTCGGTGCCACGATACTGATACTAGCCGGTATCATTTTTCTGCCTGATTTACTTGATGGCGAAAAACAAGTGGTAAAAGATGACTTTAAAGTCATTCCGGACCGCCCTGAGTTTCAGGGGGTGCAACAGGCAGAACCGTTTGATCAGGCAGCATTTGACAGCGCCAGCAGTGGTGCTGCTCAGACGCCTGTTAACGAAATAGCGCTTGATACTGATGCTGCCCAGAATCAGGCTGCCAGTGCGTCTGACACAACTGATTTGCCCTCTGAGGCTTATGCTCAGGTAACTATTAATTCACAAAACACGGCTCCGGCAACTATTGCACTAAAAGACAATAAAGGCCCGACCTATACTGCGCCTGAAGAGGACGCCTGGGTGGTACGTGTCGGCAGTTTTAGTAATCCGCAAAATGCCAATGCACTGGTGGCGAAGTTGCGACAGGAAGGTTACGTGACTTTTACCCGTGATATTGTCAATAGTAATGGCCAGCAATTAACCAGTGTAATAGTAGGGCCGGAGCTTCGAAAAGCCCGCCTTGAGCAACAGGTTGAAAAACTGCAGGAATTAACAGGAATAGCGCGGTTGGTGGTAAGCCGCTATCAGGTGACTGAAAATAATTAGCCAAGCCCGAACCGGTTTGATAGAATGCGCGCCGTCATCAGGCATCCTTTGGTAGCAAATGGTTTGGGTTGATTTTGTTATATTGGCAATTATTGCCTT
>NZ_JAWVZF010000016.1:0-31325 GCF_033722355.1 Arsukibacterium sp. | reverse complement strand
TTGACTATCTTGTGCAAACTGATCATCTGACATTCACACTTAACACGCAAAAACAGCAAGCCTTACTAAAAAATCAGATCACAGAATTTGCAAACAGCGTGCATTTTATTAGCTTGTCGATTAGTAACTGGACTGAAAATATTACCGGACAGGCTGGTTTTGACGGTACAGTCAGTTTTGTTGCTCGTTATATCCATGGTAATAAACTGGAAAGCCTTGCAGAAAAATCGTATTTTATATTCAAAGAGCGCTGGTTTTATGTTGAGGGACAGATTACCGCTATACCAGGGCGGCAAATAGGCCGGAATGATCCTTGCCCGTGTGGCAGTGGTAAAAAGTTTAAGCACTGTAGCCCGCACTCTGCGTCCGGCATAACTGCGGATACAAATTAGCCACTAACGGTCAGGCTGCTGCTTGCTGTAACTGTTGTAAAACTTCATAAAGTGCAGCCGGATCAGCCTCATCCCGCGTTATGCCCTCACCGCCGCTACGCCGGCGTTTACTATGAAGATCCAGGTTCTGATTCACCTCAGCGGCCAACTTGGTGTTATCGTCCGTTAACACCATTGGCCCCGGCTCCAGATACTGCTGCAATTTTAGTTGAGCCAATCCCCCGTCATGAAGAGCCTGATTTTGCCGGCTTAATTTCGCCAGATCCTGCCCCTGCCAACCAAAACCTCTTGGCTCAGGCAATGAAAACCGGGCGTATAAGTTACTGGTTCTCGTTCGGGGTTCTGGTTGCGGAGTCTGAAACTGTGCCATCTCATCAATGGCCGGCGACAAAAATGCCAGCAACAAGCTAAAGTCAGCTCGGTGGCTCTGGTTAAGCGCTTTATTTAGCCGGCAATCGAGTTGCCATTCGTTAATAATAGGAGTCATAGCAGCTTATTAAACTTTGATTGTCTGGTTTATCGGCTGTTGGTTGCAAAAGTTAAGTAAATTGCTTTACATAAAAAGACAGTTTGGTAATATGCGCACACTCGTGGAGGGGTTCCCGAGTGGCCAAAGGGATCAGACTGTAAATCTGCCGGCACTGCCTTCGAAGGTTCGAATCCTTCCCCCTCCACCATTTCCGCTACGTTAACCACTGCGATAAACGACTGTTCCGTTTAAATTATATTGCTTGCCAATCCGCCTTATTTTTCCGACACTTGGCTTATTCAGGTTTGAGTACAGGCACTAATGCATAATAAGACTTTGGAAAATCAACGGGTATTGATCGTTGATGACCAGCGCGCATTTCAGCTGATGTTCAAAGGTGTGCTCTATTCTATGGGGGCAACCAATGTCGCATTTGCTCTCACAGGCGAGCAGGCTCTGGCTAAATGCAGTAATGCAGATTATGACATACTCTTTGTCGACTATCATTTGGGAATCGGCAAAAACGGTAAACAGCTGCTTGAAGATTTGCGCCAGAAAAAGTTACTAAAACCCCACAGCATTTTTATGCTGGTTACCGGAGAAAATTCGGTGCCAGTTGTAGTCAGCGCAGTCGAACTTGAACCTGATGACTACCTTGTAAAACCTTTCTCGCAAAGTGTTTTACGAAGCAGAATAATCCGGCTTCAAAAGAAAAAAACACAATTAGCTGAATTATTTCAGGCACTTTATGATAAAAACGCTGAACAGGTAGTCGAGCTGTGTCAGCAGGAAATCAACGCTGCGGGGCGCTATCAGCAATTTTGTAAACGGGTACTTGCAGAAAACTTATTATCACTGCAACGTTACAACGAAGCAGAGCATCTTTTGCAAGCTTGTTTGGATCAACGACGCAATGGCTGGGCATTATTGCTGATGGCCAAAGTATGTTTTGAACAACAACGATGGCTGGAATGTCAGGCTTTATGTGACGAAGCGCTGGAAGAGAACCGGTTGCTGGCTGAAGCACTTGACGTTAAAGCGCGCTGCTACCTGGCCGAAAATGACCCGGAGCAGGCATTTTGCTGTATTCAAACCGCTACCGATATTGCCCCCTACTCCATACATCGTCAGTATTTATATATGGATATCGCTCACGCCTTGCAGGATACCCATGCCAAGGTTCTGGCAAGCAAACAGCTTTATGAAATCACCCGTCGCTCAACGCGACAGGATGTCATCCACCTACTTAATTATATTCGCAGCATCATTGCAGCAGCGACGCTTAGTGACGATCCGCAGCAATGTAACCGTTATTCACAGGAAGTTGCAATAGCACTGCAAAGAGCTCGTCGGGATGATAGCTTAATCCGTGAAACTGACTTTGATTTATTTGAAATCTTGTGTCAGGCCAGATTGGATTCATTAAGCGGTCAACAATTCCAGGCAAAAAAAACCTTTGCGATGGTCGCAGAGCGCGCTGAAACCGAGCCGCTGATTTTACCCGATACAGTTTTTTTACTTAACCAGATTGGCGAATTTGAGCAGGCAGAAAAACTGGCTTCACTTATTGAACCGGCAATGAAAGCTGAACCCGTTTTAGCCCGTCTGTTGTCTGATCAACAACGACACAACCAATCACAGCAACAGCATTTTACCCAGTTGAACAAAGATGGTATCCGACAATACAAAGAGGGCCAACATCTGGCAGCGCTTGCGCTATTTGAGCAAGCACTGGAACTGGCACCGATGAATACAGGCTGTGCGTTAAATGTTATTCAAACCAGCTTACAACTCCTTAAAACGCAGACATATAATGCCGCAGGGCATATGCTTGAGCGCTGCAAGAAAGCATTCAGAATTGTTGATAACATGCCCTTACCCGAACATCATCGCCAACGTTATCAGGAGTTGTTTAGTCAATTCTCTCAACTAAAGCAGCAAAAGCGGCAAAAACGGCGAACCTAAACCGGATGAACTTAGATCTGTACGGCAGATCAACCCATCGTTAATTGATCGGCTAATTCGCTGACCAGTGCACTTGCACCAATTCGCATTGTTGCGCTGGTCGCCGTTATACCGGTTATCTGTTCATATAAGTCAATTAACTGCAGCGCCTGAGCAATGGTCCTCACCCCACCTGAGGCTTTAAAACCAACTGGCCGGTTTGCAGCAGCAATAATTGTCAGCATAATTCTGGCTGCCTCTTCAGTAATACCAACGGCCACTTTGCCAGTGGATGATTTTACAAAATCTGCGCCGCAGTCAATAGCCAGCTGTGTTGCACGGGCAACCTGCTGGGCCGTGATCAGTTCACCTGACTCAATAATAATTTTTAAACAAGTGTCTGCAGAACAGCGCCGTACTTCTGATAAAAAATCAGCAACCTGTTGCAACTCCCCGTTGAGTAAAGCCTGATACGGCATGACACAATCAATTTCGGTAGCCCCTGCTGTCAAAGCCGCTTTAATTTGTTGACATACTAGTGGAAGTGGCATGTCGCCATGCGGAAAATTCACGACAGTCGCCAGTTCAAATGATTGCGCCGTTTCTGCCTTAAAATGCCTGAGCTCATTAAGATATTCCGGATAAACACAATAGGCAGCAACAGCTACAGGGAGCTGCGGTTGCTGCTTTAGCCAATCTGTCATCAGCTGTGTCTGGTCGCTATCGTTCAGGCGGGTTACATCAAGCAGTTTCGATAGCTGTAATAAGCGCAATCTGTTAATCATTTGATCATTTCCATTTTGGTACTCCACACCAGACCAATGTCATAAAATAAGCCTGGCAAACACTGAGTTGCAGAGTAAACCAGAACTAAGTAACAAAGCAAAATGAGAAAAAAATAATTTTTAAGGAATTTTTTAGTCATTAGCGGGTCATAGCTAACAGTTGTAATGTTGTGTTTACTTCTCTCCCTGAAATAAGATGTTCATTTTGGCGCCGGTTTTGAAACCGGCGTTTTTTTATGATGAATATGCCTGAAGCAATCTGATTTATATGGCTAATTGCTGTTGATAGTACCTCAACCAAGCCTGGGCCTGAGGGTAATCTGGAAGATAGCGGCTAACTGTATGCCAGAAATTCGGCGAGTGATCCATCACCTGACGATGCACCAGCTCGTGCACCATAACGTAATCACTGACCCAATCCGGCGCCATAATAAGCCGCCAGTTCAGGCCTATTATCCCTGAACTGTCGCAATACCCCCAACGCCTTTGCCATTGCCCGAGATTTAACTGACGATAATCAACATTGATAACGGCAGCCCAAACCTGTAACCGCTTGTTAAAACTTGCTGTCGCTTGTGCTTTAAGCCACTGATTAAGCAATTTATCGTGCCATTTTAATAAGTTAGTGGCATCGACGCGGTGACTAACCGCAATAATTAAAGTGTTATCGTTAAAAAACACATCACTATTCGCTGACCGGCAAAAAACAACATTATGTCGATTGCCTTTAAACAGGATTTCTGCTTCCTGTTGCCAGTTTACAGTGGGCAATAGCGCCTGCTGTCGTAATAAATGTCGCTGGATCCACGGTTGTTTGGTTGTTACAAGCTGCTCGATTTGCAAGTTGCTGCAGCCAATTGGCGCCCGTACTGTTACCTTGCCCTGACTCACAATAATTGCCAGACTACGGCGGCGGCTATAGACAATCTGGTATTCGGTTAACTCGCTGTTAGCAGTAGATATGATCAACAAGCCGCTCCTTGCAGACTTACCGTCCGGCAGACCGGCATGTTATGATGCCAACCTGTTCCAGATTGAGGCATTAGGCAAAACATGAAAATAATCTCTTTTAATATTAATGGCATTCGTGCACGACTTCATCAGTTGCAGGCCCTAATCGATAAACACCAGCCGGATATCATCGGCTTGCAGGAAATTAAAGTACATGATGAAGAATTTCCAATGACGCAGGTAAAAGCCATGGGCTACCATGTTTACCATTTTGGTCAGAAAGGTCATTATGGCGTAGCTATTTTAAGTAAACAAGCCGCCAGTCATATGCAATATGGTTTTCCCGGTGATGCTGACGATGCGCAGCGTCGGATGCTGATTGGTCAATATACATTAGCAAATGGTAAAACCCTGACGGTACTTAATGGCTACTTCCCCCAGGGCGAGAACCGCAACCATCCGACAAAGTTTCCTGCTAAAGAGAAATTTTATGCCGATCTGCAACATTATATTGAGCAAAATCACAGCACAGAAGATTATCTGACGGTGATCGGCGATATTAATATATCACCAATTGATCTCGATATTGGTATCGGCGAGGCTAATGCCAAACGCTGGTTACGCGAAGGTAAAACGTCTTTTCTGCCGGAAGAGCGTGCCTGGCTGCAAAAACTGAAAGACTGGGGGCTGGTTGACACCTACCGACAACTTTATCCTGAAGATGTCAGCCGGTTTAGCTGGTTTGATTATCGTTCAAAAGGGTTCGATGACAACCGGGGACTGCGCATCGATGTGGTAATGGCCACGCAACCACTGGCTGACCTATGCACCGAAGCAGGTATCGACTATGAACTGCGAGGTATAGAGCGTCCGTCAGATCATGCTCCGGTTTGGTCTGTATTTAAGCTTGAAAACGGTTTGTAACTTTCGTTCCTCGGGTCGATGCGGCTTATAACCAGGGCCGCATAAAAGTTTTGTCCAATTGTTTGTAAGCAATAGCCAGGGTATGTGCCAAATCAGAATAAAGCCGGGGTTCAGTAACGGTTGTGGTCTCAACACCATGCTCACGCATTTGCTGACGAAGCTGCCGGCACCAACTGACTAAACTGGGTGGCAGCCGACTGGAAGACCTGACGCCCAGCCAATACAAGCCTTGTAAGGGCATTGATAGAATAAACAGCATCATCGCTAAAATTTGGCCAGTAAAGGCGCTGCCGAGCAGCGTTAACTGAATAAAAGCCGTTAACACTGCCAGACCGGGTAAGTAACGAATGGCAAGATTGGTTAACTGAATAATTTTATTTTCAGGAAAGACCGGATTAAGCTCAGGTTTTACCGGCCATATCTGGCTGTACTGACGCCCTTCACGCAACAGCGCAAACAATTTCATAGCAAGAGCCTCGTGTTATTACAACGGCCAATTTTTACTTTAGCACATTTTAATTACGGTGCGCAGATTAACTTGTATCACATAGCAACTGCATTTTTTAATCTTCATATCAGTAAATTTACCTATATAAGGGTTATGCAAATTCAAGGCCAAATTAATTAAGTAGAAAATTCATCGCCTTAATCAGATGTCATGGGGTTACCAACAATCTTACCCACAGAAGCTGTGGACAAATTAAAGCAGCAGACAACAGTGACAGCGGCAGCTGTCAGAATTTTTATCAGCAAAAATAAAGCTTTCAATAAGAATTCATCTCCAAGTCATCGTTATGTCATATATGGCGTTATCAGCTTTGAAAAAAACAGCTCTAACAGCAATTCTCAGCAAGTAACAGCAGAAAAATCCTGTCGTTTACGATAGTATTACCTGCATAATTTTTTCAGATTACCATCAGATATAGTGCCCGTTTTAAAATAGGTAATGCATTTCTATGATTAATATGTACGGTATTAAAAACTGTGACACCATAAAAAAAGCCAGAGCGTGGCTTGAGCAGCATCAAATTGACTATCAGTTTATTGATTATCGAAAGGACGGTCTCAGCGCTGAACTTCTGAACACATTCAGCAAGCACCTCGGATGGCAGAACCTGTTAAATACCCGCGGTACTACTTACCGGGCTTTACCGGCGGCGAGCAAAGCTGAACTGACAGAGCAGACCGCATTAGCACTGATGTTACAACAGCCAGCAATGATTAAAAGGCCGCTGCTAAAGGTTAATGATACCTATATCATTGGCTTTAATAATGAACAATATCAAAAACTTCTGGAAGACTAACATGAACTGGCTAGATCCACAGCACAACCCCGTTTTGTCACTGGCAATGGATTTGATCGCAAGAGAGTCAGTGACTCCAAATGATGCCGGTTGTCAGCCATTACTGGCAAGCCGCTTAGCGGCTATTGGTTTTCATAACGAAGTGCTGGCGTTCGAAGATACTCTTAATCTGTGGGCCAGACACGGCCAGGACAAACCATTATTCTGTTTTGCCGGTCATACTGATGTTGTGCCCACCGGACCTCAAGGCCAGTGGCATACCCCACCTTTTACTCCGACTATTATCGGTGACAATTTATTTGGTCGTGGCGCTGCTGATATGAAAGGAAGTCTGGCTGCGATGATCGTGGCCACTGAACGCTTTCTGACGGTGTGTCCTGAGCCTGCTTTCAACATTGCCTTTCTACTTACCAGTGATGAGGAAGGCCCTTTTATAAACGGTACTGTACGGGTCATTGAAACACTGGAACAGAGAAATGAAAAGATAACCTGGTGTTTGGTGGGTGAGCCTTCCAGCGGCCAGAAACTGGCAGATGTGATTAAAAACGGCCGGCGTGGCTCTTTAACCGGACACCTGACGGTTAAAGGTATTCAGGGACATGTTGCCTACCCTCACCTGTCAGAAAACCCAGTGCATAAAGCTGCTCCCGCGCTGGCAGAGTTGGCCAGCGAACAGTGGGACCACGGCAATGCTTATTTCCCGGCAACCAGCTTTCAGATTGCGAATATCAACGCGGGAACCGGTGCTTCCAATGTTGTACCGGGAGAGCTGAAAGTCATGTTTAACTTCCGCTATAGTACAGAAGTAACGGCAGAACAATTACAACAACGTGTTTATGCCATGCTGGATAAATATGGTCTGAATTATCAGTTAGACTGGATTCTGAACGGACTGCCGTTTCTGACAGACAGCGGTAGCCTGGTTCAGTCTGTGGTCGCTGCAGTAGAGCAGATCCAGGGGTTTACCCCCCGCCTGGAAACAACCGGCGGTACCTCGGATGGTCGTTTTATTGCGCCCACCGGTGCACAGGTAGTCGAACTGGGCCCCTGTAACGCTACTATTCATAAAGTTAATGAATGCGTGTCTATTCATGATCTGACAGTACTTGCCGATATATATCAGGCGCTGTTAGCACAGTTACAGCAAAAGCTAACTGCATGAATATTGTCACACCAGGTGCCGATATTCTGACCGGCTGGAGTGAATCTCATCTGCGCTTACTGGCTGACGGCCAGTTAATTCATGCTCAGATGCATGCAGCATGGCAGCAATTACTGCAGGCTGCTGCGGCTGATGGCATAACAATAACTATTGTTTCGGCTTATCGAAGTTTCAAGCGCCAGGCAGCCATTTGGCAGGCAAAATGCGACGGTTTACGTCCGGTTTATAATCTTCAGCAACAACCGGTTTCTGTTGGCTCCCTTGAGGGGCTGGCCAAACTTGAAGCGATTTTGTTGTATTCAGCCTTACCGGGTGCCAGCAGGCATCATTGGGGCACCGAGCTGGATGTCTATGACGCCTCAGCAGTAACATCAGACTACCGGCCGCAACTATTGCAAAGCGAATATCAGCAAGCCGGGCCTTTTTACAAACTACACCAGTGGCTTGAATCTGAAGCAGCGAAATTTGGTTTTTTCCGCCCCTATCAACACTACCGTGGTGGGGTTGCCGCAGAACCCTGGCATCTGAGTTATGCACCTATTGCCAAGCCTTATATGAAGGCGTTAACACTGCAAACCTTACACCAGTGTCTGCTGCAACATCCAGTTGCTGAGCAACAAGCTGTGCTGGCTAATTTAGCGCAACTGTATCAGACTTACGTTATTAATATTTCTGAGGACAGCTGATGAACTGGCCGTTATTCTGGGCACTACTAATTGGCTTTGGCATGATCATCGGTAATATTATGCTGATAAAACATTCAGCCAAAATCAAAATGCCCAGCCTTAAGGATGCGAAAGAAACGCATCCCACTGTGGCTGGCAGCAAAGAAGATATCAGTTATCATCGCGCTGATGCTGAAAAGCCGAATAGCCCTGAGTAAAACGTTGTAACTGATCCCGCAGGTTTGGCGGCGTACCTTTGATAATTAATGTATCCGTAGCGGCATCATATTGTACCCGCTCGCCAAGTAACTTTTCCTCAAAACTCAGTGATATACCACCGCCGGCACCGTTAAACTTCACCATCTTTTTCAACTCTTTTACTTCAACCGGAAACTGTTCTGCCACTTCAAGTTGCTGCTCAGCACAATAATGTAAAAACCCGTTTTCCTGCTCCGGATCAACCACCGCAGACAGCTCAGCCAGCACCACATCCTGACCCGCCCTGGCCCGCTCTTCACAGTAATCAAAGACCTGACGCCTGGCAGAGGTTTTTTCGGCTTGTTCAAATTCCGCCGCGGCAAAATACTCCTCAACAGACGACAATACTTTCTGACTATTCTGGCGGGCATCGGTACTTTCAACACAGCCAAGAAAATCAAGAAAGAAGTCGGCTACCTTGCGCCCTGCTCTGCCCCGGATAAAGCTAATGTAATTGCCAGCTGCAGCATTTACGTTGTACTCAGTCAGATCTAATCTTGCTGCCAGTTGCATCCTGGCGATATCAAGGTGGCGGGATGTTGATAGATCAAGCTGTTCTGTTAAGGCAAAATGATCTTTACTGCCTAACAGGCAAACCAGAAGAAATTCGCTGGCCAGATAGCGATAATGGCCCAGCACAAGATAACCGGTTTCCGGCAACTGATGAGTACTTAATTGGGTAAGCAACGTATCAGTCATGGCTTTGGCAAACCCCAGATAGTCTGTATCACCTGCCTGCCAGCTGGCCAGTGCAGCAGACACTGTCTGATCTTTTTCGGGGATAAAACTGGCATAGCCTTTAGCTGGTTTACCATTATAGGCCAGGTGCAGTTGCTCCAGCAGCGTCGATACTGACTTATCAGTCCCAATAAGTTGCTCCCGATAATGGGCGCTGTGCTCACCACTTGCTGACAGATCAATATAGTTAATAGCTAAATGCAAAACATCAACGGACATAATTTTTCCTGTTTTTACTGAAATCTGATACTATTCTGTAGTCTGAATATTATATTAATCTGAGTGTCGCATGCCCATTGTATCAAAGTATTCCACTGCACAAATTGAAAATCTGGTAAACGAGTTACTGGAGACCCTGCACGCTAACAAAGCGACGACAGAGCTTGCCCTGATGTGTTTAGGAAATGCAGTCAGTCATGTGATTAACAGCAGCATTCCTGGCGCACAACGCGCCGCTGTTGCCAGTCATTTCAGTCAGGCGTTAGCCGATGCTGTTAACGCTAAAAGTAACTGATCCCTAATGGTCATTGAACAAAATTTGTCGCTGGTAAAAAAAGTCAATCGGCTGCTCAGCTGGGGCCATTGGTTCAGTTTTTTTAATACCGTACTGGCGTTGGCGGTTACCAGTATCTATTGGTTATCTGAGCCCTCTCCCGAAACATTGCTGGGCTGGGTTTACCTGTTTTGCTACTGGCTTGGACACACCGCCTTTTTGTGTTTTATGTTTTTTATCGTTACCGTGTTTCCGCTATCGCTGATATTTCCGTATCAAAAACATGTGCGGGGACTGGCAGCGCTGTTGGCCACTACCGGCATGGTAGTATTAATTTTCGATGCCTATGTCTACGCCAATCTGGGGTATCATATAGGTAGCACCTCATATCATCAGACAATCGAGCTGTTGCGACAGCAAGTTGTAACCAATCTGCGTAATTTTATTCTGATAGTCAGCGGTGTCGCTGCAATCCTTATCGCAGTTGAACTGGTGCTAAGTAATTATTGCTGGAAAAAAATTGCCCGGCTTAAGCAGAGCCATATCAGTCGACCGCTGCTGGTGATCTTTATTGGCAGTTTTATGTTAAGCCATCTGATCCATATCTACGCAGATGCCCGCCTGAAGTCGGATGTGACCCGACTTGACAATGTCTTGCCTTTTTCTTACCCGGCAACTGCCAAAAGCTTTTTGGCCAGATACCAGTTAGTCGACCTGGCTAAGCGGGCGCAGCGGCAGGCTGACAGACTGAGCATTTCCAGCCCAGAGCTCAGCTTACGCCAGCTGCATTGTTCGACAACTCAAGCTGAACCCATACTGGTGCTGGTTACAGATCATATTGCCGGTGATACCGCTGATTTTCTGCGTCAGCAAGGCTTACGCTGGCATGAGCAACACTTTGCTCCAAACAATACCACTGAAGCATTATTACACTTGCTTTATGGTCAGTTTCTATTGACCGAAAACAGTCAGTATCAATTAAACCAGGCACCGGCATTTATTGAGCAGCTGCCCGCTAACACTCTACATATTCATAGTAAGTGGCCGGCAATCAGTGCCCGGTTGCCATGGCTGTCGGCGGTAACGGAAACAGAGACGGCAATTGCCAATATCGTTTTTGATAATTCACCTGATGTTAACTGGACAGACTATCAGCGTTATAAGCAGATTATGATATTACCACTGACCAGCCAGCAACCAGCTTTTGTGCTGGCACCGGTCAAAATATTGATCCGCTGGTCTGATTTACATGAGCAATTAAAACAGCATAATTCGCAGCATCTGGATTTATTGCCCACTTTGCTAAGTTCCGCAGGGTGCAGCACTGAAGAAAGCTGGCTTGGTGATAACCTGTTAGAAAGACCTGACCGGCCTAAACTTAGTATCAGCAGACAGGATATTGTCAGTATCCGTAAAGATAAAATGGTAGTGTTACGTCAGGATGGCAGCTACGGCGTTTGGTCTGCCGGCACCTTACTGCCGCTGAACGAAAAACTTGATACCCCAATGTTAACCGACGCGTTAAAAAGGCTGGAACCAGCACGATAATATCGTGGTTTATTGCAGCGTTTTCGGGATTTTAAGCTTAGGCCGTTTGCCTGCAAGTTCAAGCTCTGCCAGGTGAAACAAATTAGTAAAAACAATCGGCGGCGCAAGCTCACTAAAACGTTCCAGATATGCGATCTGGGCATCTTTGACTAATTGCTGGTACAACTGGTCGTAGCGACTATATCCATCGTATGAATAAGGCTCATCCAGCTCTGCCAGGCCGACTTGCTGCTGCCTACGCATAAACCAGTTCAGTAAAAACTCGTACTGTTTGATATCTAACCATTGCCTGCAATCCATTTTTTTACCCTGGCGTCTTATAAAACCCTTGTGCTGGCACGGCATTAGTGCCTGAACCTCAATAATCAATATTTACGATTAACAGTAACGCTTTAATTCACTTTAAACAATTTAGAGCAGCGTTATTATGCCATTAAACCTGAATGGAGTTTACTAAATGCTGAAAACAACAACTTTTGCCATCATGCACTTCAGTATCGCTTTCACTGTTACTTACGTCATTACCGGTGATTTGGTTCTGGGTGGTCTGGTTGCAGTAATTGAACCTGCAGCCAATACCGTAGCCTATTTTTTTCATGAAAAAATCTGGCAACGGCTGCAGCAGCGGACCGGGCAGCCGCGGGTAGGTTTTTATAAAAGCCATACCGTTAAATTGTAGTCGTTTTCTTTAATAAGCTCAGCAGCTGGCAGGAAAAGACGATACAATAAGCCCAAAGCACCTAACTATGGATAACAAATGATTGCACTGGGCACCCTGAACACCTTAACCGTTAAAAAGCAGGTTAAATTTGGCTTTTATCTTGATGGTTTAAGTTGGGGAGAGATATTACTACCTAATAATGTCGCACCTCAAGGGTTGCAGATTGGCCAGGCTTTGCAGGTTTTTCTTTACCTTGATTCAGAAGATCAGCTTATCGCCACAACAGAAAAACCAGCGATCATGGTCGGCCAGGTAGCGATGCTGCCGGTCGTCGCAGTTACTAAGGTCGGGGCGTTTTTGAACTGGGGCCTGAAAAAAGACCTGTTGGTTCCTTTCAGCGAACAACAGATCCCATTGAAGGAAGGCCAGCGATATTTAGTTTACTGTTATGTTGATGTCAGTAATCGGATTGTTGCATCAACCAAATTAGACCGTCATCTGCATAAAACCCTACCTCAATATCAACCGGGTGATAAAGTCGGCGTGATTATCAGCGACCAGACGGACATTGGTTATAAAGCTGTGGTCAACCAGCAGCACTGGGGTGTACTTTATAAAAACGAGGTTTTTAAACCACTGCGCCGTGGAGACAAACTCACCGCCTACATCGTAAAAGTGCGCGAGGATGGTAAAATAGACTTGCGGTTAACAGCGACGACTTATAAACAAGCGCTGGAACTGACTGAGCAGATTTTGCAAAAGCTTAAACAAAATGATGGCAAACTGACCTTAACTGATAAAAGTTCCCCAGAGCTGATTTACGAAACATTTGGTGTAAGTAAAAAGGCATATAAGCAAGCGATCGGCGCGCTTTATAAAGATAAGAAGATTGTTATTTTAGACGCCGGCATCATGCTGGTGGGCCGCTAATCTGGCAACTTCAGCCAGTATGGCCAAGCTTCATCTTTTATTCAACTGGCTGCTAAAGACATTTCAACGCCATTCCGGCTTAATGGCGGTATTAGCTTTTGTAAGTGGTATTGCCAGTTATCTGCTGGTAGACCGTAAAGAGTCCGTCGCTCAGTTTATTGCCGTTTTTATGTTAATCAGCTGGATATTGCTGATAGCCGAAAGCTGGCTTAAAACCAGCTTAGTACGACGGTTTGGTTGGAAATTATCACCTGTTGTCCTTCGATTTCTGACTCAATTAGTTCATCAGGAGAGCTTGTTCTTTGCTCTGCCATTCTTTCTGGTTGTTACCAGTTGGGATCATCCTCAGGCCGTGTTTACCAGCCTCGTTCTGTTGTGTGCCTTTATCTCAATTACTGACCCCCTATACTATAAATTTTTAGCCACACGTTACGCCCTGTTCGGGGCGTTTCATACTTTTGCCCTGTTTGTCGTGATGTTGGTTGTACTGCCATTGCTTTTACAGCTGACAACCCAGCAAAGTCTTATTGCAGCCATTCTGTTGGCGCTGATATTCAGCTTACCCAGCCTGATCCGGATTTTACCTGCTGGTCACTGGTGGCGCCTGCCTCTGCTGTTCAGTGTACTGTGTCTGATGGCTCTTAGTTTGTGGCAACTGCGAAGCTGGATCCCTCCTGCAGGGATCCGGCTTACCGATATTACGGTCTCTTATAAGGTAAATACTGAGCATCGGTTACCCGGTGCCCACATCAGGCAACTGGATAGCACAGATTTACAACAAGGTTTATATGCCTGGACAGCAGTGCGGGCACCAAGAGGATTAAAAGAACAGGTTCATCATGTCTGGCTGCACAATGGCCGGGAAGTGGATAGGATTGTGCTGGACATACAAGGCGGGCGCGAGGCCGGGTATCGGGCCTGGAGTCATAAACAGGTATTTCCTCCGTATCCTGAGGGCAACTGGCAGGTGCAGGTGGTTACTGAATCCGGGCGCTTAATAGGTCTTACCCGTTTTAAAGTCACTAGACAAGAATGATATGATTTAGCACCTGCAAAGCCCCGTTGTTTTCTTCTGTCAAAGACGATAAAAAAAAGGGCCATGCGGCCCTTTTTATAGTCAGGTTTTAATCTTTAAGGCGGTCAAACTCTTTTTCAGCCTGTTCCCGGCTCATGCCATAACGTTCCTGCATGACACCGATAAATTTATCAAGGTTACCATCGACCTGTTTAATATCATCCTCAGTCAATTTACCCCATTTTTCCTTCACAGTACCTTTCAACTGACGCCACTTGCCTTCTGCAATATCACTATTCATATCATGCTCCATTAGTTTAAGGACCAAAGTCTCGCCGTAGCCCTTTGTAAAGTGTCAGCTACGACAAACATATATCTAATGGTTGCAAAGCCCATACCAATAACGGAATAAAGTTAACTTCATGATTTAGCGCAAGTTTACAAAATAAATACTATCAGGCTCAATTTTGTTGAAAAATTTAAGAACAATTTACCGGCAGCTCTGAAAAAAGTGCAGGCCACCCGACTTAACAAATACTGCGATTGGCGGGTTTAGATAACACTATATGCACCGCACTGGTCGCCCGCTCTCTAAATCCGCCTTCGCAATAACAAAGATAAAAATGCCACAGTCGGATAAAGTTATCGTCGTAACCTAACTGATGCACCGCATCGCGGTGATGCATAAAGTTGTCGCACCATAGCTTCAACGTTCTAGCATAGTCAAAACCAATATCCTGAATTTGCCGGATCACCAAATCAGTTTTGCGACTAACCGCTGTCGCCATCCGGCTGATTGAAGGCAGACAGCCGCCGGGGAAAACATATCGCTTAATAAAATCCACTTCCCGAACATATTGCTGATAACGCTGGTCGACGATAGTAATGGCCTGCAGTACCATTAAACCATCAGGTTTAAGCAAACTGGAACATTTCTGGAAATAGTCATCCAGATAATTGTCACCAACTGCCTCTATCATTTCGATCGACACCAATTTATCGTACTGGCCAGTTAAATCGCGGTAGTCATCAAACAGCAGGGTTATCTGATCCTGCAGCCCTAAAGCGTTAACCCTGGCCTGGGCATAGGCATATTGTTCAGCTGAAATTGTGGTTGTCGTGACTTTGCATCCGTAATGCTGCGCCGCATAGATTGCCATGCCTCCCCAGCCGGTACCAATTTCAATCAGGTGATCATCAGCGGTTAACTGTAATTTGTCACAAATCTGTTTCAGCTTGTGCTGCTGCGCCGTGGCTAAATCAGTTGTCTCGGTCGGAAATACGGCACTCGAATACATCATGCTGTTGTCTAAAAACAAGCTATACATATCGTTACCCAGATCATAGTGCGCCGATATGTTTTTTTTAGCCTGAGTTTTTGTGTTGCTGTTGCGCCAGTTTAATGCCTTGAGAAATGGCCTGCTCAGCCTGGCCCAGGTAGAGTCCATTTTATCCAGCAGCGACAGATTGCGTCCAAAAATGCGAACCAAGGCAGTTAGGTTGTCGCAACGCCAGTAACCTTCGATATAAGCTTCTCCCCCACCCACTGAACCTGCCAGCACCAGTTTCTGATAAAAAGTCGGATCGAGCACCGTTAATGTCACCTTGAGATCACTGCCCGCTTCACCCAACTGATAACGCTGTTCTCCTTCAACCAAAGTGATATCACCCTGCTTAAGCTGCCCTAAAAAAGTCAGGGTAAACTTGCGGCAAAGCCGGTCAAACCAACCCAAATTTGCAAACACCGCCTGATCGGTAAGCGATAAACTCATAACTACTTTTCCCTGGTTTTTGGATGTTGATGGAGCGGCACGCCTTTTAAATAAAGTTTTAACGCCTGCCAGTAGATGCGCCACATTACCTGTACGTTTTGCCATGGATGGCGGATCAAGATCCGCCGACGGCTCGCTCTGGTCAGCTCAAACCGTTTTAAGCTGACCCAGGCACTGAAAACGGCTTGTTGCGCCTGAAGATTAGTAATACTGCAGTACAAGCTGGCAGCCGGTGCTGGAATTTGCCAGCGATATTGCATATCAAGCGGGTTAAATGGCGACACGTGAAACGCTTTATCGTGATGATAAAACCCGGTCTGACTTATATCTGCACTGATTGTCTGCAGATAGTAGTGTCGTTCGTTCCATGGGGTATTACTGACTTCCGCCAGCAGATAACAAAACTGATTATCAACATCATAACAGTAATAGAGTGTCAGCGGACTGAAGTAATAACCCCAGTTTGCCAGTGGTGTCAGTACATACACTTTAGCCAATGGCTTATTGCCACCCAACGCTTTCACTTTATCCTGGACAGCAGTATGTAAATCATTGTGACCGGCAAGGTAATCGCGCCGCCGATAACTGATTGCGCCAAATCCTTCGCAGGTAATTCCCACTGCTGCTAAATGCGTAGTTGTTAACATTGAGCAATCTAACCAGTACGCATTGAGCGAATAAGTAAAACCATGTATCTTCGGCACAAATCGCTTATGGCCAACCTCACCGCAATACACTGCATGCCCGGTTTGCATCAGTATTGGATCCCGAACATCGCAGCGACATCAACCGCACTTCTGGCGCCATCTTCATGAAAGCCGTTATACCAGTATGCGCCGCAAAAATAACTGTTATTCTGGCCGTTAATAACTTTTCGTTGTAACTGAGCAGCCATGGTCATCATGTTGTAAACAGGATGAGCATAGCGATACCGGCCAAGAATTTTATCGCTGGCAATAGCGTTGCTGTTATTCAACGTCACACAAAAAGTTACCGGTGCTTCCAGCCGCTGCAAGATATTCATATTATAGGTTAACGTAGCCCGATGTCGCTCGGCAGCATCTAAGTTATAGTTCCACGAAGCCCATGCCGCACGACGCTCCGGCAGCAATCGGGTATCAGTGTGAAGTACCACTTCATTTTGCTGATAGGCAATAGCGCCTAAAATGGCCTGCTCATCAGCTGTAGCATCACTGCCAAGTAATGCCAGTGCCTGGTCACTGTGGCAGGCAAACACGACTTTATCAAACTGCTCAGTTTCACCATTAGCAAAGTGCAGGGTGACTCCCTGCTCGCGGCGGACAACCGACGCAATGCGCTGAGATAACCGAAGGTTTTGCCTGCCCAGTTTATTTATCAGCGCTTCGACATAGCGTTTCGACCCACCTTTTATTACCGCCCACTGCGGACGGTCTGCAAGATTGAGTAAACCATGATTATTAAAAAACCGCAGAAAAAACCTGACTGGAAATAATGGCATTTCTGTTAAGCCCGCCGACCAGATAGCGGCGCCCATCGGTAACAGATAATTATCGCGCATACCATCGCCAAACCGGTACTTTTGCAGAAACTCTCCCAGTTTCAGGTCTAAATCAGCATGATCTTCAGCGACTAACTGTTTACCAAGTTTATTAAAGCGAACAATATCGACTAACATCCGCCAGAACGATGGTCGGAAAATATTACGTTTCTGAGCAAATAAGCTAGCAAACGTATTACCATTATATTCCAGATTTTGTTCTGTATTTTTAACCGAAAAACTCATTTCGGTATCGAGTTTTTCCACCCCCAGCTCGTTAATAAACTTATTAAATACCGGATAGGTCCAGTTATTAAAAACGATAAAACCCGTATCAATTGCATATGACTTGCCAGCAATTTCGACATCAACAGTTGCGGTATGTCCTCCCAGGTAATCATTTGCCTCAAACAGAGTTACCTGATGTTTCTGCTGTAACAAATACCAGCTTAACATCCCCGATATTCCGCCGCCAATTACTGCTATACGCATTCCCGCTCCCTTAATCAGCTTTTGCCATTCTTTGTTTTACTTGTGTTGTTGCCCAGCCCAGGACCGGTATGTGTCGATAAACTAATTCTGTCAGATCATAGTAATCACGGTGATAGTAAATATGCTGATCATGCCAGCGCAGCTCTGTGCAACCATGAACTTTAATCTCTTTTCCTTTGCCAATGGCCGGATGAGATAATGTCATTATCCAGCTGATAAAACTCAGACTGTCATCATCAGTCTGGCTTACTGGCTCAAATTTGCAATATGCAAGGCGCTGATAAGCATGAGAAAAATATGTCATTAACGCCTGTCTGCCGGTAATCTGATGTACAGGATCGGTAAAAACCACATTCTCAGTATAGATTTCTGCCAGACGGTTTAAGCCATCGTGTGATAATGAATTATAAAACGTAAGAAACGCTGCCAGTTTAGTGTCAGTTTGCTTATTCATCCGACTTTTTAACCTCAGAAAACAGTTCCAGAGTAAGCTTTCGTGCCTCACTATGGTCAACTATGGCAGGCCAGTAGCCTGATGGTGTTGTCTTTCGG
This sequence comes from Arsukibacterium sp., assembly GCF_033722355.1. Taxonomy (GTDB): domain Bacteria; phylum Pseudomonadota; class Gammaproteobacteria; order Enterobacterales; family Alteromonadaceae; genus Alishewanella. Next base: position 12,751 of record NZ_JAWVZF010000016.1, on the reverse strand, counting down.
TGCGGCCAATGAATTTCTTTATCAGTCAGCCGCGCTAATTCCGGTATATATTTTTTAATAAACTCAGCGTCTGGATCAAAACGTTCGCTTTGAGTCACCGGATTAAAAATCCGGAAATAAGGAGCAGCGTCTGTGCCTGTCGAGGCTGCCCATTGCCAGCCACCATTATTAGCAGCAAATTCTCCGTCAATTAACTGTGACATAAAATACTGCTCCCCCCAACGCCAGTCTATCTGCAAATCTTTTACTAAAAAACTGGCGGTAATCATTCTGAGACGGTTATGCATCCAACCAGTCTGATTCAACTGGCGCATTGCTGCATCAACGATTGGATAACCGGTTTTGCCTTCGCACCAGGCTTTGAACATTGATTTGTCATCTCGCCAGCGAATTGCCGCTGTGTCAGCCTGAAATGGCTTATGCTTAATCAGATCCGGATAAGCAACGAGGATGTGTTTGTAGAATTCACGCCATATCAGTTCAGACAGCCAGACACTGGCACCACTTTTTTCCTGTTCCAAAGCCGCTCCGGCTTCCAGCTGCAGACGATTCACGCACTGCTGGGCTGACAATACCCCACAAGCAAGATAGGCAGACAACCTGGATGTGCCGTCCAGTGCCGGAAAATCCCGTTGTTCATTGTAATCTGCCACCTGTTGCTGACAAAAATTACGTAATTTATCCAGTACCTGTTGTTCTGCCACTGGCCAGTCTGCTGAACTACCATCACCAGCGCGGATGGCCGATAAACCGAGTTGCTTTGCCAGCGGTTCTGCATCAATCAGTTCAGTCGCTTTTGGTCTGGGGAAACAGCGGATTTCCTGTTCATATAAGCGTGATAACCACGTTTTTTTGAACGGAGTAAACACTTTGTAGGTGTCACCGTTTTGCGTAACTATACTACCTGGAGGCATAACACAGAGTCTGTCATACCAGTTCACCGTTATACCATCATCCTGCAATTGTTTGGTGATTACCTTGTCGCGTTGTTGCTCACGCAGCTCATATTCGGTCTGGCCATATAACGTGACCATACCCGCTTGAGCCAGCCCGGCTAAGATGGTGCTGCAGTCCTGATAAGTCTCGGCTTCCAGCGCAAGAAGTGCAATATTTTGTCTGGCAAGCTCAGTTTGCATCTGCAAAACTCTGCGTCGTATTAAGTCTTGCTTTCTGGGTGCCATCTGATGCTGCTGCCAGGTTTTTGGCGTCGCAATATACACAGCGAGTACTGCACTGTCAGCGTTATCATTTGCCGCTGTTGCAGCATAATACAATGCCGCGTTGTCATACGAGCGCAAATCATTACGCAACCAGACTACATGAAGCTGATTTTTTTTTGCCATATCAGGCTCGCAATCCTAATTGTTCCGGGTAAGGGCAGAGGTATCTTTGCGCTGCAACATACTGATTAGGATACTGGCGTAAGTGGTGAGTCAGCAGCGTAAGGGGTGACATTAACGGCAGAAAACCCTGACGGTAACGATGAATTAAATCTGTCAGTTCCTGTTTTTCGGCATAAGTTAACGACTTCTTTAAAAAGCCCTGTAAATGTTGCAGCACATTTGCATGCAGCTTGCGAGTAGCGATGTTTTTTAATGCTTGCATCAGATCGGTCAGATACCTTTGCGATAATTCAGCCATATCAAACAGCCGGGCACTGGCGACCAGTCTGCCTAGTTCCCGGTAGGCTGTGGGGCTGTGCGCCATAATCAAAAATTTGTACCGGCTATGAAAGTTAACCAGCTTGGCAACACTGAATCCATCCTGCATTTGCTGCTGATAGTCGTGGCAGGCGTAAATTCGGGTAATGAAGTTTTCTCTGAGCGCAGGATCAAGCAACCGTCCATCTTCCTCTACCGGCAACCACGGATAGTATTGCATCAATCGGCGGGTAAAGACGCCGACACCGATCTTACCAAGTTGCTGACCTGCATCGTCATACACTCTGACCCGCTCCATACCACAACTTGGCGATTTTGCACACACTATATAGCCGCTCAGCCTTGCCAGTTCAGGTAACAACCGGTCAGTGTAAGTCAGCATCGCTGATGTGTGATCAACAGAAGGGTCGCGGCTCTGAACCAGCGTAATATTGTGTGCTGCATCTCGCTGTAACCGGATTGCCGGACGTGGCACACCCAGACCGATAGCCTGCTCCGGACAAACTGCAACGAATCGCACCAGCGACCTGAGATGTTGCAGACAAAACGTTGAAGCTTTGTGGCCTCCATCAAAGCGAACGGGCTCACCCAGCACACAAGCACTGATACCAATTTGAATAGTCATATGAAAAGCCTGAACATGTAACGCCTTACTATCACTGAGATTACGATCATCCTGAACACTTCATGCAGTGGTGACCTGTTTTGTTTACAGTACAAGCTGATGGGCGGATCAGTTTACCAACAAAAATTCACCATAAAAAAAACGGTAATTACCCGCCAGGTAACTACCGTCTTCTAATAGCTTTAATGTTGCGCTGAACATAACTTACCAGCAAATTACTTTCTCACTGGCTAAAGCCTGCCTGCCAGCTAAACCAGTGTTGAGGTTTGCTGACAAGCATGTATCTTAACGTCAGGCTGATACCTTACTCAGCCTTTGCTGGTACCGGTTTCTACTCTGGATTTCAATTTCTGTCCCGGCCGGAAAGTCACAACACATCGGGCTGAGATAGGAATATCCTCCCCGGTTTTCGGATTGCGGCCAGGCCGTTCATTTTTTACCCGTAAGTCAAAGTTACCAAAGCCAGATAACTTTACCTGTTCGCCCGCTTCCAGCGCGGTCCGGATTTCTTCAAAAAAAGCCTCTACTATCAATTTAGCATCACGTTTACTCACGCCAAACTTGGTAAACAACCGTTCTGCTAAATCAGCTTTGGTAAGCGCCATTCTTAATCCCTCAACGTTGCGTCGAATTCGTCTTTAAGCACGTTAACCACTTGATTGACAACAACTTGGATATCTCTATCCTCAAGCGTACGAGCTTTATCCTGCAAGGTCAGCGCGATAGCGAGCGACTTATAACCGTCTGCTACACCCTGTCCGGTATATACGTCAAACAATTTTAGGTCAACCAATTGATTTACGCCAACTTTTTTTATACTAGCAACAATATCAGCAAAACGCACATCCGATTTCACTACGACAGCCAGATCCCGCCGGTTAGCAGGGTATTTTGAGAGTTCGTCCGCTTCAACAATAGCACGCTGTCCAAGCGCTGCCAGTTCAAGCTCAAATAAATATGCTTTACCTTTTATTGCCAGTTTGCGTTCGGCTTCCGGGTGAAGCGCGCCAAGATAGCCAACCACCCGGCTGCCACGCCTTATCTCAGCAGTTTGTCCCGGGTGCAATGCGCTATGCGTTGCAGGACAGAAACTGATCTCGCTGGTAGCCGATGTCACACTGAGTAATGCTTCAACGTCCCCTTTAACATCAAAAAAGTCGGCAGCACGTTCAGGCATGGCCCAATGTTCATTGCTCAGTGAACCCACAACCAAACCACCAATTACGGCAACCTGCCGGACACCACCCTCTGCGGCGGTATCCGGGATAAATTTAAGGCCATATTCAAACAATCGTAACCTTGATTGCTGCCGGTTCTGGTTATATTGCGCTGTCTGAATTAATCCTGGCCACAAATTGAGTCGCATCGCTGACATATCTGCGGAAATCGGATTAGGCAAAATAAGTGCCTGTTGGTCCGCAAATAATATCTGCTGTACTTTAGGATCAACAAAACTATAGGTTATCGCTTCCTGATAACCGCGGTCCACCAGCAGTTCGCGCATCCGCTGCACACTTAATTCTGCCTCACTGAATTTACGCATGCACAGCGAAGCCTGCGGCGCAACATTCGGAATATTGTTATAACCATATACCCGGGCAATCTCTTCAACCAGATCTTCACTTATCTGAATATCGAATCGGTAACCAGGTACAACGACATCCCATCCCGCAGAAGTATCACTGACCGTCAGGCCCAGCCGGCTCAGAATATCACTCACTTCTGCTTTTGGTATCGGATGACCGAGTAAACGCAAGAGCTTTGCTTCTGTCAGACTGATGTCAGCACATTTTGGCAGGTGCTCAGCGGAAACAGCTTCCACCACAGGACCCGCTTTACCGCCCACTATCTGTAACAGCAACGCTGTAGCACGTTCGATGGCAGTGCGTTGTAATTGTGGATCAACACCACGTTCGTAGCGATGGGAGGCATCAGTATGCAAACCATACTGACGGGCTTTACCGGCAATCGTCAGTGGCGAGAAAAATGCACTTTCCAGAAAAATATCTCTGGTTTTCGTTGTTACTCCACTTGCAAGCCCGCCAAAAATGCCGGCCATTGCCAGCGCCTTCTCACTGTCTGCGATAACTAAGGTATTAGTTTTCAGCTCAACTTCCGTTTCATCGAGCAAAACCAGCTTTTCACCTTCGCGGGCGAAACGTACGTCAATATCCCCTGATAATTCAGCTAAATCGAAAGCATGCATCGGATGGCCTAATTCAAGCAATACATAGTTAGTAACATCGACCACCGGATCAATACTGCGTACACCGCAGCGGCGCAACTTTTCAGTTAACCACAACGGACTGGGCCGGCTCAGATCAACATCTCTGATAACCCGACCAAGATAACGCGGACAACCCTCTGGCGCTGACAATTTAATCGCTCTTTGCTCAGTAATCGCTGGTGCTACCGCTGCTATCTCTGGCTGACAGACTGACAGTTTATTTAAGACGCCGACTTCACGGGCCAGACCTTTAATACCAAGGCAATCAGCCCGGTTTGGTGTTAAATCAACTTCGATCGTATGATCATCCAGCTCCAGATACTGCCGGATATCGATGCCAACCGGTGCATCGTCAGGTAACTCCATAATACCGTCAGAATCATCCGCCATACCCAGCTCAGAAAATGAACACAGCATGCCATTCGATGGCTGGCCACGCAGCTTGGCTTTTTTAATAACAAAATCACCGGGTAATACTGCACCGACCTTAGCAACCGCTACTTTTAAACCTTTGCGGCAGTTTTTTGCGCCACATACAATATCCAGCAACTCAGGCTGGCCGATATTTACCTGGGTTATCTGCAACTTATCCGCATCAGGATGAGGGCTACAGGCAACCACTTCACCGACCACCACGCCGCTGAAAACGCCGGCAACCGGTGCAATACTGTCAACCTCCAGCCCCGCCATCGACAATTGCTCAGATAAGGAGGCAGTATCAATCGCCGGATTAACCCACTGCCGTAACCATGCTTCACTAAATTTCATACCTGGAATACTCCGCTTATCTGAACTGCTTTAAAAAGCGTAAATCGTTTTCAAAAAATGACCTGAGGTCAGTGACGCCGTAGCGGAGCATGGTCAAGCGTTCAACACCCATGCCAAAAGCAAAACCGCTGTATATTTCCGGGTCAATGCCGACTGAACGCAACACGTTCGGATGTACCATGCCACAGCCTAATACTTCCAGCCATTTACCATTTTTGCCCATGACATCAACTTCAGCTGAGGGCTCAGTAAACGGAAAGAACGACGGCCGGAACCGCACTTGTAAATCCTGTTCGAAGAAATTTTGTAAAAAATCATGCAAAATGCCTTTTAGCTCAGTAAAGCTGACATTTTTATCCACCATTAAGCCCTCAACCTGATGAAACATCGGGGTATGAGTTTGGTCATAATCATTCCGGTATACCCGCCCCGGCGAAATAATCCGCAGAGGGGGCTGCTGTTGCTCCATTGTCCTGATTTGTACGCCTGAGGTCTGGGTACGCAACATCAGCTTAGGATTAAAATAAAAGGTATCATGGTCAGCCCGTGCCGGATGATGCTCAGGAATATTTAATGCATCAAAATTATGAAAATCATCTTCGATTTCCGGACCATGCTTCACAGCAAAACCTAATTCAGTGAAAAAACTTTCAATCCGGGCAATGGTCCGGGTCACCGGATGCAGACCACCATCATCAAGTTTCCGGCCCGGTAATGTGACATCAATCTGCTCCTGAGCCAGTTTTGCCGCCAGCTGTGCCTGCTGCAGCAGATCGCGTTTCTGGTTCAGGGCATCCTGCACCTGTTGTTTCAGTTCATTGATTTGCTGGCCGGCAATTTTGCGCTGTTCAGGATCCATCGCCCCGAGAGATTTTAACAGTTCGGTAATACTGCCTTTTTTTCCCATAAAGGTTACACGAACCTCGTCCAGTGCCGCTATGTCTGGCGCCGCAGCAACAGCTTGCAGCGCATTATCTAATATCGCAGTCAGATTCATCTTTGTCCTCAAAGCAGCCAAGATAGTCAGTCAGATTAAAACCGCTAATGATACACCAAAATCTGGGTTAAAACGCAGTAGATGACGGGCTTTTTTAGGCAAAAATAGCAGCAGGGACAACCAGTAACCGTCAGTACGATAAGGTTAAGCGATTAGAGCAGAATAGATTTAATAAACGGAATCGTTAATTTGCGCTGATGAACAATAGAAGCTTTATCAAGCTTATCCAATATCGCAACCAGCGAGCGGATATCACGTTGATAACGGTTAAGTAGAAAACGGGCAACGTCATCACCCAACTCCATACCGCGCTGATACGCTTTTTGCTGTAATAACTTTTGTTTATCGTCATCCGTTAGTAAGCGAAGTTGCAAGCTCTGGCAGGCTTGCAGACGGGATATCAGATCAGCCAGTTTAAAGCCAAGCCTGGCCGGCGTCTGATTAGCGACAATAAATAATGCCTTGCCCTGTTCAACCATCCGGTTATATAAATCAAATACCGCTATCTGCCAACTCAGGTCATCGGCGATAGCCTGAATATTATCTAGACATACCAGATCAAGTTGTTCTAAATCATCCAGTAAACGCGGACTAAGCGCACGATAATCCTGCAACGCCAGCAACTGGCTGGTCAGTCCCTGTTCCTGTGCATAAATGCAAGACGCATACAACAAATGCGACTTACCACTGCCACTGGCACCAAATACATATAACGGTGGTATTTTATCAGGTGCATTCAGGTAACATTTTACAGCACTGACGATCTCAGTCTGGCCTGTCGTATAAAAGCTATCCAGCGTTTCATCGTCAGGCAACGTCACAGCGAGAGTGTATTGCAGTGGCTGCATTTAGCGCCTGATAAACTGATAGCTGACATCGGCCGGTAGTACCGGATTCAGTTCAACGGCGCTATTCAGGTTTTCGCTTCCCGGCACCGTGCGCGGGAACTCACTTTCAGGCTCCGCCAGGACAAGTGCCGGTTGCCACTGCAGCATACCCTTAAGCTGTGGCAATTCGATTTGCAGGTCAACCGCGAACCGGGCTTCACTTTCAGAAAATTCACGTAATGTAACAGCCGCCACACCAAGCACCCGATTCAGCAGGCGCTCAACGGTTAAGACATCCGCCAGGCTTGGTACATTGCTCACCGCCAGCTGATAACTTTTCAGATCGGCACTTAACATCACAGCCTGCTCTGCTGCAAGCTCTGCGCTTAATGCAGCAGTAAAGGCGCTAACCAGCCCACTGAGATCAGCTGCAATCACCTCGTTGCGGAAAATCCGACTCTGGCTTGTTCCGGGCTGCGGGCTCTGGCGTTGCCAGCTCAACCTGAGCAGGGTTTGACCGTTCTGGCTGACGTCGTCTAATGCCAGCGTCATAATCATATCAGGCCGGTAGCGAACACTCGCCTGTGAAATGGGCTGCCAGAATCCAGCCCAGACATCTGTTTCATTCAGCTGCATCAGATCGTCTATATCATACAGCGGTAATGTGACCGGTATACCCGCCTCAGCGAGTTGCTGGCGCAGCAATTTAATCAGTTCATTGTCTTGCTGACGCACAAAAGAGCGGTCCGCGCCTTGTTGCTGAACTATCCACATTAGTATTTCCGGACGGTGTGCTCCCCAGATGGCTACGCCCTGTTGCTGCAATAGCACCTTGATTAAAGCCGAGTCCAGCAGCACTCTTAGTCGGTTATTGCCATTCAGACGAACCGATTCAAATTGTTTAACATATTTACCTGCGTCATTCAGTTCACTGGCAATGGCAGGATACGAAGTGAGATCTGTGATACCGGTTAGCCGGCTGATAACCTGTGCCAACGCATTGCTTTGCCACTGGCGCTGATTCTGCTCCGCACTGACATCGGCAACATATAAATTGTCAATCTCTACAGCGGTCACCCGATGACTCAACAGTATCAGCAAAGTTGCCAGCAACAGCCTTATAGCTTGCATCTGCACTCCTTTATTTCTTGCGTAGCAAATCATCATAGATGGCTAACACAACAAAGCCACCTTACGGTGGCTTTGATGCGTGTTTAATTTAAATTAACGCCAAGCCGGTTGGCTACTTCTTCGTAGGCCTCTACGACACCACCCAGCCCCTGCCGGAACCTGTCTTTATCCAGCTTTTTACGGGTTGCTTTATCCCACAGCCGGCAGCCATCTGGAGAAAATTCGTCACCTAATACAACCTGGCCATTAAATAAGCCAAATTCCAGTTTAAAATCAACTAATAACATTCCGGCATCAGAAAACAAAGCCTGTAGCACCTCATTGGCTTTAAACGTTAACCGTTTCATCTGAGCTAACTGCTCAGCAGTGGCCCAGCCAAATGACTCCGCCAATGATTCATTAACCATTGGATCATGCAGCGCATCGTTTTTCAAAAACAATTCAAAGGTTGGCGGGGTTAACGCTGTACCTTCTGTCACGCCAAGCCGGCGTACCAATGAGCCCGCTGCATAGTTTCGAACCACACATTCAACCGGTATCATCGTCAGCTTTTTAACCAGAACCTCGTCGTCATTTAATAAGGATTCAACCTGCGTTGGTATACCAGCCTGCTCCAGCTTCTGCATAATAAAATAGTTAAATTTATTGTTTATCATGCCTTTACGATCTAACTGCTCAATGCGCTCGCCATCGAACGCAGAAGTGTCATTGCGAAAGTGAAGGATAAGTAAGTTTTCGTCAGTCGTGTTATAAACTGTTTTGGCCTTACCGCGGTACAACTCTGTCGTTTTTTGAACCATTATTCACTCCGATCGCCTGGCGAAAAAATCAGGCGAAAGTATAAAGATCTTTATGCTGTTGGCAAATGACTTTTTCTGTCTTCTGCTTAAAGTTCCACTTTGGCAGCCCGGATGGCAGCGACAAACGGATCATAAGCTGCTACTACCGTCTCAGCCGCTAATGACTTACCCTCTTTCGTTAACAGGTTAATAATTGTTCCGTCACCAGAACGCTGTAAAACAATCTGGTAATCATTGTCAGCTATCGGTAAAACAGGCGGCGCGTCGCGGCCCATCATCGTCGCCCACATACCACGGCTGGGTTTGGTGTAGCTGACATAATAAGTAAACGCAGAACGGTTAATATCATTTACAGTAAAATTAAGTTGCTCGAACACCGGTTCTAATTGTGACCAGGTCACATCTATTGACTGCGGCGTTTTAAATGCCGGTTCACCTGCATTGTTCAAAGCCGGCTCTAAACCAACTTCCGGTATCCGGTCGCGGTTTGCAACTGCAGTGGCAATTTCTGCTATCGCCACCTGATTAATTAATCCATTCAGCAAGGCTACTTCGTGATCGCGGGCCACGGCTTTGCTCAGGGCCGCTTGCTTATCGAAGTAACGATGTTCCTGCAAACTCACTGTCACCACTGCCGTTCTGCCATGCGGTCGTGGCTCAATATCAATAGCATAACGCGCCTCATCTAACTGCTGCTGTTCCTGCCAGAACCAGAAACCTTCAGTGCGATAGCGTTTAATCCAACCTGTTTCAAAACTTAGGCTGGTACTGTCAGTTGGCTTGATATCGATATCCTGCGCACTAAAGAAGTTAATAATCTGCGCTTGTAAAAAAGGCACCAAATCGCCGGTTAAGTCATTCCTTTCAAACATCACTCTGGCCAGCTTTTCAGCCTCGTCCGTTATCCGGCTACTGGAGGCTGTTGCCAGCACCAGCACGGGTGACTTATCTGCCACCTCGGCATTGCCATCAACGATTGGCGGGATATCATACTTGGCAGGCTGTGGGGGGGGCGCCAGATCAGCCGGAATCTCCAGGTTAACTTGCTGACGTTGTACACGGTTGTCGGGGTCATCGTTAAATACGGTGCAACCAGCTAATACAAAGGTCGCCAGCGACAATGTGATACAACTTTTTTTCCAATAATGCACCTGTACTACTCCTGAAAAGGTATTTCTGTTAAAACCTGACGTCAGGCGCCGGGTTAGATTATCTACTTTAGAATTCAGGCCACCAGGCCTGCCTGTTGTAATGCCTGTTCGATTATCTGATGATGAATTGGTTCCAGTTGAGTCAGTGGTAAGCGCATAAAGTCTGACGTCATCACACCCATCCGCTGCAATGCCCACTTGACCGGAATCGGATTGGATTCAATAAACAACTGATGATGCAGCCCCTGCAGGGATTGGTCCAGCTGCTCTGCTTCAGCAAAGTGTCCACTCAGCGCAAGTTTACATAACCGCGACATCTGTGCCGGTGCCACGTTGGCAGTCACCGAAATAACACCATGGCCTCCAGCGCGCATAAAGTTCAGACCGCTTGCATCATCACCACTAAATAACAGAAAGTCGCCCGGGCAGCAGCGTTGTAAATCGCTCAGGCGGGTCAGCGAGCCGGTGGCCTCTTTAATGCCAACAATATTATCTGTCATCGCCAGTTCAGCGACAGTTTCAGGCAACAAGTCAACACCGGTACGACCCGGCACATTATAAAGCAGCACCGGCTTTTGGGTGGCGGCAGCCACCTGCTGATAATGGGCCAGCATACCTTTTTGCATTGGTTTATTATAAAACGGCGTTACGGTCAGAAAGCCATCAATCGCCAGTTTATCAAGCTCGCGGGTGCGCGCTACTCCCTCGGCAGTCGCATTGCTACCATTACCTGCCAGCACCGGGATCTGGCCACTTACCTGGCCAGCCACTCTGGCAATCACATCAGATTGCTCGGACAAACTAATCGTTGCAGCTTCAGCTGTGGTGCCCATGATAACCAGACCATCGGTACCATGTTGCAAATGCAGGTCAACCAGCTGCTCCAGGCCTTTATAATCAATTTCGCCGTCTGGCAGCATAGGGGTGACTAATGCAACAAAACATCCGCTGAACATCACAGTTAAAGGCTCCACAATAAAAACCGCTGTCAATAATTAAGGCGGCCTATGTTAAAGAGTGCGGCAGACAAACACAAGACAGGAAACCGATAATGCCAATAGTTAGCCCCGGTCACCTATGATAAGCTTGGCAGCCTGTTCAGTATCACTTTTAATTCAACATATGTTGGTTGGAGTTTTATGTCACAACAACTCGTCATAACTGCTATAGGTACTGACCGTACAGGCATTGTCAGCAAACTGGCAAGGCTGGTGACGGATTACAATGCCAATATTATCGACAGCCGGATGGCCGTTTTTGGCAATGAATTTACATTCATTATGCTGATTCAGGGAGATCAGGCGGCAATCAGTAAAATTGAATATCTTATTCCCGCGCTGGGTTTAGAACTTGATCTGACCACCATGACCAAACGTACCACTGCCCGGCCCCGTACCCAGGTCGCGGCCCATTATGTACTGGATTACGCCGGACCGGATAAAGTTGGCACGCTCGGCGCCATTACCGGCTTACTGGCCAGTCAGAATATTTACATTGGTTCGTTGCAATCAGCCACGTCTGTCAATGACGATAGCTCGGTGAAGATGCACAGCCAGATGACACTGGAAATTCCTGATGGCGTAAAGCCGGCTGCTATTGAGAGCCAGGTGATGGCTTTACTGGCCGAATTGAACCTTACCGGCACTTTTACTGCCCGGTAAGTCTGACACAGTTAAAGAGATTGATATTTTGATACAGGAGGGACAATGCAGACATTGACAGCGGGCCAGCAGGCACCGGATTTTACGTTACCCGATCAAACTAATCAGCCCGTGAGTTTAAGCAGCTTGCTCAAAGATAACCGCGTTCTGGTGTATTTTTATCCCAAAGCCATGACACCTGGTTGTACCGTTCAAGCCTGTCAGTTGCGGGACAGTCAGCAAAACTTTATCAAACAGGGTGTTACCGTCTTAGGTATCAGTACTGATGCACCACAGCGGCTGGCTAAATTTACAGAGCGCGATCAGTTAAATTTCACCCTGCTAAGCGATGAGGATCATCAGGTTGCCGACCAGTTTGGGGTATGGGGCAGCAAAAAGTTTATGGGCAAGGTTTATGATGGCCTGCACCGGGTAAGCTTTCTGATTAACCGGGATGGCAGTATTGCCCATGTTTTCGATAAATTTAAAACAAAAGACCATCATCAGGTTGTGCTGGACTATCTGGATAATCAGTAAGTAGCTGGATAATGGGTATTTGTCGTGCAGGCTGGCCATTCTGACCTGTCTTTGTATCAATTGGCAGCACAGCGACTAGGATAAGCAAAATTTTACAGGAGATGTTATGAACTGTTATACCAGAATGCTGTTCGCCACTGCTGCGCTGCTTACCCTGAGCAGCGAGCTTGATGCCCGGCAAATCACCGACATTAAATCAGAAAAAGTAGCCTTACAAGTGGAAGTCGTCACCGACGGCCTCGAGCATCCGTGGGGACTGGCATTTGTTCAGGATGGCAGAATGCTGGTAACAGAGCGGGCCGGCAGGTTACGTTACGTTAATAACGATGGCAGCCTCAGTGAGCCAATAGCTGGGCTACCAGACATCGTAGTCGCTGGCCAGGGGGG
>NZ_JAWVZF010000015.1:0-32570 GCF_033722355.1 Arsukibacterium sp. | reverse complement strand
ATTCGCTTAACTGCTGTGAAATCAACGTAACCATACCGGTATCATGGGGTCTGGGCGATACTTCTGAGAAATAGACCTTATCCCCTTTAATAAACAGCTCCACCCCGAACAAACCGTGACCGCCAAGCGCTTCTACCACGGACCTGGCATAGCGTTTTGCTTCGGTCAGCGTACTATCGCTCATCGCTTGTGGCTGCCAGCTTTCACGGTAGTCCCCCTTTTCCTGACGATGGCCGATGGGTGCGCAATATTGAATCCCGGTCAGCGAATTTACAGTAAGCAGGGTAATTTCATAGTCAAAGTCAATAAAACCCTCCACTATTACTCTACCCTTACCGGCACGGCCACCTTCCTGAGCATATAACCAGGCAGCATCAATATCAGATCCGCTGCGCAGCACGCTCTGACCTTTGCCACTGGACGACATTATCGGTTTAACCACACAGGGATAACCAATCGCATTAACAGCGGCGACAAAGCTGGCTTTATCATTGGCAAATTGAAATGGCGACGTGGTCAGTCCCAGCTCTTCAGCCGCCAGGCGGCGGATCCCTTCACGATTCATGGTCAGATTAACGGCTTTGGCACTGGGCACGACGTTAAAGCCACTGTCTTCCAGTTCAATCAGCACTGATGTTGCAATAGCTTCCAGCTCCGGGACAATTAGTCCCGGCTTTTCACTGATGACCAGTTGGCGCAGAGCCGCGTTATCCAACATGGACATCACAACCGCTTTGTCTGCCACCTGCATTGCCGGCGCATTCGGATAACGGTCAACGGCTATCACTTCACATCCGTAACGTTTTAATTCAATGCATAATTCTTTGCCAAGCTCGCCCGCGCCCAGCAGTAGTACTTTGGTGCTGCTGGCAGTGCCAGGGGTACCAATCTGTTTAATTTTTCCGTTAATATCACCTGAAATAGTGCTCATTTAACTTTCACCATTGGTCGGGCCGGATTACTCCAGTCTACATGGAACATTTTACCTTTGGCTTTATCGGTACGCTCAAAGGTGTGGGCACCAAAATAATCACGCTGCCCCTGTAGCAGGTTGGCCGGCAATACTGCCGTCCGATAGGAGTCGTAGTAGCTTAAAGCTGAGCTGAGTGCTGCCACCGGAATCCCGGCCAGGGTGGCATTGGCTACGGCTTTACGCCAGTTTTGCTGATAGACCGAAATTTGTTTGGCAAAAAACGGATCAAGCAGCAGATTTTCCAGTTCGTCATTGCGATCAAAGGCCTCGGTAATCGACTGCAAAAATACAGCGCGGATAATACAGCCCGCCCGCCAGATTTTAGCAATTTCAGCAAAATTAAGCTGCCAGCCATGCTCGTCTGCGGCCGTTTTCATCAAATGAAAACCCTGAGCATAAACACAGATTTTGGCGCAGTACAGCGCATCATGCAGCGCCTGAATGATTTCCTCTTTCTGCCCTTCAGAGAGGATGTTCTGAGCCGGACCGGCTAAGACCGTTGCGGCTTTGACCCGCTCATGCTTCAAAGCTGACAACGAACGTGCATAAACAGCTTCGGCAATCGTAGGTGAAGGGCTACCCAGCTGCAGACTACTGACTGCCGTCCAAAGGCCAGTGCCTTTCTGCCCTGCTTTATCCATAATGACATCAACCAGGGGTAAACCGGTTTCCGAATCTTTGGTGGCCAGCACCTCGGCACTGATACCAATTAAATAGCTGTTAAGCGGACCGTCATTCCACTTTTTAAAGACATCAGCAATAGTGGCAGAAGTCATTCCCAGAATATCGCGCATCACCTGATAAGTTTCACAAATCAGCTGCATATCAGCGTACTCAATACCATTGTGGACCATTTTCACATAGTGGCCAGAACCGCTCGGGCCAATGTAAGTCGCACAAGGCTCGCCTTCGGTAACCGGATTACCTGGCTCAAACCGTTCTATCGGTTTACCGGTTGCCGGGTCAACTTTAGCGGCAATGGCTTGCCACAGTGGTTTAATCCGGGTCCAGGCGTAGGGATCACCACTTGGCATCAGTGACGGGCCAAACCGGGCTCCGACTTCACCGCCTGACACGGCGGTAGAGAAGAAAATAAACTTACCTTCATATTGTTTTTCGCGGGCAACAGTATCTGTCCACAGGCTGTTACCGGTATCAACAATAATATCATCAGCCTGAATACCGGCGTCGATAAGTTTGTGGCAGATATCGTCAACCGGCTTACCGGCAGGTACTGATAACACGATTAAATGTGGTGCTGATAAGCGCGATAATAGTTCAGTGTATGAGCTGCAACCAATAACCCTGGCAGGTTTATCGCCCCGCTCAGCTTTGTCCTGCGCTAATACAGCTTCCAGTTTCTGATGGTCTAAATCAAAGGCAGCTACCCGGTAGCCATTGTCGGCCAGGTTTAAAATAAGGTTTTTGCCCATTACCCCGGCTCCGACAAAACCAATGTCACAAAGTGGCGCTGTATCAGTCATCTGACGATCCTTTACTTAGTGGTGCTAAGCCAACAACAGGCTCGGAAAATGGCGCGCATTATACGGTAAAACTATCGATAAACCTACAACCTGCCGCTCCCCTTATCTGAGGTAATATTCAGTGCCAGACAGAAACACTGTGCGCGGCCTGTAAATAATCGGTATGAATAGTATTATCGTTTGTCAGTAAGCCATCTTGGTGGGCGGTATCAAACAACCGGCGCCAGCCAATGCCATCCGGCTGCCCGGGCAGCTTTAATGGTATCGTCTGTGCAGCGCCATTAAACACAAAAAACAGCGCCTTACTATTTTGACGGTTAGTAATTCTGAATAGGCAGATAGCCCGTTCAGGGTCATGCCAGTCGTGTTGTTGCTTTTCTGTGCCATCGGCTAAAAACCAGCACACGTCATGCTTATCACCATGTAACTGATAATGATCATCCTGCAGGGATATTTGCTGTAAACAGCTGAACTTTTTGCGCAGTTTCAGCATTTGAGCGACAAACTGCAGAAATCTTTGTTGCTGCGCCCCCAGCTGCCAGTTAAGCCAGCTTATCGGGTTATCCTGACAATAGGCATTATTATTACCACCCTGGCTGTGGCTCAGTTCATCGCCGCCCAGCCAATGGATCATCCCCTGACTTAGCAGCAAAGTTGCCGCCAGATTACGTTTATGCTGATAACGGCTGGCAATAATCTGTGGCTCATCAGATGGCCCCTCCACGCCGTGGTTAGTACTTAAATTGTGGCTGTGGCCATCCCGGTTCTGCTCACCGTTTTGCCAGTTATGTTTGTCGTTGTAACTGACCACATCCTCTAACGTGAATCCATCATGGTATGTCAGAAAATTAACACTGGAACTGGCGGGTTTATGGTGCTTCTGAAAAATATCACGCGAACCCAGTAACCGGGTGGCGAAGTCAGCTAACACGCCTTTATCGCCGCGCCAGAAGGCCCTGAAGGTATCACGGCATTTATCATTAAGTTCAGACCAGTTGGCCGGGAATTGCCCCAGATGATAACCAAAAGGGCCAACATCCCACGGCTCGGCAATCAGTTTTGCCTGCGATAAAACCGGATCCTGAGCGATAATCTGAAAAAAACTGGCATACGGATTAAAACGTTTATGCTCCCGGCCCAGCGTGACCGCCAGATCGAAGCGGAAACCGTCAACCTGCATGTCGGTTACCCAGTAACGCAAGGCGTCCATTACCAGTTTCTGAGTAGCCGGGTTGGCAATATTTAACGTATTACCACAGCCGGTAAAGTTACAGTAATTCTGATAATCAACCATCTCCGCATGGCTGTGAAACAAATAATAGTGCCGGTCTGCCAGGCCACGAAAGCTCAGAACAGGGCCATCGTCGCCGGCCTCAGCAGTATGGTTAAATACCACATCCAGAATCACTTCTAAACCATGCTGGTGCAAGGTGCGCACCATCTGTTTAAATTCACTGACCGCATCCTCCAGCTGATAACGTGGGTCAGGTGCAAAAAAATTCACCGGGTTATAGCCCCAGTAATTAGTCAGGCCCAAAGCTGTTAATCTGGGCTCTGCCATAAATGCAGCGACAGGCAGCAACTGCACCGTTGTAACGCCAAGCTGCTGCAGATGGCTGATAATACTGGCATGACATAAACCCAGATAAGTACCACGTAATGCATCCGGCACCTCGGGATGCAGCATGGTCAGTCCCTTAACATGGGCTTCGTAAATCACTGTTTTTTCTCGGGAGATTACCGGCTTAGTGCTTCTTTGCCAGTCAAATGCCGATTCCTGCCAGTTAAACGCCGCCGGATCTAATACACCTTTCGCTAAGGCGAGATGGCTTTTCTGCCGGTACGGCTCATTCTGCCAGACCTGAGCCCGGTTAAGCTTTCGGGCATAGGGATCGATCAGTACCCTGTCTTTATCAAACCGTAATCCGGCCCGGCTATCTGCCGGACCAGCGGCTTTTAACGCGTACAGGGTACCATCACGAACATCACTGACCTGCAAATGCCAGATATTGCCGGTTCGTCCGGTAAAGGCCAGCTCCGCTAGCTCCTCTTCTGTATCCGGCTGATATAAACACAAAAAAAGTTGAGTTGCGTCGGGTGCAAAAACGGCAAAGTTCCAGCAATTTTCTGCCACTTTACTTGGCCCGAGCGGATAATTGCGACCATGGGCTGTGTTAAGTATTGCGGCAAAACTGGTGGTGCTGTCGGGCATTATTGCTGATCCTTTTTCCGGATATATAAACAGGCCAACGGTGGCAGATTTAACCGGATAGCCTGATCTTTACCCTGCCATCCCGGCGGCTGGGCCAGCATTTGGCCAGCCACAGCATACTGGCTTCCCCAATAGTGCTGACTATCAGTATTAACCAAAATCTCGTATTCACCAGCCTGCTCAACCCCCAGCATCACGTTGTCACGCGGTACCGGAGTAAAATTGGCAATCACATAAATAGCATCGCCAGTCTGATCACGCCGGATAAAGCTTAATGTGCTATGCTCAGCATCATTATGATCAAGCCAGCTGAACCCCGCTTGCTGATAATCCAGTTCATGCAGCGGCTTGCACCGCTGATAGCAGTGATTTAAATCACGATAAAGCTGTTGGATCCCCTGATGCTTAGGATATGCCAGTAAATGCCAGTCCAGGCTGCGATTATGATTCCACTCCCGGCTTTGGCCAAGCTCATTACCCATAAAATTCAGTTTTTTGCCAGGATGAGCAAACATAAAGGCAATATAGGCTCGTAGGTTCGCGGCCTGCTGCCATTCATCGCCCGGCATTTTATTAATCAAACTGCCTTTACCATGCACCACTTCATCATGCGATAACGGCAAAATAAAGTTTTCGTTATAGGCGTATACCATTGAGAAAGTTAAATCGTTGTGGTGGTATTTGCGATAGGAAGGATCTTTACTGATATAACGCAGACTGTCATTCATCCAGCCCATATTCCATTTAAATCCAAAACCCAGGCCGCCGCTGTCAACAGGACGTGATACCTGCGGAAATGAAGTAGACTCCTCCGCGATCGTCATCGCCTGCGGAAACTTGCTATACACTTCGCTGTTCAGCCATTTAAACAGGCTGATGGCTTCGTAGTTATGATTGCCACCGTCAATATTAGGGACCCATTCACCTTCATTGCGGGAGTAGTCCCAATACAACATCGATGCCACAGCATCCACCCGGATGCCGTCAATATGAAAATGCTCCAGCCAGTATAAGGCACTCGCCACCAGAAACTGTCTGACATAATCTTTACCGTAATCATAAATACAGGAATTCCAGTCAGGGTGCCAGCCGCGCCTCGGATCGGCATATTCATAAAGATGACTGCCATCAAAGCGGGCTAAACCGTGGCTATCTTCCGGAAAATGAGCCGGCACCCAATCGAGTATAACGCCAATACCCGCCTGATGGCAGGCGTCAACAAAGGCTTTAAACTGGTCAGGGCTGCCAAAGCGCGAGGTAGGCGCGAATAAACCGAGCGGCTGATATCCCCAGGAACCATCAAAAGGGTGTTCCATCACCGGTAATAACTCAATATGGCTGTACCCCATTTCCTGCACATAAGGTATTAGCTGCTCAGCCAGCTCGGTATAATTAAGCGGCTGATTATCATCTTTACGCCGCCAGCTGCCGATATGCAGCTCATAAATACTGATGGCGCTGTGATAAGGATTAACAGCCGGCCGCTCGCGCCAGGTTTTATCCTGCCACTGGTAGCTGTTATGATCGAACACCAAAGATGCATGAGACGGATATTGTTCCGCAAAAAATGCCATCGGATCCGCTTTATGTGCCAGCAGATGGCCGTGTTGATCTTTAATCTCAAATTTATAACGTGCCCCGCTACTGACTTGTGGCAATACCAGCACCCAGTGTCCACACTCTGTGCGTTCCATCGGATGACAGCGACCATCCCAGCCGTTGATATCGCCTATCAGACTGACGCTGCTGGCGCTGGGTGCAAAAACCGCGAAGCGGGTGGCGCACAGTGGCATGCCATCGGGCTTAAGACTGATGAGCTGAGCACCAAGCTGGCGATACAGGTTCTCTGGCTGACTATGAACATGGTGCACAGCATAAAACGCCTGTTCTCGAAACTGATAAGGGTCAATACAGCGATAAGTGTTATGCGCGTCAGTCACCTGAAAATAATAAGCACAGGCCTTGCGTTTACGTGGCAATACCAGCTCAAAAACACCACTGTGTTCAGGATGAACCGTTAGCTGACCAAGAGGTTTGTCCGTCTTTAATTCATAAGCTTCAACGGTCAACGCATGCGGCAGATAGGCACGTAACAGTAAACCGGTACCTTTGGTACTGTAGCTGTTAGGCTGCCACCCCAGTAAAGCAAAAGGGTGGGCACAATTTGCCTGATGTAATTGCGCTAAAGTCATCATCTGGGTCCTTCTGTTAATCATCGCATTGCCGCTTTATTTATTGTTCGGCCCGGGCTTTGGTCACATCTGCCAGTAACTGCTGAATATAAGGTTGCTGGCTCCATTGTTCTGTTTCACGGCTTAATTTACGCCGCCAGTTAGGGTATTCATCACTGGTTCCCGGCACATTTACCGGTTGCGTCATTTCAAGCCAGTCTTCCAGCTGCAAACAGAGTAACTGGCTATTGCCGGCAGCAAGATGACGTTGCAACGCAAAATTCAGGGTCCGATCCATCCCGAGATTATCCACAGACCGCGGATAATCAGCCGGTAACATACCGTGGCCATGCAGAGAATCCAGAATTCGCTGTTTATTGGCATGACGCTGCTGATACAAACTTTGCAGTTGCTGCTCGTTCTGATATAACCCCAGTTGCTGCCCGAGTTTCAAATCTTCACAATGCCAGAAGCCAATTAATGTCGGTAAGTCATGAGTACTTAATGTGGCCATTGCCTGCTTCGGATAATGCGCCGGCGAAATGTAACCGCCATCCGTCGCCGTCTCGAAAAAGAAAACCCGGTACGAATAAATGCCGTAATCCGATAGCAGGTCGCGGATGCCGTCCGGTACGGTTCCCAGGTCTTCACCAATAATGACGACCTGCTGACGCTGAGATTCCAGTGCCAGTATGCCCAGCAAATCCATTACCGGGTAATAAACATAGGCTCCGCCACCGGCATTGGCTGCGGTTTTCGGCACCCACCATAACCGCAGCAGAGCCATCACATGATCAATTCGCAGCGCGCCCGCGTGCTGCATATTACTGCGAAATAAATCAATAATAGGCTGATAAGCCTGACTAAATAACTGATAGGGCTGCATAGGCGGTAAGCCCCAGTTCTGACCGGTGGGCCCCAGGGGATCCGGTGGGGCACCAACGCTGGCATTACGGCAATATAACTCAGCATTGCCCCAGATTTCGGTTGAAGCCTCACTGACCCCTACCGCTAAATCCCGGTACAACCCTATTGTCATACCTGCTGTTTTTGTCTGCTGCTGAACCGCTTCTAACTGGCTTTGGGCAATAAATTGCAGATAACAATAAAAATCCAGTTGCGATTGATGCTCAAGGGCAAACTGCCGGACCGCATCACTATCGGGGGCCCGGTACTGTTCAGGCCAGTTTGGCCAACCCCAGTAATTGTGGTTCTGTTGAATTAAGTAAGCGTGTAGCGCATCGTACAGGGCCAGCTGTTGTAAACTGGCACCACCTAACCGTTTGAAGTTGGCAAATTCAGCGGCTAAATGGGCTTCTTTACCACAGTGCTGGATAAACCACTGATACAAACTCTGCATCACCGGCAGTTTCAGCTGCAGCACACCACTATAGTCAACCCAGTCACGCTGGCGCTGTGCAACAACCTCAGCGCCAAATCCCTCAGAGCTGACCAAACGCTGGGTGGCTGAACTCTCGTTAAAACCTGGCATCGCGGTCACATCAATATAAATAATATTCAGCCAGCGCCGCGATGAAGGGCTGTAGGGGCTGGCATTTTCTGGCATCGCAGGATATAAGGCATGGATCGGGTTCAAACCAATAAAATCAGCGCCATCGGCAGCCAGATATGCCACCAACGAACTTAAATCACTGAAGTCACCAATACCCCAGTTGCGCGCTGATCGCAGACTGTAGAGCTGTACTGACACTCCCCACTGTTTTTTTCTTTTAAAATCATCTGGCTGATAGCACTTTCCAGGACTGATGATTAATCGCTGGACAAATTCAAAGCCGGTTTCACTGCAGCTAAGTGTCAGCGTGTGGTAACCGGCACTGAGCGGATAATCAAGTTTGTGCTGGTACTGCTGATACTCTTCGTCTTCAATAACAGCCACCTGCACCAATTCACCGGCCACCGGCTCAGTGCTGAACTGGTAGCTGCTCCCCTGCTCGGTTTGTAAGTTAAAGTCAAACCGGTTATTTGCCAGTGCCAACGGCACCTGCAGCTCGAACGTTAATGGCTGGCCCTGCAGTTGTACTGACACCGGCGCAAGAATTTGCTGCCAGAAATCCAGCTGCCGCTCTATGAGTTCTGCCCTTGCCATAGCGTCGTCTGCTATATTAAAACCCTGTGCGGCAAGTAGTGCCAGCTGATCGGCACTGGCAACCTGAGTGGGGTTACCCCAGGCATCGTTAAATTCGGTTTCTATTCCGGAAAAAGCAAGCAGTTCAGCCTGCAGGGCGGCATCCATTGTTTATTCCTTATTACTAACAGTAACTTGGCAAACATTTATCGCAACCAGCGTAAATGCAGCCAATTCAATTTACGTTATTAAATTACATAAAACCAATTTTTTGCCGTTTTAAACTTGAAAAAAGCCAGCAATAATGTAATTTTACTACAAATTAACCGCTGAATACGATGCTATGAATACGTTTTCAGCCTCATTGAACTCAAATTAACTCTGGAGTCGCTATGTCTGTTCGGGTTGCAATTAATGGCTTTGGTCGTATTGGCCGCAATGTGTTGCGTGCCTTGTATGAAAGCACTAAAAACTACGATATTAACATTGTTGCCATTAACGATTTAGGCGACGCCGCGATCAATGCTCACTTGCTGAAATATGACACAGCGCATGGTATTTTCGCTGCCAGCGTGTCGCATGACAATGATGCTATTTATGTCAATGATGACCAGATAAAAACCCTAAGCGTCCGTAATCCGGCCGACTTGCCCTGGGCCGATTTAAATATAGATGTTGTGTTAGAGTGTACCGGTTTATTTACCGATCGCAAAACAGCCGGCGCACATTTAACTGCCGGCGCCAAAAAGGTGATTATTTCTGCTCCGGGTAAAGATGTTGATGCCACTGTGGTCTATGGTGTTAATCATCAGATTATTACACCAGAAATGACGATTATCTCTAATGCTTCCTGCACGACCAACTGTCTGGCGCCTATTGCCAAACCCTTGTCAGATGCGCTGGGTATCGAGTCTGGTTTAATGACGACCATTCATGCTTACACCAACGATCAGCGTTTAAGTGACGTCTACCACACCGATGTGCGCCGGGCCCGTGCCGCCGCAATGTCAATGATCCCGACCAAAACCGGCGCAGCCGCCGCTGTCGGGTTAGTCGTGCCAGAGCTAAAAGGCAAGTTTGATGGCCTGGCCGTGCGGGTTCCTACCCTGAATGTGTCGCTGGTTGATTTAACCTTTATTGCTGGACGCGACACCAGTATTGAAGAAGTCAACGATATTATCCGCGCAGCGGCAGCACAAAGTCCGATGAATCAGGTTCTTGCCGTTAATGATTTGCCACTGGTATCAGTAGATTTTAATCATAACCCTATGTCCTCTATCTTCGATGCCACCGAAACCCGGGTCAATGGCCGTCTGGTCAAAGTCATGTCGTGGTATGACAATGAATGGGGCTTTAGTAACCGCATGCTGGATAACGTTATAGAACTGATGAAGTAAGACATAAAATTTGTTACGTTACAGCCAGCGTGATGCTGGCTGTTTTATTTGGCTCGCGGATAAAATAGCAGGACAGCGACTGGCCTGATGACCATACACTGAGGAGCGCGCTTTGCTGCATAATACACTCATTAGCCAAACCGGTTTCGCAAAACTTGTTGATCTGCCCTGTCTGCAGCTTCGATTTGGCCGGGCCAGTGCAGTGATATCCTTATACGGTGGCCAGGTTTTGTCTTATCAACCTCAACCCGGTAATGAGATATTATGGCTGTCGGATAAAGCGCAGTGGCATAACAATACGGCAATCCGGGGTGGAGTGCCGGTCTGCTGGCCCTGGTTTGGTCCCGCTGTACCTGAGATTAACCC
The DNA here is from genome assembly GCF_033722355.1 of Arsukibacterium sp. Taxonomy (GTDB): domain Bacteria; phylum Pseudomonadota; class Gammaproteobacteria; order Enterobacterales; family Alteromonadaceae; genus Alishewanella. The sequence goes on along the minus strand of NZ_JAWVZF010000015.1, from coordinate 21,881 downwards.
GGATAACCTGCCGTTACCAAACCATGGCTTAGTGCGTAACCGGTTATGGCAGTTAACAGACAGCAAGCTTTGCGATGACAAACTTAGTGTCACCCTGGGCATATCAGTAACAGACCTGCCAGCGGCATTATGGCCAGATGGCGCTGTGGCGCGACCGGTCAACCTGTCACTTTCCCTGACACTCAACAACCAGGCGCTGGCACTGCAATTAAGCTGCGATACCGCGCTGTATCAACAGGCTGCACTGCACAGTTACTTCCGGATAAATCAGCTGTCGCAGACCAGGGTAACAGGGTTAAGTCATTGCTATTTCGATAAGGTCAGAAATGCGAAGCAGGCCTCACCCTCCTCAGAAACTTCTTTTAACGGAGAAACAGATCGCATTTATTACGCAACCGGCAAACAGTTGCAGCTGACCGATGCAGAATCATCTGTCATTATTGAACAATATCACCACGATGCTTCTGTTATCTGGAATCCATGGCAACAAAAAAGCCGGGCACTGCCAGATATGGCAGATCAGGGCTTTACTGAATTTGTCTGTGTTGAGACCGCCAGACTTAATTTAAAGCCGGCAACCGGATTAACACTTGGTCAGACCCTGATGCCACTTTAACGCTGGCCTTGTAAAAACTGCTTTAAATCCTGTTGCGGATAACCGAGCTGGTCGAGTAATTCCGGCAATTCGTCCTGCGGTAAAAAAACGCTGTCAAAATGCTCTAGAATAACCGTTAGGTCAGCTCCCTGGTCACGCAATTGCTGGGCGGTGGCTAAATGAATATTACGGACAAAATCACTGGTCATAATGGTTAGCCTCTGATTTGCTTTTGTCTGTGTTGCCTGCTCATCCTGAACATTTTTTAGCCAGTTGACAAGCTTTAAAATCACCTTTTTACCAGCTAGATCTAAATTGCTCATTTATAGAAAGTTTTCGCCCGTCGCTCAACAGAAGCGTCAAGTTCAGTTGCCATAACATCGCCTGGTCGCTACAGGCACCGAGTAAAAACTCTGCCTGCCACTGCTCTGTATCACCGGGTAGTGGCGTATTAAGCTTTTGAAAATGCAGGGGTATCCGACCCATATACATGCTTACCCCGCTAAGCTCTGCACTGATAACATTAACAGGTTGCTCGCTTTGCAACGTCAGCAACAAAGGGGATTCCACCGGGGCTGATGCCGGACTGAGCGTCAGCAGCAAACCGGCTTGCTGCTGCAACACCCTGACACTGTTCTCTGCGGGCTTTGGCTGACAGCCTGTTAACAGCAACAAACATAAACATAAAAAAATAAAATGAGGCATCGGTCACTTTGCACAGGTGAAAAACCAGCAGTTTACCGGCTTTTAAGCAAAAGGGCGAAATCGTGACTACAATTGGCTACTTATTGCACAACGACTTTGTTCTACGTCATAAAATGGGTGTGTTTACCTATCTTTTGAAAGTCAAAACTCGTATCATTTCGCCCAAAATTCAGTGGCTGCAGCAGCAAGGTTAATATGGTGTTAGCTGTCCACTTTATAACAAAAGGGCCACCACAAGGTGGATTTTAGTAACCAGCATAACTGCAGCGGAACTCAACATGAGCCAGACCAAATCGTTAAATGTTGAATACAACTATAGCGTTGTCCGCCTCTTTGCCATCACTACCGTCTTATGGGGTATTGTCGGCATGGGGGTGGGCGTATTACTCGCAGCCCAGCTTTACTGGCCGGCATTAAACTTTGATATTCCGTGGCTGACATACAGTCGTTTACGGCCACTACATACTAACGCCGTTATTTTTGCTTTCGGCACCAGTGCATTATTTGCAACCTGCTATTACGTTGTTCAGCGAACCTGCCAAACCCGGCTTTTTGCTGAAAAACTGGCCATGTTTACTTTCTGGGGCTGGCAGGCCGTTATCGTCGCAGCAGCCATTACCCTGCCAATGGGTATGACTCAGAGTAAAGAGTATGCAGAGCTGGAATGGCCGATTGACGTGCTGATTACTATCGTCTGGGTGTCGTTTGCTATTGTATTCTTTGGCACCCTGGTCAAACGCAAAACCAGCCATATCTATGTTGCAAACTGGTTCTACGGTGGCTTTATTATTACGGTGGCGGCACTGCATATCGTTAACAGCATGGTCATTCCGCTCAATTTATTCAAATCCTATTCAATTTATGCCGGTGCCGTCGATGCGATGGTGCAATGGTGGTACGGCCATAACGCGGTTGGTTTTCTGCTAACGGCGGGCTTTCTTGGCATGATGTATTACTTTGTGCCAAAGCAGGCAGGCCGGCCTGTATATTCTTATCGGCTGTCAATTGTTCACTTCTGGGCACTGATTGCACTTTACATCTGGGCAGGTCCACACCACCTGCATTACACCGCATTGCCTGACTGGACTCAGTCGTTAGGGATGGTAATGTCAGTTGTCTTATTTGTACCAAGCTGGGGCGGTATGATTAACGGTATCATGACCCTGTCCGGTGCCTGGCACAAACTGAAAACCGACCCCATTCTGCGTTTTTTAATTGTGTCGTTATCGTTTTATGGTATGTCGACCTTTGAAGGGCCGATGATGGCGATTAAGTCAGTAAACGCGCTGTCTCACTACACCGACTGGACTATCGGTCATGTTCACTCCGGCGCACTTGGCTGGGTCGCAATGATTTCTATCGGTGCAATGTATCACCTGATACCGGTTGTTTATAACAAAGTGGGTATGTACAGCACTAAACTGATTAATACCCACTTCTGGTTACATACCATAGGCGTGGTACTTTACATTGTCGCTATGTGGATATCGGGTATTATGCAGGGCATGATGTGGCGCGCAGTTAATACGGACGGCACCCTGACTTACAGCTTTGTCCAAAGTCTGGAAGCATCTATGCCGTTTTATCTGATGCGTTTTATTGGTGGCGTCTTTGTAATTACCGGCATGCTGCTGATGGCATATAACGTTTACAAAACTGTCCGCAGTAAAGATGAAGTGGCACAAGCTGTGCCAGTAACGGCATAAGGGGCAGGTCATGTCGAAGAATCATCATGAAAAAATAGAAAAAAGCGTTGGCTTACTGGGTATTTTCACCGTTATCGCGATCAGCTTTGGAACGCTGGTGCAGATTACGCCGCTGATGTTTATGGATGAGACCAATCAACCGATAGACGGTTTAAAGCCATACACTGCACTGGAAATGGAAGGCAGGGATATTTATATCCGTGAGGGCTGCAATAACTGCCACAGCCAGATGATCAGGCCGTTCAGAGCGGAAGTGGAAAGATATGGTCATTACTCAGTAGCCGGTGAAAGTGTCTGGGAACATCCGTTTTTATGGGGCTCCAAGCGCACCGGTCCTGACCTGGCCCGGGTTGGTCAGCGTTATAGCGACGACTGGCACTACGCTCACTTAATGGATCCACGTTCAGTAGTACCTCAATCGAACATGCCGGGTTTTCCGTGGCTGGATAGCGCTGTTCTGGATGGTAAAGATACTGCCCGTAAACTTGAAATTTTCCGTAGTTTTGGCGTGCCTTACACTGATGAAGATATTGCCGGTGCTGCTGATGCAGTAAAAGGAAAAACAGAAATGGAAGCCCTGATTGCTTACCTGCAATCACTGGGCACAGCATTGAAGTAATGATTATGGGATTTGCAACAGTTCATAGTGTATTAACCGTCATTCTGTTCGTTGGCTTCGTTGCGTTAGTTATCTGGGCTTACGGTAAAAAACGTAAGAAAGATTTTGACGAAGCTGCCAACCTGGTATTTGACGACGAACCAGAATCTAAAGAACAAAAAAACAAACGGGAGTCAGATCATGAGTAGCTTCTGGAGTGCTTGGATCATCGTTTTAACTTTACCTGTGCTAATTGGCTGCTTCATTTTACTGCGCTGGAATTTAACCAATTATGTTGGTGTGCCGGAAGATGAAACAACAGACCATGAAGTCGATGGCCTGAAAGAAGTCAATAATCCACTGCCAAAGTGGTGGACTTACATGTTTTATGGCACCTTAATCTGGTCAGTATTTTATCTTGCCGCCTATCCGGGCCTGGGTAACTGGCCAGGGTTTTTAAACTGGACCAGCTCCAATCAGGGTATCAAGAGCCTGGAAGAGTCACGTGCGGCGGTAGCGCAAGCTAAAGCTGAAGGACGAAATGTTCAGCTGGATATTGAAATCGAAGCGGCATTAGAAACTTATGGTCCGGTGTTTCAGCAGTTTGCAAAACGCGATGTGCTTGATTTAGCCTACGACCCCGATGCACTGAAAATCGGTCAGCGTCTGTTTTTACAAAACTGCGCCTTGTGTCACGGCTCTGATGCCCGTGGTCAGCGCGGCTACCCTAACCTGACTGATAACGACTGGTTATATGGTGGCAGCCCGGACAAAATCAAAGAAACGCTGTTATATGGCCGCAGAGCAGCGATGCCTGGCTGGCAGGAAGCACTGGGTGAGCAAGGCATTAAAGAAATGACCGCCTATGTGCTGAGTTTATCAGGCCGAGCCGTAAATGAGCGGGATGCCAGTGCCGGCAAAGCTAAGTTCGCGTTATGTGCAGCCTGTCACGGCGCTGATGGTAAAGGCAGTGTGGCGCATAATCTGCCATTTGGCGCCCCTAATCTGACCGATAATATCTGGTTGTATGGTGGTTCTGCGGCGGCAATTGAAGAAACACTGGTCAAGGGGCGTTATGGCGTGATGCCTGCTTTTAAGGATACCCTCGGCGAAGACAAGGTGCACATCCTGACCGCTTATATTTACCGGTTATCTAACCCGGAAGATCAGCGTTAAGCGGGCATTTTCGGGAAAAATCAGGCTAATACCTACTAAGCCCCGTATCGGGGCTTAGTATTATGAAATATGAGGTAATAATGCAGCAGGATACAAAACCCTGGTACAAGCAAGTCTGGCCCTGGATCCTGATTGCCATCCCGGTTTTTACTGCGTTACGGGCAATATATGCCGTGGTACTGATGAATCAGCAACAACCTGATCTGGTGATTGACGATTACTATAAAGCCGGTAGAAGCATCAATTTACAGTTAGCTAAATACCGTGAGGCGGCCCTGCGCAATTTAAATGCCACCGTGCTGATTGCCGGTAACCGGGCTGTGGTGCGTTTTGCTGAAAATGCCGTGCTGGATGACAGCATTCATCTGGATTTTTATCACCCGACACTGGCCGCTCAGGATTTTGCCGTCGATGCGATGCGCAGCGGTGAATTACTCTATGTTGCTACCCTGCCCCTGACACCGACCGGGAAATGGCGGCTGAATGTCAGTGATGACAGCAATGAATGGAAATTACGAGCCACCTTCGAGCTGCCTGCTGTACAGGAAATTAAGCTTGGGTATTAATTGAAGATAAGCAGAGGCCGGGTTGACAACACTTAGCTGTTTTCATTGTCTTGAGCCGGTAGTTACCGGTGAGCGTTTTCAGTTAACAATTAATGACCAACCCGCGTTGTTCTGTTGCGCTGGCTGTCAGGCTGTGGCCAGGACTATTATCGACAGCGGCCTGGCTGACTATTATAAATTCAGAACAGAGGCAGCGGCTAAAGCCGAGCTTATTCCAGACGAGCTTCGAAGCAGTTTGCAGCAATACGACAGCGCCGATGTGCTGGCAGAGATAAGTCAGCCTCAGCAAGATGGTACTGAACTGGAATTGGCTATCAGTGGCATGAGCTGCGCTGCCTGTGCCTGGCTGATAGAAAAACATCTGAATAAACAACCCGCTGTTAATAAAATCAGTATTAACTCTTCTACCCAGCGGGCACTGCTTAACTGGCAGCCTGGACAGTTAGCGCTCAGTGAAATACTGTTACTGATTAATCAGCTTGGTTACCAGGCGAGCCCTTTCGTGGCCGATGAACAGGAAAGTCAGTTTAAAGCTGAGCTGAACCGGTTTCTAAAGCGTCTGGCGGTATCGGGCATTATGACAATGCAGGTAATGATGCTGGCGTTTGCACTGTATTTCGGTGAATACAGTGGTATTGAACAGTCGCATCAGGGCTATCTGCGCTGGATCAGCATGCTGCTGACGCTGCCGGTGGTATTTTATGCGGCACTGCCGTTTGTCAGCAGCGCCTGGCGGAGTGTTAAAGCGCGGCAGCTGAATATGGATGTGCCGGTAAGCCTGGCAATTTATTACACGTTTTTCGCCTCGGCGTATGCCACCGTTATGCAAACCGGAGAGGTTTATTTTGAGTCGGTTTGTATGTTTACTTTCCTATTGCAACTCGGTAAGTTTTTTGAGTACCGCGCCCGGGCTCAGGCTCGGGATGCTACCAGTAACCTGCTGAAAATTATGCCGGTATCGGCTACCTTACTGCAAGATGAACAACAACTGGTCGTTTCTGCCCGTCGTTTGCATGCAGATGATCTTATTCTGGTGAAACCCGGTGAAACCCTTCCTGCAGATGGCGTTGTTATAACGGGTAGCAGTACGGTAGATGAGTCGATGCTGACAGGCGAATACACTGCTATCAGTCGCAAGCCCGGCGATCCTGTGCTGGCAGGCAGCATTAATCACGATGGCCTGCTGACCGTAAAAGTGACCAGTGCCCTTGCCCACTCCCGCCTTGGCCAGATAATCCAGCTGCAACAACAAACGTTACACAGTAAACCCCGGCTGGTGGAGAAAACCGACCGGCTGGCCCGTTATTTTGTCGAGCGACTATTGCTGATTGCCGCCGGCACCTTCGCGCTGTGGTATTTCTGGCTTGATGCCGACCGCGCATTCTGGGTTACCCTGTCAGTGTTAGTCGCCACGTGTCCCTGCGCATTGAGCCTGGCCACGCCAACGGCTATCACCTGTGCGCTATCGCGCTTAAACCGACTGGGCATTCTGGTCAAAAACGCTCAGGCATTAGAAACGCTGCCGGAATTGAGCCATATTATCTTTGACAAAACAGGCACGCTGACCGAAGGCCGCTTTAGTATTGTTAATATACAGCGCTATCAGACTGCATCGGCTGATGATCTTAGCAACGCAGATTTACTCAATCTTATTGCCAATCTCGAACAGCATTCCGAGCACCCGATTGCCAGAGCCTTTAAAACAAGTTTGCAAAAAACCTTGCTGATAGAACAGATCACCATCAGTGTTGGTCAGGGTATCAGTGGCCACTGGCAAGGCCGGCTGCTAAAGGCAGGCAGTGCCGCTTTTTGTCAGATAAACAAGCTGCAGGATAACAGCGCGGCTAACGCAAACGTTTTTGTCACGCTGGACCAGCAATTAGTTGCTGCTATTACCCTGGCCGATAATCTGCGCCCCGGCACAGCAAAACTGATTGCTAAGCTCAAGCAACAGGGCTATCGGGTTGGTATGCTCAGTGGTGACAGTTCAGGCCAGGCTGCACAGCTGGCTGCTGAACTGAAATTAGATTTTATGCAGCAAGGCTGCAGCCCCGCAGATAAAGTGGCGGCTATTGATGCTCTGGTCAATGCCAATCATAAAGTGCTGATGGTCGGCGACGGTATTAACGATAGCCCTGGCTTTAATGCAGCTCATATCTCGGTTGCAGTGGACTCTGGCACTGATTTGTCCAAAAACCAGGCTGATGTGGTATTGTTACAACCTGATATTAAATTGCTGGCAATTTTACTAAATGGCGGCAAGCAGACAGCCCGGGTGATCCGACAGAATCTGGCGTGGGCGGTTGGCTACAATCTGTTGATTATACCGTTGGCGGTCGCAGGTTTTGTGTCACCCTATATCGCTGTGCTGGGTATGTCTTTCAGTTCATTGCTGGTTGTTTCCAATTCATTAAGACTACTGAAAAAATGAGTCTTCTACATTATGAGCCTCTTCGCATATGAGTATCATTTACGTCCTGATCCCAATCGCCGTTTTATTTGTCATGCTGGGCCTGGCCATTTTTTTCTGGGCGGTACGCAGTAAGCAATTTGAAGATTTGGATAAAGAAGGATTCAGCATTTTATTTGATGAACAACAAGCGCAGCCCAAAAATACCACTGACGCTGCAACGGAGCAGGCAACGGCCACATCCTCTGCTAAGACTAACCAACAGCAGGATAAATCCAGTCAATGATTGCCGACTTGCTGGCTGCGTTATTAATCGGCTTTCTGGGCAGTAGTCATTGTATTGTGATGTGTGGCGGTATTGTTGCCGCTTTGCAACTGGCGCTGCCAGCGCGTCGTTTCAGCTGGAAATTAGCAATGCAACTGTTATTGAGCCTTGGCCGCTTAACCACCTATGCGCTGTTGGGTGGCCTGGTAGGTTACTTTGGCATGCAGGCAATGTCTTTGGCAGGTATATCGCTGATTTGGCTCAGGTTAATAGCAGGTTTTTTATTGTTGCTGATGGCGCTTTACATCGCCCGTTTATGGTTCGGACTGGCCTTGCTTGAGCGCGGTGGCCAGGTTTTATGGGCGTTAATTCAGCCGGTAAGTAAGCGGATAATGCCACTTGACAGTCTGCCTAAAGCTTACCTGTATGGTCTGTGCTGGGGTTGGTTACCCTGTGGTCTGGTTTACTCCACTCTGGGCTGGAGTCTGGCCAGCGGCAGTGTCAGCCAGGGTGCACTGATCATGTTGTTTTTCGGGCTGGGTACCCTTCCCGCCCTGCTGACGTTTGGAAGTCTGGCCAGCAATCTGAGTAAATTTAAAAACCGGCCTCTGGTGCGATACAGTGCGGCTGCAATATTAGCGACCTATGGTATTTATACAATATACCTTGCTTTAAAAAGGCTAGTTTTTTAAGCTGTAGCAGTTATTACGGGGACAATCAGGAAACCAGATTATGCAACGTTCAGCTATTAATTGTCAGGACTGTGGTTTCAGCCAGTTGTGCTTACCGTTTTCGCTCAGTGAGCAGGAGCTTAGCCGTTTGGATGATATTATTCAGCGTAAAAGACCTCTGCATAAAGGCGATATGTTGTTTGAAAGCAATACCCCGTTAAAAGCCTTGTTCGCTATCCGCTCCGGTTCCTTTAAAACCTTTACCCTGACCGAGCAGGGTGAGCAGCAAATCACTGGCTTTCATTTGCCGGGAGATGTTATCGGTTTTGATGCGATTAATACCGAATTACATAACAGCTATGCAGAAGCGCTTGAAACCGGCATGGTATGTGAAATCCCCTACCCCAATCTGGAAAACCTGTTAGATCAGTTGCCCAAGTTGCGTCAGCAACTGATGCGGTTAATGAGTCAGGATATTCAGGCCGATCAACAAATGTTGTTATTGTTAAACCGGAAAACTGCCGAACAGAAACTAGCCACCTTTCTAAATCATCTGGCACAGCGGTTTGGCAGCCGGGGCTTTTCAGCCAAAGCCTTCCGTTTATCTATGACCCGCAGCGATATCGGCAATTATCTGGGGCTTACCGTTGAAACCATCAGCCGGTTACTCAGTAAATTACATAAAGACCAGTTAATCAGTGTTGATGGCAAACTCATTACTATCAATAATTCAGCGGCTTTGCAGCAACTGGCGGGGAATTGTTAGGATATTTGATTTAGCACAAGCTGAAGTTTTCCTCAATGCGGTTTTATTGACTACACTTTTCGGTAGCAACCATCTGCAGCTGCTACCTGCCTTATCAATTTAGCATGGAGAGTGTAATGACCGTTTTCAGTGATGTGTTAATTGTGCTGGACCCAACCGATAACCAGCATAAAGCCCTGAACCGGGGTTTGGAGTTAGCCCGGAAACAACCTTGTAAGCTCACGGCTTTTTTGTCGGTGTACGACTTTTCCTATGAAATGACCACTATGTTATCGGGTGACGAACGCGAGTCGATGCGCCAGGCTGTCATTCATGACCGTGAACTGTGGGTAGGCGAGCTGATAAATGATGCCAGAAATCAGGGTATAGATATTGGTTTAAAGGTGGTTTGGCATAATCGCCCGTTTGAAGCGATAGTGCATGAAGTGATTGAACAAAATTTCGACCTGGTTATTAAAGGCACCCACAATCATGACGTGCTTAAATCAATGATATTCACTCCTACTGACTGGCATATTTTACGTAAGTGTCCCTGCGCAGTCTTACTGGTTAAAGAGCATGAATGGCCTGAAGATGGCAATATTATTGCTGCAGTTAATGCCGGCAGCGAACAGGAACATCATCAGTCACTAAACCAGCGGGTGATCAGTAACGCTAAAGCCATGGCCAGGGTATTGCAAGGTAAGGTGCACCTGGTCAATGCATTTCCCGGTACACCGGTCAATATTGCCATCGAGATCCCGGAGTTTAATCCCCAGCAATATAACTCAGCCATGCGCCGCCATCATGAAAATGCGGTCGCCGAACTGGCCCGCGACTTTGATATGGCGGAAGAAGATACTCATGTACTGGAAGGTATGCCAGAGGATATTATCCCGGCACTGGCGACTGAACTGGATGCTGAAATGGTGGTAATTGGTACCATTGGCCGTACCGGATTCTCTGCCGCCATTATCGGCAATACTGCCGAACACTTAATTGATCAGCTCGACTGCGACGTTTTGGCGTTAAAACCGGCAAACTTTGTCAGTCCGTTAGCAAAACACTAAATCCGCCCTATGGTAATGGCGCACACTTGGTTATAATGTGCGCCATTTTTCCGCAGGATCTCAGAAGTTATGTCGCACGCAGCACAAGCAAAAGCCCAATATAATTTAAATAAACTGCACAAGCGGCTGCGCCGCGGCGTGGGTCAGGCTATCAGCGACTTTGGCATGATAAGCGAAGGCGATAAAGTGATGGTTTGCTTATCTGGCGGAAAAGACTCTTATACCATGCTGGATATTCTGTTGAACCTGCAACAGTCTGCTCCCATCAGCTTCAGTATTGTCGCTGTTAATCTGGATCAGAAGCAACCTGGCTTTCCTGCTGAAGTGTTACCGAATTATCTTGCCGGCATTGGCGTCGACTATCAAATCGTTACTGAAGATACCTATGCCATCGTAAAAGAAAAAATCCCCGAGGGCAAAACCACCTGTTCTCTGTGTTCACGTCTTCGCCGCGGCATCCTTTACCGGACTGCGAAAGAGCTTGGCGCGACTAAAATTGCCCTGGGCCATCACCGTGACGATATGCTGGAAACCCTGTTCCTGAATATGTTTTATGGCGGCAAAATGAAGTCGATGCCACCGAAGCTGATAAGCGATAATGGCGAGCATATCGTGATTAGGCCGTTAGCCTATTGCAAAGAAAAAGATATTGAAAAATATGCGCAGGCGCGCCAGTTTCCCATTATTCCCTGTAACTTATGTGGTTCTCAGGATGGGCTGCAGCGCCAGGTGGTTAAAGAAATGCTGCAAGACTGGGACAAACGCTTTCCGGGCAGAATTGAAACCATGTTCCAGGCGATGCAGAATATCGTACCGTCTCATTTAGCAGATCATCGTTTATTTGATTTTGCCGGCATTGTAAAAGACAACGCTAATGCCGTTGAAGGCGATACCGCATTTGACCGGATGGCGGTACCGGCTGTTCCGGTGGGACTGGTTGTTAATGATGATACTGATGATACTGATGACACTGGCATCCGGCCAGACTCGAGCAGTCTGGCTAACGGATTTAACATCGTACAGTTATCTTAGTGACAAAAGCAGACAGCCGGTTTAATCTTCCAGAAACCGGCGGTTAAACCGGATCATACTGCTAATTTCAGCGATGTACTCATCACCACGTTCTGAGTAACGGCCTAAGCCGGCAGCGAGCGCTTCACCACGAATTGGCCTGCGCTCTGCCCGTAATTGCGCCCGGATGTCCCGTAACGCCTCGTAAGTATGAAAAGTATTCAGATTATAAAAGTAGCTGCGAATACTTTGCGCCGGGTTGTCAAACTTTGCCACTTCATGACTTTGATCTTCCCCCCGGTTAAGTGGCACCAGGCCACACCCTTCCCGGAAACACCACTGACCAAAGAAGTTATACCCCTCGACCGCAAAACGGCTGGTACCCCAGGCAGATTCGTTCGCCGCCTGCATTAACACCAGACTTACCGGTAAAATATCTACTCTTTTCAGTAATTCCTGCAGCATTTGCGGATCGGACTCAGCAACGTCCATCCGGAATTCATCGTACAGACTGTATAAAAAAGCGTACTCATTAATATTGAGCCGTTGGTTTTTTTGCTTCTTTTCTGCCAGCACCAGCAATTGCTGACGTAAGTTACGCAGTCTGCTGTTTTCGCGCTGGACATGCGGTCGCAAATAATCGAAAAAGGCCCGCTTTTTGGCATTGGTTTCCCTGATAGCATTAAAATCAGGTAATGGCGTAAACGGCACTGCCGGTTCGGTGTAGGCCAATCGCTGTAACACCTTTTGTTGATCGGCCTGGCTAAGCGCAGCAATTCTGCCCGGACGCTGCCACTCATCGAGTGAATCTGGCTGGGGTACTGGCTGTAAACCAACAAAGGGGCTCAGTGTTGCATAAGCGACAACACACCAGCTGGCAACAATGACACTTCTTTTAATCAAAAACTCACCACTGTTATTCTGCAGTATCCCAGACAGCCAAAGACAGCCAACCCGGTTACTGTTTTAGAAATTGACAGGTATTTTAGCCTTTGCCCGGCTCAGAATGAACTAAAAAATATTTCACCCTGTTTTTTTACATTATTTTGTCAACAATTGTGGTCACTGCATTGCAAAACAGCCCCGGTTATGTGACAACTACACTCTGTTGTTTTAGCTATCTGGATGGATATTATTTTAGGGGGCAAACCAGTTCCGGCTATGAAACCAATTGAACGTTCAACCAAACTTGATGGCGTCTGTTATGACATTCGTGGTCCCGTGGCTCAGGAAGCCAGAAGGATGGAAGAGGAAGGCCATCTGATATTAAAGCTGAATATTGGGAATCCGGCACCTTTTGGCTTTGAAGCACCGGACGAAATACTGAAACACGTTATTCATAACCTGCCCACAGCACAGGGCTACTCTGATTCTCAGGGTATTTATCCGGCAAGGGTTGCGGTGGCACAGTACTACCAGCAGCGCGGTATCAGAGGCGCCGATGCTGATGATGTCTATATTGGCAATGGTGTGTCAGAGCTTATTTTAATGTCGCTGCAGGCACTGCTGAATAATGATGATGAAGTGCTAATCCCCTCACCTGATTATCCGTTATGGACGGCTGCGGTAAATCTGGCCGGTGGTAAAGCTGTGCATTATCGGTGCGATGAACAGCAAGACTGGTTCCCGGATCTTGCTGATATTAAAAAGAAGATCAGTAACAGAACAAAAGCAATAGTGCTGATTAACCCCAATAACCCCACTGGTGCGGTTTATGATCAACCCTTTTTACTGGCGCTGCTCGAAATCGCCCGTGAACACCGGCTGGTGGTATTAAGCGATGAAATTTACGACAAAGTGTTATTTGACGGCACCGAGCATATCAGTACGGCAGCGTTGGCTGACGATCTCGTTATGCTGACATTCGGCGGCTTATCAAAAAATTACCGGATAGCAGGTTTTCGGGTTGGCTGGTTGTTCATTTCAGGTGCCAAAAACCTCGCCCGACATTACATTGAGGGTTTAAATGTGCTGGCCTCAATGCGACTTTGTGCCAATGTCCCCTGCCAGCATGCGGTGCAAACGGCATTAGGCGGCTATCAGAGCATTAATGAACTGGTGGTACCGGGTGGCCGCTTGTATGAGCAAATGGTATTAGCTCACAGGCTGGTTACTGAGATTGACGGTTTAAGCTGTGTGCGGCCCAAAGGCGCCATGTATTTATTTCCGAAAATAGACCGGAAGAAAATCCCGATTAAAGATGATCAGTTATTTGTGCTGGATTTTCTGCGCCAGCACAAAGTATTGCTGGTACATGGCCGGGCCTTTAACTGGCCGGAACCCGATCATTTTCGCATCGTTTTTTTGCCGCACAAGGAGCAACTGGCCGCCGCACTTGGCAAACTTGGTCGTTTCTTACCTGGCTACAGCCAGTAAGTCGCAGAGGCCATAACCGCCGCAGCACGTCGCAGCGGCGGTTAACGTCATTATTTGTTATAACGAAAACACCGTGTTCTTCGGACTAATCACCGCAAGTCTGCATTTAATTTCTTGTTTCTGCTTCCATTTAACAGTAGTCTTGCTTAACTATATAGCCATCCATACCGCCGAAATAATATTAATGATCGATTATTCCTTTCAACAGGCCTTTGAAAGCCTGACGTCAAAACTGGCAGCTGTCGTCTTTTATGCCTTTGAGATTAACGGCGTAGCCATCCCGATGGTTTTAATCTGGCTGATCAGTGGTGCGCTGGTATTTACCTGTTATCTGGGCTTTATCAATGTTCGCGGCTTCGGCCATGCTGTCAGGCTCCTGAAAAGCAATAAAACCACTGCTGCCAACGGTGAGATTAGTCCTTTTCAGGCGCTGAGCACGGCTTTATCGGGCACCGTTGGCACTGGTAATATTGCCGGTGTGGCAATTGCGATTAGCTTAGGCGGCCCCGGCGCAACGTTCTGGATGATAGTTGCGGGCTTACTGGGGATGTCTACCAAGTTTGTCGAATGCACCCTGGCTGTAAAATACCGGCAGATTAATCCCGATGGCACTGTCTCCGGCGGTCCGATGTATTATATTAAAGCGGCCCTGGATAAATTTAATCTGCCGCTGACCGGTACCATACTGGCGATGGCATTCTCTGTGTTTGTCATTTTTGGTTCAGCTGGTTTTGTTCATGTTAATCAGGGTTTTGTCCAGGTAAAAAGCGTGACCGGCTTTGACAACGCCTGGCTGTTTGGCGTTATCTATGCGCTGTTGGTCGGGGCGGTTATTATTGGCGGCTTAAAAAGTATAGCCCGGGTAACCAGTAAACTGGTGCCATTAATGTGTGGCATCTATCTGGCGGCATCGTTGCTGGTTATGTTTACTCACTTCAGCGCCATCCCCTCAGCACTGTGGTTAATTGTCCAGGGGGCCTTTACGCCTGAAGCCGGTTACGGTGGCTTTATCGGGGTGCTTATTCAGGGATTTCGGCGCGCGGCTTATTCAAACGAAGCCGGTATCGGTTCATCACCGATTGCCCACGCCGCTGCAAAGACTAAAGATCCGGTCAGCCAGGGCTTTGTCGGCTTGCTGGAACCCTTTATTGATACTGTGGTGATCTGCACCATTACTGCTCTGGTCATTATTTTAACCGGTGCTTACCAGACGCCCGGTCTTGACGGCGTTCAGATCACCTCTGGTGCCTTTGCGTCGGTTGTCAGCTGGTTTCCCTGGGTGCTGATGGTCGCGCTATTGCTGTTTGGGTTTTCCACCGTAATCAGCTGGTCATATTATGGTTTAACCGGCTGGCGCTATCTGGTCGGGCACGACAAACGGCTAACCCAGCTTTATAAAGTGCTGTTTTGTTTTATTGTTTCAATCGGTGCTGTGCCCAATGTAATGGCGGTGTTCGACTTTATTGACTCAATGATCTTTTTAATGGCCGTGCCCAATATTCTGGCATTATACCTGCTGTTACCGGAGGTAAAAACCGACCTAAAAGCTTATTGGCAGAAACTGGCGCGTTAGCGCCAGTCAGATTGGCTGGTGCTGTGCAATGATTGCTATGCTGCCATTACCACAGCTAAATCCTGCCCGCTCAGGCAGCCTTGGTGGTATCGGCCTTTTGCTCCAGCTTTGGCTCTGCTTTCGCCGTTTCAGCTTTTGCAGCTGGCTTTGCGGGCGCTTTCGCAGGTTTTTTTGCACCTAACGCTACCAGTAAGGCATCTTTATGCTGGGCCAGATATAGCGCCAGAGTTTCCGTTTGCTGGTCATCTTTTAATAAACTGCTGGCACTTAAAAAACTGGCCAACTCATCAGCGGTGTCCAGCATTTTGTCATAGGCATCGGCCTCCGCTTTTGAGGTGAATGTCATTTTTTCTACTCCGTTGCGCTCTACAATATATTTAATTACCACTGCCATTTTGCTGCCCCTGATTAATTTTAACTGTTATTTTATACAGTACAATTTAACCAATGTCGAGTGC
The DNA here is from genome assembly GCF_033722355.1 of Arsukibacterium sp. Classification (GTDB taxonomy): domain Bacteria; phylum Pseudomonadota; class Gammaproteobacteria; order Enterobacterales; family Alteromonadaceae; genus Alishewanella. Next base: position 5,956 of record NZ_JAWVZF010000015.1, on the reverse strand, counting down.
TCGAATTAAAATCGTTTGTCGCGTACTATAACGGTTATCACTAAGCCGCTTTATCATAATTAAGGAAAGTTATGTCAGCAATCTGGTCTGAGCGACTCTCAGAGGGCAACCACGACCGCCCCAATGACCAGCGTTCGCCCTGGCAACGCGACCGCGCACGGATTTTACATTCTGCTGCGTTTCGACGTTTACAATCTAAAACTCAGATCCTGGGTATCGGCCAGAATGATTTTTATCGGACAAGGCTGACCCACTCGCTGGAAGCCGCCCAGATTGGCACCGGCCTGGTAAGTCAGCTGGCAAAAAAAGCAGCCGGGGATATTAAGCCAGTTCTGCCTGATACCAGCCTGATGGAAGCGTTATGTCTGGCCCATGATATTGGCCACCCGCCTTTTGGCCACGGTGGCGAAACAGCACTTAACTATAAGATGCTGACTGATGGCGGTTTCGAAGGGAATGGCCAGACATTACGGATTGTTGCCAAACTAGAACCCTACACCCAGCATCACGGTATGGATTTAGCCAGACGTACTTTGCTGGGCTTATTAAAATATCCGGTATTGCAGCCCAATTTGCCGCGGCCTGCCGACAGCAATAATCCGCTTAATTTAAACCAGTGGAAACCAGCAAAGGCAATATTCCAGATCGACGCTGATATTCTGGACTGGATTTTACAGCCATTAAGCACCGCCGATCGTACCGCCTTCCAACAGGTAGAGAGTTTAGCGCAGTCGCCTTTTATTAAATCGCGATTTAAATCGCTGGATGCCTCCATCATGGAGCTGGCTGACGATATCGCCTATGGGGTCCATGATCTGGAAGATGCTATAGTGCTCGGTAATGTCAGCTATAGCCAATGGCAGCATTACACCGGTGATGACATGCAGCAGCTGGGCGCCAAGTTATTCGCCAGCGAGCATCATATCCGAAAAGATGCTATCGGTTCGCTGGTTAACCGGCTAATCACCTCGGTAGAGGTGTATCAGGCCCTGCCAGAGGCAGCAGAGCCGTTAATTCGTTTCAATGCGCGGTTGCCAAGTGCCGAAACGGCGCTGCTGCATAGTCTGAAACAACTGGTGTTTAATTGCGTCATTCGTCAGCCATTAATTCAACAGTCACGATTCCGCTGCCAGAATATGCTGCTGCAGCTGTTTGATGCATTTGCCTCTGATCCCAGCCGCTTATTACCCCTTAATACCCAGCAACGCTGGCACAGCGCCAATGAACAAGGCCAGGGTATGCGGGTAATTTGTGATTATATCTCCGGCATGACTGATGATTACGCCGAACGGATGCATAAAACCCTGTTCGGCCCTATTTAATATCAGTTTATTACAGTTAACAGCAGCGATGGGAGAACCCTGCAGTTTTGAATAACCTCCGTGTTCTGGCCGGCCCCAGTGCTATGGCCCATATTAAACAGCATGGCCTGCGCTCTGATGATATCAGTGTTATGGTCGGCGCCAGTGGTGGCCCGAAATGGTTCAGCCTGTTTGGCCTGGACCAGTATCTGCTGGCCGATTTTTTTGCCGGTCGCACCAGGCCGCTGCATCTGCTTGGCAGCTCGGCCGGTGCATGGCGTTTTGCCTGCTACGCCCAGGCCGATCCGGTTGCTGCATCAAAGCGCTTTGCCAAAGCCTATTCCACCATCTGCTACCCGGCGGGTGCTGATATTACTGAAGTGACCCGTATTTCAGCGGCGATTGTTGACGAAGTATTTCAGAGCGAACAGCAGCTGACAGAAGTGCTGGACAACCCGGTAATGAAGCTAAACCTGATTGTTGCCAAAGCGAGAGGACTTAACCGAAATCCGCAGAAATTAGCACAGCTGACAGGGCTGACCCTGGCTGCGGCGGCTAACTTACTGAACCGGCGTTATCTGCAGCACTTTTATCAGCGGCTGCACTTTCACCCTGAACATTGTCAGGCGCCTTTTCATTGTCATTCCGGTTTGCCAACCCGACATGTGCCTTTAAGCCGGGCTAATTTACGCCAGGCAGTAATGGCAAGTGGTTCTATTCCGTTAGTGCTGTCACCGGTAACTGATATTGCCGGCGCAGGCCCGGGTCAGTATTATGATGGCGGTATTACCGACTATCATTTTGATCTGCCATTTAGTCATCATGGTCTGGTGCTCTATCCACACTTTTACCCAAGGCTAACCCCTGGCTGGTTCGATAAGGCATTAAAATGGCGCCGGGCAAAGCCGGCGCATTTACATAATGTCGTGCTGCTGTGTCCCAGCGCCAGCTGGATAGCCAGTTTACCCAACGGCAAAATACCAGACAGAAACGACTTTAAGCTGCCTGATGCCGAGCGTCTGACTAACTGGCGGATAGTGCTGGAGCGCTCACATGAACTGGCCGCGGCGTTTGCCAGCGGCCAATATCAACTGGAGCCTTTATGATAACCGGATTATTGACTCGTCACAGTCAACGGACTTATCTGAAATTCGGTCGGTACAATATCCAGTTTCACGCGATAGGCACTGCCGCTATCGAGTAAACCGTCCAGATATTGCCAGTAACCGGTTGTAAATTCATCCTGGCTGAAACGGAGTGTAAACCCCTTGCCTGAGCCCTGATGCAGATAACTGACGACTTCACTCGCCCCTTTGTTATCCACCAGGTCAAAGGTCAGCAGATCTTTGAGCCTGCTGTTACGGCTGAACACACCAGACACCACCGGTGTTGCGATATTAAGATACTCCTGGCCAACGGTTGCGGATTTCAGCGGATTAGCGACAAATTGTTCCGTATCAAAATGATAATAATCCCCCCCCTGCATCACGCTGATCCGCACATCCTCAATGTGATAACCATGAGGGTTAGCCAGGCGCCGGGCATTGCTGACATCGATTGCCGTTACGGCGCCTGCGCCTATAACCTGCACACTTTTATTATGAGCGGTGTATACCAGGGCAGTATTTTCATCAATACCAAAGCCCAGTGGGAAGCGATCTTTATTCAGCTCAGTTGCAACAATTAATCTGCCAAACCTTGCTTTGCGGTCAAAATGCTGGTCAATAATAGCGTGGGGGAAAAACCCTAACCCCTTCGCCAGCATCAAGGGTCCGTTTTCCTGATCCTGCATGCCAGTGTAGCTGTCAGTCGTCCCTTGAGTCAGCGCGCCCCAGGAATCGCCGGCAGCAATCATTATTTCACTCATCATTGCCGCACCAGCGCTGGTACCGCCGACTACCCCTCCGCGTTGATACAGCGCCCAAATCGCCTCGAGCAACACTGATTTCTGGCCGTCAGGTGCTAATGTTGCGGTAATATTCAACTGATCACCACCTAAAAACCAGACCGCCGTATACTGACTCAGCCGCTCAGCCAGCTGGGTGTCAGTTGCGCCACGGCGCCACTCACTTTCATCAACCTCTTCGGTGCTTTTGTCATCGCTGACCGCAACAGGGAACAAGGTCATCTGATCTTCATCCAGACCATAGCGCTGCATATCGTGCTGAAATTGCTTAAAATACTTAACGGGCTGGCCACTGGCAGCAGGTATTACGGCTATCCGCGCTTGCAGCGGCCCGCCTGCCAGTTCAATAAACCGCTGATATACCTCGGTGTTTGATCCGGCCAGCGCACCGCCAACCAGCACCAGCGCCCCTTTATCTGCCAGTTGTTCTGGCTGGGGAATAACCGCTTCGGTACAACCAAGGATCAGGCTGAAACTTATCACGCTAATCGGAATTGAAAGTAACTTAAAAATCATTGAATGCTTCACCAGATTTGCTCCATCTTGTTGCTTTTTAGTATGGTTAACTGTCCAGGCTGTTCTTTTTATTGTCGCCCACTGAACAGAGTACCAGATTTAAACTGGCAAGGTCACTCACTAAGCGGTATGCTCGACCGAGGCTTACTTTAAGCTGATTATTAAATCAGTTGCGTATTGGAGATGTCACTATGCTCAGTTCATTACTGCTTACCCTGTTTATCGCCATGTTACTACCATTCTTAGCCAAAGCCCCTCTGGCCTTTGCCATGCAAAAAGCCGGTGGCTATGACAACAGTAACCCCAGAGAGCAGCAAGCGGCGCTCAAAGGTTTTGGTCAACGAGCCAATGCCGCCCACTACAATAGTTTTGAAGCATTAATTATCTATGGCTGCGCGGTCCTGACGGCTATTGCCATGAATATGCTCGACAGCACGACCGTGATTCTGGGTTGGGTATTTATTGCCAGCCGCATCCTGTATTACTTCTGCTACTGGTTTAACTTCGCTACGTCTCGCTCCACCATCTGGCTGGTTGGCATGATCGCCGCGTTCGGTATGGCAGGCCGGGCGATTCTGGGATAAAACAAGCTGATTAGTTATCCGGCAGCATGCCGGGCATACAGCCTGGCTTATTGCTGCCGGATCATATTGACAGACAAAAGGTCATCCACTCTAACTGAAAATTAAGCTGCTTGTTTTTTACCTTCCCAGTCTGCCATGCCACCTTCATAATCGTAAACCTGTGTAAAACCGGCTTTCTCCAGCGTTTTTGCCGCGTTAGGCGAGGCATCACATTCTTTATTGGCGCAATAAACGATAATTTTATGGTTTTTATTTTCACCCACCACCTCGGCGACATCGGTTACAAAATCGTCGTTTTCAGGAAAAGGAATATTAATAGAGGTGCGGATGTGCTTTTTATTAAAAGCATCTTTAGGCAACACATTAATTAATACAAAATCTGCCTCTTCTATTTCATTTAAACGTTTGATATCTGCTTTAGTTACTTTTTTCATAATATTCGTCCTCTTTTCAGCTATCTGAATGCGTGTTCCGCTGCTTTGGCCAGGTAAAAGCGCGGCTTAGCGCAAACATTTTAGATCAAATACTTTTCTGCAAAAATTAAACCAGAGTTTTATGCGCTTAGCGCTTTGCCATAAGCCAATCTATCCGCCATTAATAATCAGTATCTTGTCCAGCCACGCTTTATTTTGCTAATAACAAGAAATCCTTGACGGGCTGGCATGCTGAACATATCAGGTCGGTTTAGCTGCCGGCATTTTGAAATTATTGCAGCTGATAATGAATTTATTGCCGCTGATATACAGCTAAGCAACGGGCTAATCGGTATTGTTTTAACTGCTCAGGTGATATCCAACGCTACATCAGCTTAACGCGCTCTCATCACCGCCATCCTGAGTAAACAGGCAAGATGCGCCTGTCGCATCGCGCAGGCTCCATAAGTAGTCGGCATCGAGCTTGTCCGGTAACGGGAATATATTAAGATCAGCCTCCGGTGCAGTGCGGGCATAGCGACCAAAGTCGCCGGTTGCCAGATGCACTTCGGTTTTCGCAGGCAACCGGGCCAGGTCGACTAAGCGCTTCAGAAATTTCTCGGCTTGCTTTTTGTTATCCTTGCTTTCGTCTTCCACGGCCGCGATAACTGTCAGGGTCGCATCCCAACTGTCCATTACCCGGTACGCCAGCAGAATAGCAAGGTCAATATCGGCAAACTCCATCTCCAGTTTCCAGTCAGGGCTAAGGTCGGGCAACCAGAGATTCACTCTGCGCCGCCGGCCAAGCCCGGCCACTTCATGCTGCACCAGTAAGGCTGCGCCCATCCGCTGCAGTTTGGCCTCTTCCAGCACTTTTTGCAGCGAAGCATGGGTTTCTTTGTTTTTCGGCAGTTCAAGCAACAGCAGGTTAGGCCGGAAAAACGAGCCCGCCATCGCCTGCATACCAATTCGCACATCATCAGGAAACCGATCAGATTCAATGACCGTTGAGGAGGTAAATACCCCGGCATCGGTTAACGCCTGCTGGGCATCAAGCAGTTTTTCCTGCAATTCGCCGACTTTACTGGCCGGCGACAGCCCCAGTAGTTTGACCGATCCCATCGGATAGGCCAGTTGCTCAACCAGCTCGAACGAGCCACGTAAACGGTGCGGATCTTCAACCGGCAGCAGGATATTCGGTTTCCATGCGCGCTCTGACACACCCTGGGTAAGCTT
>NZ_JAWVZF010000014.1:0-33625 GCF_033722355.1 Arsukibacterium sp. | reverse complement strand
TTAGTGGCCATGATGGCGAACCAGTTCGCGGTGACGAATTTGCACGTCTTCCCGCTGACTGCGATAGCTTTCAGCCAGGCTCTCTGCAATATAGACTGAGCGGTGCTGGCCGCCGGTACAACCAATGGCGATGGTCAGATAGCTGCGGTTATTGCGCTCCAGATGAGGCAACCAACTGCTGATAAAGGTGTTAATTTGCCAGGTATATTTCGCGACGACGGCTTGCGAGGCCAGGTAATCTTTTACCGGCTGATCTAAACCGGTCAGCGGTTTTAAATCGGGCTCCCAATGCGGATTAGGCAGAAACCGGGCATCGAAAACAAAGTCAGCGTCCTTGGGAATGCCGTATTTAAAGCCGAATGATTCAAACAGGATCACCAGCCGGCCGGTTTTTTGCCCCAGGATCCGCTCGCGCAGTTGTTCTGCTAACTGATGAACGTTTAACTCGGTCGTATCAATATATAAATCGGCGCGGCTGGAGATGGGATCCAGTAACTGCTGTTCCCTTGAAATAGCCTCGTCCAGCGACATCGCCTGATGTGATAATGGATGCAGTCGTCTGGTTTCACTAAAGCGCTTTATTAAACTGGCATGGTCAGCATCGAGATACAGGATCGTCAGATCGAGCTTACGCGGCAGATAAGATAGAATTTCAGCAAGCTCATCAGGCTCTTGTGGCAGGTTTCGCACATCAATACTAACCGCAACCCGCTCATACTGACCCATCACCGTGGTAGCCAGCGTTGGTAACAGATTCACGGGAATATTGTCGACGCAATAATAGCCAAGATCTTCTAATACTCTTAAAGCAACCGACTTGCCTGATCCGGAACGACCACTGACAACCAGAAGTTTCATGATGCGCTCATTACCTCGCTGGCATCGATAATCAGTTCATACAGATGCTCATCTGATTCTGCATGCCTGATTTTACGGGTCAGCTCTTTCTGGCTCAGCAGCCGGGCTATGCCAGCCAATGTGGTCAGATGCGCCTGACATTGTTCTTCCGGGATCAGGATGGCACAAAAAATATCTACCGCCTGATTATCAATAGCATCAAAGGCGATGGCGTCTTTGGTGACAACAAATACCAGAATAGGTTGAGTAACGGCTTTAAGTTTGCCATGCGGAATCGCGATGCCACCACCTATTCCGGTTGAGCCAAGCTTTTCGCGGGTCATCAGCGCTTCAAGTATGGTGTACTCACTGATGTCGGGTAAGCGCTGGTGGGCCAGCTCGGCAATATACTCAAGTATTCGTTTTTTGCTGTTAAAAAGAACTGCACTCTTGGTGCAGTTCTCGGCTAGCATAGCGCTTAAGTTGATCATAATTAATTTAGTGTCGTGCTACTTTTTCTTTATGTTTAATAACTTGCCTATCGAGTTTATCAATTAACTGGTCGATGGCGGCGTACATATTTTCGTCTTCAGATGCAGCAAAAACCTCACCGCCATTCAAATGGAGCTTAGCTTCAGCAATTTGTTTCAATTTTTCCACGTTTAGGATCACATGTACATTATTTATATGATCGAAATGACGCTCCAGCTTGGCGAATTTATTGTCTACGTACTCTTTTAATGCAGTGGTAATTTCTACATGACGACCGGTTAAGTTGATTTGCATAGACGATTTCCTTCTGTTTTGCTGACCTAAACCAAGGTCTTGCGTTGATTCGATGGTGGAATAAACAAGGCTTCACGGTATTTGGCGATGGTGCGCCGTGCTACATTGATACCCTGTTCTGATAAAATATCCGCCATCTTGCTGTCACTCAGTGGCTTGGCCGGGTTTTCAGCTGCCACCAGTTTTTTAATAAAGGCGCGAATTGCCGTGGAAGAGCATTCACCACCACTTTCTGTGCTGACATGACTGGAAAAAAAGAATTTAAGCTCAAATATTCCCCTGGGTGTGTGCATAAACTTCTGAGTTGTTACTCTGGAGATGGTGGATTCATGCATTCCAACCATCTCTGCGACGTCATTTAACACCATCGGTTTCATCGCTTCTTCGCCATGTTCAAAAAAAGCCTGTTGTTGCTGCACAATGCAGTTAGCGACTTTTAACAAGGTTTCGTTACGGCTTTCCAGACTTTTCAGAAACCACTTTGCCTCCTGCAGATGAGACCGGATAAATTGGGTATCGGCGGTATTTTTTGCGGTTCGTGACATCGCCGCATACTGCTGATTTATTCTTACTTTGGGCATGGCATCCGGGTTAAGTTCCACGAGCCAGCGACCTTTAACTTTGCTTACTGATACATCCGGAATAACGTATTGCTGTTCCTGGCGGATCACATCGGCACCTGGTCTGGGATTCAAACTCAGGATAAGCCGCATCACTTCTTTCAGCTCATCTTCTTTGAGTTTAGTCACCCGCATTAAAGAACGAAAGTCCCGGTTAGCTAAAAAGTCAGTGTGGTCTTTTATGACATGCTGGGCTTGCTGTAAAAAGGGGGTATTGGGGTCAAACTGGCGCAGTTGCACCAGTAAGCACTCGGCAATAGTCCGGGCACCTACGCCGACAGGATCAAACAGCTGGATCCGCTTGATTACCGCTTCCACTTCGTCCTCTTCCACATCGGGCATGCCAAGTGATTCCAGTATGTCAGCGACGTCTATGGTTAGTAAGCCGCTTTCATCAATCGCTTCAATAATAATCTCGGCAATCGCGAGATCAGTTTCAGAGAAGGGGGTTAACTGCATTTGCCAACGCAGATAATCCTGCAGGGTTTCACTGGTTTCACCCTGAAATACCATATCTTCGTCAGGGGGAGAACCGGCGCTGACCGGTGCGGCACTGACCAGATCATCCCAGTTATTGTCAAGCGGCAGGTCATCCTGCAGGCATTGCTCGGCCATTGATTCACTGCTGTCACGTTCACCGATTTCTGTCAGGCTTTCCTGGGCACTCTCATTACTTTCGTCTGCAGCGGAACGGACATCGTTATCGTTAACATCGCTGCTATCGGGATCGGCAGAGAAGCTTTCAAATTCATCTTCGCTCTCCAGCAATGGATTAGCATCCAGTGCTTCCTGTATTTCCTGCTGCAGCTCAATGGTTGACAGTTGCAGTAAGCGAATGGCTTGCTGTAACTGAGGCGTCATTGTAAGTTGCTGACCTAGCCGAAGTTGCAAAGAGGGTTTCATTTACGTCTATTTTTCTCCTGAGGCTGGCGTTTATTATTTTTCTTAACTATAGCCTGAATTGCTCGCCAAGGTATACATCACGAACCTGCTGATTAACTAATACTTCCTGAGGCGGCCCTGCAGCAATCAGCTCACCGTGGCTGACGATATAAGCCATTTCACAGACATCAAGGGTTTCCCTGACGTTATGATCAGTGATTAAAACGCCGATCCCACGCTGACCAAGATGCTGGATAATTTTTTTAATGTCCAGAACGGAAATCGGATCGACTCCGGCAAAGGGTTCATCCAGCAAAATAAAAGCTGGATCAGCCGCCAGTGCCCTGGCTATCTCCACCCGGCGTCTTTCGCCGCCTGATAAACTCATACCAAGGCTATTTTTGATATGGCCAATATGAAACTCTTCCAGTAAATCGTCGGCCAGTTCTTCTCTTTTCGTATTACTGAGCTCCTTACGGGTTTGCAATATTGCCAGCAAATTCTCGTACACCGTTAATTTGCGGAAAATAGAGCTTTCCTGGGGTAAATAGCCGATACCGGCCCGGGCTCTGGCATGAATGGGATCAAAAGTAATGTCCAGCTCATTTAGGGTGATGGTGCCTTTATCGGACGGCACCAGCCCGACAATCATGTAAAATGTGGTGGTTTTGCCGGCCCCATTAGGTCCAAGCAAACCGACAATCTGACCGGCGCTGACTTCCAGGCTGACATCCTTCACCACCTGCCGGCCTTTATAACTTTTGGCCAGATGCGCTGCCACTAACTTCATGGATTTTCCTTGTTCTCCGGAGTGAAAATGGTGGTTACCCGTTTTTTCTGCTCACCACTTTCCGCACTGATTTGCTGTGTTTCAATATTGTAGCGAATAACAGCCGCCTGTACCTGGCTGCCACTCTGGGTCAGCTGGGCATTACCACTTAAGGTCAGCGTGCGGCTGGCACGATCATAGCGTATTTCAGACGCCGTTGCCGTGACAGGTATTTCACCCTCCAGTAACTGGCTGTAGCGCACCGGCGAACCCGTGGTTAAAAAGATCTCATTGCCCTTACCCGCACTGGCATTGATTTCCAGCCGGTCAGCTTTGATATTTAAGCTGCCTTGGCGGATTTCTACATTATTAGTGTAAATAGAAACATTTTCTTTGATCGAGGTAGCGTTATCATCTGAAGTAATGGCAATGGGTTGGCTATAGTCGGCTTCAACCGCATAACAGTTTGCTGACAACAGGGTACAGAGAAATAAATACTTAATTCTGTTCATTGGTGTATACCGTCTCCAGATGCTTGATAATACGCAAATTCTGTTCAGTTAAATCTGCCTGCAAGCCGATACCATTAATATAAAAGCCCTGGCCAATTATCTGGACCGCTGCTGTTGTCTGTATTGTTTTTTCCGGTAGCAATAACTCAAGATTAGCCGTCTGTATCCGCTCAAGCAATTCGCTACCGTTGATGTTACTGATATTGACATCCTGTTCAAGAATAATCTTATCTTCCGGTAACCAAATACCAAACTGACTGGTGACAGCCCAGGCCGCCTGGTGTTCTGCATCAAATAACGTATATCTGGGCTGTTCGAATTGGGTAAACCCTAATCGTTCAAAAAACTCCAGCCGGTCGGCCTGAATCAGGTCAGCAACAAATCCCTGTTCATCGTAAAGTGTCCGGGTTACCTGTTCAGCGATATAGTCAGGTAACAGTTCACGGTCTGCGTAACTGGCATCAGATGAATCGGTTGGACTAAACCACAAATAAGTTGCTGTCGATACCAATGCCAGGACCAGTAAAAATAGTACCTTTTTCATGAGCTGCTGCCATCAAATTGCTCGAACTGCTGCTGGCTAATCAGCAGTAAATCAGTCAGCTCCCGCACGGCGCCAAAGCCACCGGGCAGTGACGTGACATAATGGGCCCGCTGACATAAATAAGGATGGGCATCCTTCACCGCGACGGCCAGGCCACAGTGTTGCATTACCTGCCAGTCAGACAAATCATCGCCGATATAGCCAATCTGCGAGGGGGGCAATGCCAGCTGCTGTTGCAGCTTGGCAAACGCGGCCTGTTTATTTTCCTGTCCCTGAAATATATAGGATACCGTCAGTGAGCGCATCCGCTGCTCAACAATAGCAGAAGTGCGGCCGGTAATAATCGCAACCTCAATACCGGCATGACGCAACGCTTTAATGCCATAGCCGTCTCTGGTATGGAATGCCTTCAGCTCTTCGCCATCGTTACCCAGATAGATCCGGCCATCGGAGAATACCCCATCTACGTCGCAGATCAGTAGCTTAACATTGCTGGCCCGGCTCAGAATGTCTTCGGTAACGGGTTGATATAACTCTGCAAAGAGCGACATTTACATTACCCCTGCCCGCAATAAATCGTGCATATTCATGGCGCCGACAGGCCTCTGATTGTCGTCGATTATCAATAACCCATTAATTTTTTTCTGTTGCATAATTTTCAGCGCTTCGCCTGCCAGCATTTCAGCAGTGGCCGTAGTGCAGGGGGATGTCATCACCTGTTCAATCGCAGTGCTGTGAATATCCAGTCTCAAATCCAGAATACGTCGTAAATCACCATCGGTAAAAATACCGGCCAGACTCTTGTCCTCATTTACCACGGCAGTCATGCCAAGGCCTTTTTCGGATATCTCCAGCAACGCTTCCTTAATAGTGGCATGGCGGGGCACGATTGGTACCTGTTCATCTTTATGCATAACATCACTTAATCGCAACAGCAGCTTGCGGCCAAGGCTGCCACCCGGATGTGACAAGGCAAAATCATCAGCAGAAAACCCGCGGGCATCAAGTAAAGCAACAGCCAGTGCATCACCCATTGCTAAGGTGGCGGTTGTGCTGGCAGTTGGAGCCAACCCAAGCGGACAGGCCTCCTGTTCCACCCGGACACATAAATGAATATCAGATAACTTTGCCAGCGTAGACTGCGGGTTGCCTGACATACTAATCAGGGTAATGCCCAGCCGTTTGATCACCGGCAGGATAGTTAATATTTCGGCGGTTTCACCTGAGTTGGAAATGGCCAGCACAATATCACCGGTTGCAAGCATGCCCAAATCACCATGACTGGCTTCCGCCGGATGCACAAAAAAGGCCGGGGTGCCGGTTGATGCCAGAGTCGCAGAGATTTTATTGGCAATGTGCCCTGATTTCCCCATCCCCATTACGATAACTTTACCTTTGCTGTTAAACAGCAGCTGACAAGCCTGTTCAAAATCAGCATTGATGTACTGCGCCAGCTGACTTACTGCTGCGGCTTCTATTTGCAGCACTTGTAGGGCGCGGTGACTAAAAATGTTGGTCATATTTTTTGCCATAAGGATATAAAAATTACGCCACCTGCGAGAACAGCAGATATTGATAGCCGGCAAATCCAGCCAGCAGTATAGCACCCTCTGTCCGGTTAATTCGCTGCATGCGGGTTAGTCTTACTGACATCAGCAACATCAGAATAGTTGCACCGATCATGACATAACTGTCACGCCCCCCGGCATTGACATCCAGAATACCCGGACCGATCACTGCGCCTATACCCAGTACTGCCAGGATATTGAAAATGTTTGAGCCAATAATGTTACCGAGCGCTAAATCATCTTCACCCTTTAAAATGCCGATAATACTGGCTGCCAACTCCGGCAGGCTGGTGCCTATGGCGATAATCGTCAGTCCAATCACCAGATCGCTCAAACCCGCATAGCGGGCAATCGTTACTGCGCCATGCACCAGAAGCTGTGAACTTGCCAGCAATAATCCCAGGCCAATAATTGCCCAAATCACAGCTTTTAATGTCGATACCGGTATGGTTGGCACATCAGCATTGATTTCTGCTATCAAGGGATCGTCCGGGGTGGCATGTTTGCCCCAATATACCAGCAATGCCAGAAAGCTGATAAAGGCAACCAGTAAAACGACACCTTCAAAGCGGGTTAATAAATTGTCAGATAACAAATAATAACCAAAGAGTGTGCAAATCAGCAGCAGCGGAAATTCCCGACGTAAGGTTAATGACGATACAGCAATCGGTTTTAATAAGGCTGCAGCACCTATAACCAGCAAAATATTAGTAATGTTTGACCCAATCGCATTGCCGACAGAGGTATCAAGTTTTCCTTGCCAGGCGGCGGTTGCAGACACCAGCATCTCCGGGGCAGAAGAACCCATTGCCACAATAGTAAGGCCAATGACCATCGGAGAAATGCCGCTGTTACGGGCAATAGCCGACGCGCCGAATACAAAGCGATCGGCACTCCATATTAATAACACCAGGCCGACAACGACAAAAAAAATAGCGAGTAAAAGAGGTGACACTGACTTGTCCTGTAATTTACGGGTAATGTTAGCTTTATTTTCCGCGTTATTGCCGGTAATTGCAAAAAAACCTGCGGCTGGGCGTCTCTTCGATTATTTCGCACACTTTGTTACGATTTTTTGTAACGACTTTACCGGGCAATACCTTTACAATATGCCGATGTCAGACCGTATTGTTTCTTAGGTATGAGATTGAAAACATACACTCGTGTATGAAAGTAGGCAAGCGTTACACCAGGTTTGGTGAAGCCGCAATAGCGGTTGTTTTCAGGTGGAGTCCAATTTGTCAGATATTATGGTTGATATCCAGCACTTACGCTTTTCCCGTGGCAGTAATCTGATTTACGACGGCATGAGCATGCAGGTACGGCGAGGGAAAGTGACGGCGATCATGGGGCCCAGTGGCATTGGTAAAACGACGCTGCTGAAGTTAATTGGTGGCCAGTTGAAACCAGATGACGGTCATATTTTGTTTGACGGTCAGGATATTCCGGCATTGTCCCGCGCTGAGTTATATCAGGCCCGGAAAAAAATGAGCATGTTATTTCAAAGCGGTGCCTTGTTTACTGAGATGTCAGTGTTTGACAATGTTGCCTTTCCGATCCGTGAACACACCCGGTTACCGGAGTCGATAATCCGGCTTATCGTCTTAATGAAACTGGAGTCTGTTGGTTTAAGGGGGGCACGTGACCTTATGCCGGCGGAGCTGTCAGGGGGCATGGCGCGACGGGCAGCTTTGGCAAGAGCGATTGCGCTCGACCCTGAGTTGATTATGTACGATGAACCCTTCGCCGGACAGGACCCGATTTCAATGGGTGTGATTGTGCGGCTGATAAAAGAATTAAACAATGCGCTGGGTATAACGTCCATAGTGGTATCGCATGACGTAACAGAAGTAATGAGCATTGCCGACTATGTATATGTGGTTGCAGAAAAAAAAGTGATAGGGCACGGTACCCCAGAGCAGTTACGTCAGGATAAATCAGAGTTAGTCCAACAGTTTTTGCAGGGCGAGGCAGATGGTGCTGTGCCATTTCATTACCGGGCAGATGCGTTTGAAGATGAATTAATGGAGTTTGCCAGGTGATTACAGACAAACTGCAAAGCCTTGGCCGGAGCACGATTGATAATATCGCTGGCTTTGGCCGGTCAGGTATTATGTTGTTTGGGGCGCTGGTGGGGAAACCGGATTTTCGCAAAGGCTTTCCGCTGCTTGTTAAACAGTTATACGTTATCGGTGTGTTATCACTATTAATTATAGTGGTTTCAGGCTTGTTTATCGGCATGGTGCTGGCGCTGCAGGGGTATACCGTTCTGGTTAAGTTTGGCGCTGAAGGAATGCTCGGCCCCCTTGTTGCCCTGAGCCTGCTGCGGGAGCTTGGTCCTGTCGTTACGGCATTATTGTTTGCCGGCCGTGCCGGCAGTGCGCTGACGGCAGAAATAGGGTTGATGAAAGCGACTGAGCAATTGTCAGGTATGGAGATGATGGCAGTCGATCCGCTGCGCCGGATTATTGCCCCCCGCTTCTGGGCTGGGGTAATCAGTATGCCCCTGCTGGCGCTGGTATTTACTGCGGTGGGTATTCTTGGCGGCCATTTAATTGGTGTTGACTGGCTGGGCGTCGATGGCGGCAGTTACTGGTCAACGATGCAGGCGAATGTTGACTTACATCAGGACGTGGTAAATGGTGTCATAAAAAGTATCGTTTTTGCGGTCATCGTCATCTGGATAGCCTTGCACAAAGGTTATGATGCGATCCCTACCTCAGAGGGTATCAGCCGCGCGACTACCCAGACCGTGGTGACTGCTTCACTCACTGTTTTAGGCTTTGACTTTATATTAACTGCATTAATGTTTGGTGGATAAAATGACCACAAGGAAAATCGAGATTTTAGTAGGCACTTTTATTGTTCTGGCGACGGCAGCATTTCTGATGCTGGCGTTAAAAGTAGCCAATGCGGGTGTCACCGGTTCAGGTGAGAGTTATGTACTGTACGCTAAATTTGAAAATATTGGCGGCTTAAAAGTGCGTTCACCAATTAAAGTCGGTGGTGTCATTGTTGGCCGGGTAGCCTCAATTGAACTGGATACGGTGTATTACACGCCGGTAGTTAAAATGGAAATTAATGAACAATACAGTAATTTTCCTGAGACCAGTTCGGTCGCAATTTTAACGTCAGGTCTGCTCGGTGAGCAGTATCTGGGGTTGCAACCGGGCTTTATTGATGAAACAGTCCAAATACTTGGCGACGGTGACTCTATTCAGGACACACGCTCTGCGATAGTGCTTGAAGAACTCATTGGCCAGTTCTTGTTTAACCGGGGGAATTAACTGTGAAATATTTATCGGGCAGTGCCCTGTTGCTGGTTGCGTTGGTGGTATCACCAGTTGCGGCGTTTAGCAGTGAAGCAGACCAGAATAATGCAGCTCATCAGGTTGAGCAGTACAGCGACCCATTTAAAATGATGGAGGTGGTTGCTGATAAAACATTTCAGCGAATTGCCAGAGATCAGCAGCTGATTGCCAGCGACAAGGAACACTTACGGGTTATTGTTAACGAAGAACTGGTGCCCTACGTTGACAGTCGCTACGCTGCGTTAACTGTTATTGGCCGGTCGGTCAATTTGCGGGAACTGCCACGGGAAGAGTTTGAGAATTTTGTTGCCGCTTTTGAAGATTATATGGTGGCCTCTTATGCCGGCGCACTAACGTACTACCGGGATCAGAAAGTGATTATTCAACCGGCCCGTCCTCCGGAAAATCAGAGTATTATGACTATTAAGACCCGGGTTATTGATCCAGGCAAACCAGATATCACAATCGATTTTAAATTACGCCGTAACCGGGGTTCAGAGCACTGGCTGGTATACGATATGGTTGCCGAAGGCATCTCGCTGCTAGACAGCAAACGTGCCGAATTAAGTAACCTTATCCGCCAACAGGGCGTCGCGAGGGTTACCGAACTGTTGCTGGAAAAAGCAAAAGAACCAATTAAAGTGCCGGAGTAAGATAGTGGCACTGAAAATTGAACAGCAACAGAATACCTTAACGTTCAGCGGTGAGCTTAATCGCGATACATTAATGCTCTATTCACCTTTTAAACTGTTAAATAGCCTCAGTGGCAAGGTAATCTTTGATTTTTCTGCCCTAAGCAATGTAGACTCAGCAGGATTAGCCTGGTTAATCCAGCAGCTTGGTAAGGCTCGCAGGCAGGACCTGCAGCTTGAGTTCAGTAAGGTTCCGGCTCAGTTACTGGCTTTAGCCAAAGTCAGTGGTGTAACGGACCTGCTTCCAATTACAGATTAAGGTGTAGTGTGGAGATTAAACAAATTGAGCAGCTGTTGACAGAACAGTTACAGCTGTCTGAAGTATATGTACGTGCTGAAGGGTCGCACTATAGTGTTACTGCGATAGGCAGCTGCTTCGCCGATGTTGGCCGGGTAAAACAACAACAAATGATTTACGCACCGCTAATGAGTGCAATCGCTGACGGTAGCATTCATGCTGTGAGCATTAAGGCCTTTACGCCGGAACAATGGCGCAGAGAAAAACTTTTAAACCCACCTGTGTAAGAATAATATGCAACAATTCCGCGTTACTGCCAGTGGTCCTTTGCAAGGTGAGGTAATTATCTCCGGTGCAAAAAATGCTGCTTTACCTATTCTGTTCGCCAGTATTTTATCTGAGCAACCCAGCACCATTACCAATGTGCCTAAGCTGAAAGATATTGAAACGACTTATCAGTTGCTGCAACTCTTTGGCGCTAAATTATCGGTAGACACAAACAGTGTGACTGTCGATGCCAGCCAGATCAGTAATCAGTACGCGCCTTATGAACTGGTAAAAACCATGCGGGCGTCGATCCTGGCGCTGGGTCCACTGCTCAGCCGGTTTGGTCAGGCAGAGGTGTCATTACCGGGTGGTTGCGCTATCGGCGCGCGACCGGTAAATCTGCATATTGATGGTTTGCGCAAGATGGGTGCTGAAATTCAGGTTGAAAACGGTTATATCAAAGCCCGGGCCAGCCGTCTGAAAGGCGCCCATATTATTATGGAAATGGTCAGTGTTACCGGTACTGAAAACCTGTTAATGGCAGCAGTACTGGCCGACGGTACAACGGTTATTGAAAATGCCGCCCGTGAACCTGAAGTGGTCGATTTAGCAAGTTACCTAAATACGATGGGTGCCAAAATAAGCGGTGCGGGCAGCGACACTATCCGGATTGAAGGTGTCAGTGCACTGCACGGCGGGGTCCACCGGGTGCTGCCTGACCGGATTGAAACCGGCACTTTTCTGGTGGCCGCTGCTGTCACCGGTGGCGACGTGACCTGTACCAGTGCTGATCCATCAGAGTTAGAAGTGGTATTAGACAAGCTGCGCGAAGCCGGGGCTGACATTACCACTGGCCCGGACTGGATCAGACTGAATATGACCGGTAGAAAGCTGAGTTCTGTTGATGTGAAAACAGTGCCTCATCCGGGCTTTCCCACCGATATGCAGGCACAGTTCACCGTGCTGAATGTGGTGGCTGAAGGGGTAGGTGTCGTTACTGAAACCATTTTCGAAAATCGCTTTATGCACGTGCCTGAACTACAGCGAATGGGAGCGAAAATCCGGCTGGAAGGCAATACTGCAGTATGCCAGCACAGTCCGAAGCTAATGGCAGCACAGGTTATGGCGACAGATTTGCGTGCCTCGGCCAGTTTGGTGATTGCCGGCTTAGTGGCTGAGGGGCAGACTCTGGTCG
Source organism: Arsukibacterium sp. (assembly GCF_033722355.1). Classification (GTDB taxonomy): domain Bacteria; phylum Pseudomonadota; class Gammaproteobacteria; order Enterobacterales; family Alteromonadaceae; genus Alishewanella. The sequence continues at coordinate 21,404 of NZ_JAWVZF010000014.1, read as the reverse complement.
AACGTATTTATCATATTGACCGGGGCTATGAGCGTATTGAATACAAACTGCAGAAGCTCGGTGCAAAAATAGAGCGGGTAGACGCCGCCTGACGCGCCAGCCGCTCTGCCGCTGTTGTGTCAGCCGCGACGCAGCTCCCGGACAATAGTTGGTACTTCCAGGATCTGACCATTGCGATCAATGGTCAGCATCAGTTCCGTGTTGGGAGCTGTTTCAGCGATCAGGTTAAGAGCCTGACGGGTATCCGAAAATTGCTCACCGGCGATTTTCAGAATAACATCACCAACCCGCAAATCAGCTTCATCAGCAGGCCCGCCCGGATTAATTGCTGTTAACGCCAGACCATACATCTTCTGGCCGGTGGAAACCAGCCTGTCGCCGGCGGCGTTAACGACCGCATCACCCGATACACCCAGATGACTGCGGGTAACCCGGCCATGTTTTATCAGTTTATGCATAATATTCTGCGCCAGCTGATAGGGCACCGCGAAGAATATTCCCTGGATTTCCTGGTTTTGCAGCTGAAAAGCCGCCGCGTTAATGCCCACCAAGGTACCGTTTGTGTTAACCAGCGCACCGCCGGAGTTGCCTTTGTTAATCGCGGCGTCCATCCGCATAAAATCGATATAACCTCTGGAGCTTAAGCCATTATTGCCATTAGCACTGATGATGCCCTGAGTAATTGTCTGTCCCAGATTAAGCGGATTACCAATGGCCAGTACCACATCACCCACCTGCGGGTCGAGTTCGGTATCCTGAGGGATAACAGGCAGGTTGTCTGCTTCAACATAGAGTACGGCTAAATCTGAGATAACGTCCTGGCCAATTAAAACTGCTTCAAGCCAGCGGCCATCCTGCAACGCAACTTCGATATGATCAGCACCGGAAACAACATGGTGATTGGTTAATATGTAGCCTTTGGCGCTCATAATCACGCCGGAGCCCAGTTCCTGCCGTTCAATAGAGCGGGGCTGAAAACCCCGCGGATCAATCACTCTGCTGCGGGTGTAGACATTGACCACGGCTGGCGCAGCAAGTCGGACTGCTCTGGCGTAGGACACCGGTGGTGGTTCAGCTTGTTCCGCGTTGCTGCGCCAGCTGGGCAGGCTGATACCAGTCACATTTGGTAGAAACAATAAAATGACCAACGCCAGCGCCAGGCCATAAGCAACACTTTTAAGGATAAAGAACAAGAAATTTCGCACAGCAGTAGTCTGGTTACCGGACAATAAGTAGTGCTAGCATAGCATTTATTATGCTTAAGCAGTAGCGACTTAGCTACTGCTTAAGCGACCAGCACTTATCTTAGCAGAATATAAAGATCTTCTTTTCCGCGACGAATATACAAGGCAGCGACACCCTGACTACCAGCAAGGATCTGCCGTAGTTCACTGAGATCCGTGACCCGCTGCCGGTTAACGCCAACAATAACATCGCCCTGGCGTAAACCAACCTGTTCGGCTATCGAGCCACTGGCCAATTCAGTGATTTCCACGCCCTGACTGCTATTGTTTAAGGTTGCTCCCTGTAACATCGGATGCAGCTGATTTGCAGTAACAGGTGCGGCGGTCAGCTGTTGCAGCGTGACCTGTACTTTCCGCTCTTTACCATCACGCAATATGCCCAGTTCAGCTTTGCGACCTGCGCCTAAAGTCGCTATTTTCGCTCTGAGCTCATTGAAGCTCTGGATACGGTTGCCATTCATGCTGATAATGACATCACCGGCTTTCAGGCCGGCTTCAGCAGCAGCGGTGCCAGGAATTACCTCGTTAACAAAAGCGCCACGGCTGACGTCTAAGTTAAGCGCTTCAGTAAGCTCTGAGTTAACGTCATTCCCTCGTATGCCAAGGCTGCCACGGCGAACTTCGCCAAACTCCAGGATCTGATCAACCAGGCTTTTCATCATATTTGAAGGAATAGAAAAACCAATACCGACATTGCCGCCACTGGGGCCGAGAATGGCAGTATTGATACCAATCAGTTCGCCGCGTAAATTCAGCAGGGCGCCGCCGGAGTTACCACTGTTAATAGCGGCATCGGTCTGAATAAAATCTTCAAAACCATCCATATTCAGACCGCTGCGTCCGAGTGAACTGACGATGCCTGACGTGACGGTTTGTTCCAGACCAAAAGGGTTGCCTACAGCGATGGCATAATCACCCACCCGCAATTTGTCTGAATCGGCCAGCGGGATTTGGACCAGGTTTTTTGCTTCAATTTGTAGCAGTGCAATATCGCTTTGCGGATCAGCACCCAGCTTTTTGGCAGCAAAGCTGCGACCATCTTTTAGCTTTATCTGAATTTTGTCGGCATCTTGTACCACGTGATTATTGGTAACGATATAACCTTTTGCCGCATCGATAATCACACCGGAGCCAAGGCCGCTGAACGGTCGTTCCTGCCGCAACTCGCCCTGACCGCGCTGGCCGAAGAAATGGCGCAGTGCATCCGGGATCCGCTGTCGCACCTCGCGACTGCCTTCAACAGAAATATGCACCACTGCCGGGGTTGCCTTGTCCAGCATCGGTGCCAGTGACGGCATCTCTTGTTTGTCGGATGTAAAAAAGGGCAGGCCGGCCTGGACAGAGCTGGCCGGCACAGCCAGAGTGGCTGCCAGTATGGCAGCATGTAACACAGACAATTTCATTTTCATGGCGTATTAGTCTCCTAAACAAACATGCGACTAAGAACGGTATGGTATCGAAAAAGTTCAGCGTTATATTCAAGCAGTATGTAACGAAGTATTACTCAGATTTGCTGACTTTCCGCTCTTTAATCAGACCACTTGCTTCACCGGAATAATCTCGGGGTTGCTCATCAACCGCTGAATATACCCGGCGCTTTTCATCAATCTGATGCAATGATTGTTTAATATGGGCAGCGGTATCGGTTGACAAGTAATTTAAATCAGAATTTTTTGTCACAGCGGGTTGCTCTACCAGCTGCATCTTGGATTGCTGAACATGACGGGCGATACGTGAGTAGTTGTCCTGCAACTGGGTCATTAACTGATTGGTCACATCCAGGTGCTGTGACACATCCTGCCGGTACTGACTCAGTTGCTGGCGGCTGGCATCAAGCTCCTGCTGCAGCTTATGGCTGTTAAATTGCTTTAAACTGTATAATCTGGCCAGAATAGCGCCCACAATTAAACCAACTGTCAGGCCCGCCAGGGCGAACGTGAGATCCATATCAACTCCTAAATAGTAAATTCTGTCACCAGTGTACCTTAACTTCTTAGCGCGAGTGGTAAGGCATGTTATTATTATCGCCTGTTTTGCCCGCTAAACCAACAAAGTTTCCAATCACAGACCATGACACCAACAGAAAAATACCAGCAAGACTTAACCAGAGCGGACTTCCACTACGACGCAGCACAAGAGCATGCCGTAAAGCAGCTTCAACGGTTGTATGATGATTTTGTTCAAAAGTTACCGCAACGTCAGTCATGGTGGCAGAAACTGATATCCGGTACACCACAGGTGAAGCCGCTGACCGGGCTGTATTTCTGGGGCGGGGTAGGCCGGGGTAAAACCTATCTGGTGGATACATTTTATGAGTGTCTGCCTACCACCCGGAAAATGCGGATCCATTTTCACCGTTTTATGCATCGGGTACACGAGGACTTAAAGTTATTAAAAGGGGTGAAGAACCCGCTTGAGCAGGTGGCGGATAATTTTAAACAGCAAACCGACATTATTTGTTTTGACGAGTTCTTCGTCTCGGATATTACCGATGCCATGATTCTGGGCACCCTGATGCAGGCTTTGTTTGAACGCGGCATTACTCTGGTTGCAACCTCGAATATTGAGCCTGACGGTTTATACCGAAATGGTTTGCAGCGGGCCCGGTTTTTACCGGCTATTAACCTGATTAAGCAGCACTGCCAGATTTTTAACGTCGACAGTGGCATCGATTACCGGCTGAGAACTCTGGAGCAGGCCGAAATTTATCATCATCCACTGGATCAGCAGGCCGAACAAAACCTGCAGCAGTACTTTATTGCGCTGTCAGTGGAGCCTCGCCAGGCGGCATGCCAGATAGAGGTCGCCAACCGGAAATTAGCTGCGGTGGCAGAAGCAGATGGTATTGTCTGGTTCACTTTCAGTACTTTGTGTGAAAGCGCCCGCAGTCAGTACGATTATATGGAGCTGAGCCGCTGCTATCATACGGTATTGCTGGCCGGGGTAAAGCAAATGGGCCGCCAGAATGACGATGTCAGCCGACGTTTTATTGCCCTGGTAGATGAGTTTTATGAGCGTCAGGTAAAGCTGATTATCTCTGCTGAGGTGGCGCTCGAACAGTTGTACAGCAATGGAATTCTCGAATTTGAGTTTAAACGCTGTATTAGCCGGTTACAGGAAATGCAGTCGCGGGATTACCTGGCGCTACCGCATTTACCCTGACAACCGTTAATAACAGGCGATATTTCTGATATTTTTTCAGTAACAGGGCTGATCTTTGTAATTGTTTAATATATAATCCGCGCCCGGCCTACGTTACAGCCTTGTACTGCCGTTAGCCCGGTAGTTTTTGTACTCGAAGGGGTGCGATTACGACATTGTTAGCAACAGCCCTGCGCAATGTCAGGTGTAACTTAAGTTTATTTGGAATAGGTTTAGATGAAAACTTTTACTGCAAAGCCAGAAAGCGTAGAACGCGACTGGTACGTTGTTGATGCAAACGGTAAAACACTGGGTCGTATCGCAACTGAAATCGCTGCTCGTTTACGTGGCAAGCATAAGCCAGAGTATACGCCTCATGTTGACACCGGTGATTACATCATCGTTATCAATGCTGAGAAGGTTACTGTTACTGGTAACAAAGCGAAAGACAAAATGTATTATTCTCACACGGGTTTCCCAGGCGGCATCAAGGAAATCAATTTTGAGAAGTTGATCGCGAAAAAACCTGAAATGGTTCTGGAAACTGCTATCAAAGGTATGTTGCCAAAAGGCCCATTAGGCCGCGCTATGTTCCGTAAGTTAAAAGTTTACGCTGGCGCAGAGCATCAACACACTGCTCAGCAACCGCAAATTTTAGATATTTAATCGGAGCATAACATGGCACAGAATCAATACTACGGAACTGGTCGTCGTAAAAGCTCAACGGCCCGCGTCTTCTTAAAAGCTGGTTCAGGTAACATTGTTATCAACCAGCGCGCTCTGACCGAGTACTTCGGCCGTGAAACTGCCTGTATGGTAGTAAAGCAGCCGTTAGAACTGGTTGATATGGTTGAGAAGTTCGACCTTTACATCACGGTAAAAGGTGGTGGTATCAGCGGTCAGGCCGGTGCTATCCGTCACGGTATTACCCGTGCACTGATGGAGTTTGACGAATCATTGCGTCCGGCTCTGCGTAAAGCAGGCTTTGTAACGCGTGACGCTCGTCAGGTTGAACGGAAAAAAGTGGGTCTGCGTAAAGCACGTAAACGTCCACAGTACTCAAAGCGTTAATTCGCTGCAGGTACCCGAAACCCGGCTTTATGCCGGGTTTTTTTATATCTGGGATTTTTGAAATACACTATGGCGCAAGCCTTGAACTGTAACGCTTTGTTGCTGTTTAAACCGGCACTATGCCGATATATTAGTGATTGATCCAAGCTTAAACCTTGTGTAAAGCAGGGCTTTTCATTATGATCGGCGTTATTTTTCAAACTTATAATAATTGCTGGAATTCAGCCGCTTAAATTTAGTTTAAGTTAAGCGTAAATGTGGAGATGAGTGGATGAGCAATGCGCCTGTAGATCATGGTCGCCGCCGCTTCCTTACCATTGCTACCTCAGTAGTGGGAGGCGTGGGTGCTGTAGGAGTGGCTGTGCCCTTTATTGCATCCTGGAATCCGAGTGAGCGGGCTAAACAAGCCGGTGCTGCAGTCACTGCAGACATAAGCAAACTCGAGCCAGGGCAGTTAATCCGGGTAGAGTGGCGGGGTAAACCGGTGTGGATTGTAAAACGCACCGACGAAACGCTGCAACAGCTGGCAGAAACAGAAAACAGACTGCGCGACCCTGGTTCAGAAATACAGCAACAGCCCGCTTATGCCCAGAACCAGCACCGTTCTATTAAGCCGGAAATTTTCGTCGCCGTAGGTATCTGTACTCATCTGGGTTGCTCACCTACCTATCTGCCGAACGATTTTTCAGCGCAGGTAGAAGGCATCCGTGCCGGCTTTTTCTGTCCTTGTCATGGCTCTAAGTTCGATATGGCGGGCCGGGTATTCCAGGGCGTACCGGCACCAACCAATTTAGTGGTACCGCCACATATGTTCATCGACGATAACACCATAATGATAGGTGAAGATGAGGGGGCTGTCTGATGTTTAAAAATCTGATGAGCTGGATTGAATACCGCTTGCCTTTCATGGATAAGATGAATCTGCATGTTATGCAGTATCCGGCACCGAAAAACTTTAATTTCTGGTACTTTTTTGGTTCGCTGGCCATTCTGGTACTGGTTAACCAGATCATTACCGGTATCTGGTTAACAATGAATTATGAGCCGTCAGCGGAAGGCGCTTTCGCGTCAGTTGAATATATTATGCGCGACGTTGATTACGGCTGGCTGCTGCGCTATATGCACTCGACCGGTGCTTCGGCCTTTTTCGTTGTGGTATATCTGCACATGCTACGCGGCATGATGTACGGTTCTTATCAGAAACCACGGGAACTGCTGTGGATTTTCGGTATGTTGATTTTCCTGGTGCTGATGGCTGAAGCCTTTATGGGCTATCTGCTGCCATGGGGGCAGATGTCATTCTGGGGTGCCCAGGTCATTATCGGTATCTTTGGTACCATTCCCTTTATCGGTGAAGATTTAACGCTATGGATCCGGGGCGATTACGTGATTTCCGGCGCGACGTTAAACCGTTTCTTTGCACTGCATGTTATTGCGCTGCCGTTAGTACTGGTTATTCTGGTATTCCTGCACATTATGGCATTGCATGAAGTGGGTTCAAATAATCCGGACGGCATCGATATCAAGAAAGATAACGACGGTTCCGTTGAGCAAACTGAAGCGGATAAAAAGTTTACCTTCCACCAGTATTTTACCCGCGGTGGCAAGAAAGTGATTGTGGATGCGATCCCATTCCACCCCTACTACACCGTAAAAGACCTAGTTGGTGTGGCCGGCTTCCTGCTAGTATTTGCCTGGGTTATTTTCTTCCTGCCAGAAGGCGGTGGTTACTTCCTGGAGCCGCCTAACTTTGAAGCAGCTAATCCGCTGAAAACGCCGGAGCATATTGCCCCTGTCTGGTACTTTACCCCGTTCTACGCCATTCTGCGCGCAGTTCCACACCCGTTTATGGGCGCTGTCGCGATGTTTGCTGCTATCGTTGCCCTGGCGCTACTGCCATGGCTTGATCGTGGTAAAGTACGCTCAGTCCGCTATCGCAGTGGTTTGCACAGAATTAACCTGATTAATTTCTGCATCAGTTTTGTCGCGCTGGGTATCTTAGGTGTGCTGCCTGCTGAGGGTGTTTATACCTTACTGGCTCAGATTTTCTCGTTTACTTATTTTGGTTTCTTTGTGCTGCTGTTCTTCTACAGTAAAAATGAAAAAACCAAACCATTACCAGAGAGGGTTACCTAATGATGAAAACGTTATTGTCTGCTGTTGCATTATTAGCTTCTTCTCTGGCCATCGCAGCAGGCCCGACCGTACCACTGGATAAGGCGCCTATCGATTTAACCGATAAGGCCTCGTTACAAAACGGTGCCAAGCTGTTCCAGAATTACTGTCTGGGTTGTCACCAGATGCAATATCAGCGCTATTCACGGACCTTTGCTGATCTGGATATTCCACAAGAGCTGGGTATGGAGCATCTGATGTTTACCGGCGAAAAAGTCGGTGACCATATCACTAACAACATGGCTGCTAAAGATGGTGAGAAATGGTTCGGTGCCACCCCACCTGATTTAACTAACGTCGCCCGGGTACGGGGTCCGGATTGGTTATATACTTATCTGCGCACCTTTTACGTTGATGAAAGCCGGCCGTTTGGCGTTAATAATGCGGTATTCCCGATGGTAGGTATGCCCCATGTACTGCAGGAATTGCAGGGCGTGCCGAGCAAAACTTACGAAACACGGCTGGTCGACGGTGAGCCTAAAGAGATTTATGTTGGCATTAAAACTGACGGTAGTGGTGAGTTGAGTGAAGAGGAATATGATCGTGCTATTGCCGATCTGGTAAACTACCTCGAATATGTTGGCGAGCCAACCAAGCTGGAAGCACACGCTCTGGGCTACAAAGTTATGATATTTCTGTTGATTTTCTTTGTGCTGGCCTATTTGCTGAAGAAAGAATACTGGAAAGATGTTCACTAATTAATTGATTTAATTAGTATTTAGTTGCCAGGGGCCTTAGCGCCCCTTTGCCGTTTTTTATTTTACCGGAGGAATAAATGGCGATCATTGCCAATAAACGCCCTGTGATGACACTTTTCACAGCTATAGATGATATGTACAGTCACCAGGTGCGTATTGTGCTGGCTGAAAAGGGCGTAACTGTTGATATCCTTCAGGTAGCTCAGGATAACCTGCCAGAAGATTTGTACGAAGTGAACCCTTACGGCAGCTTACCGACATTACTTGACCGTGAACTGGCCTTGTATCAGGCTGATATTATTATGGAATATCTGGACGAGCGTTTCCCGCATCCGCCACTTATGCCGGTATACCCGGTAGCCCGTGGTCAGGCCCGGTTAATGATGTACCGGATTAAGAACGACTGGTACAGTCTGGCAGAGAAAGTGCTCAGTAATGCCGACGATGCCGATAATGCACGGCAGGAGTTAAAAGAAGGTTTGCTGTCGCTGGCACCGCTTTTTAACGAAACGCCGTTCTTTATGAGTGAGGAATTTGGTCTGGTCGATTGTTATATGGCAGCGCTGATGTGGCGTTTACCCAGCCTGGGGATCGAATTTCAGGGGCCGGGTAGCAAAGAGCTGAAGAACTATATGGCACGGATTTTCGAACGTGATGCATTTCAGGCTTCACTGACTGATGCAGAGCGGGAAATCCGGCGTGGGATGCGCTTGTAATGGCGGCAATGTCACCAAATCGTCCGTATTTAATCCGGGCGTTCTACGAATGGATAGTTGATAACGACTGTACGCCGTATTTGGTGGTAGATGCCAGTTATCCGCAGGTAAAAGTGCCACAGCAGTTTGTGCAGAATGGCCAGATAGTGCTGAATGTGCTGCCCTCAGCGGTTGGTAATATGCAGCTGGGTAATGATGCCATTACCTTCAATGCCCGCTTTGGTGGTCAGCCGTTTGCATTGCATATTCCGGTAAAGGCGGTACTGGCCATTTATGCGAAAGAAAATGGCGCAGGCACCGTATTTACCCTTGAGGAAGAAGACGATGAAGCGGAGTTATTTGCTGAGCCGCTTGACGATGATGAGACACCAGAACCGCCAAAGCCCAAAAAAGGCAGTCATCTGAAAGTCGTTAAGTAATTTTTTTGAGTCAGTCAATCTTTGCGATAAAGCTGCCAGGGGCAGCTTTATTTTTTAGAGGCGGCCAATTGCCAGAAAGCCTGGAGCAGCGGTTGTTCCCGCTTTTTATGTAACATACAGACACCCAGCTCAAACGGCTGAAACTGATAGCTGATATCCAGGATCCTTACCCGGTCGCGCACCGGACTATGCTGAATAACCGGCTCAGGCACCACTGCCACGCCGCTGCCCAGGGCAACCATAGATACCATTGCCTCGTGGCCATCAACTTTAACCGCAACGTTAGGGGTGATGTGACTGTCTGCCAGCCATTGGTCGGAACGGGAACGGGCCGGGCCATGATCTGGCTGAACCAGCGGAATATCATTCCAGTTGACAGGGGCTTTCATTAGTAAATCATTTACTTTACATGGGATCACCGGCGCTATCAGCCATACCGGCAACTGCGCAATCCGCTGAAAAATCATGTTTGAAGGTAACTGGGCCGGATAAGCCGCCAGGGCGATGTCGACGTCACCGGCTTTTATTTTTTCAAAAGCTAAAGCCGCATCGCCGGTGGTCAGCTTAATTTCAGCTCTGGGACATTGCAGCCGGAATTTATCCAGAATTGCCGGCAAGTGGCTGTAGCTGGCTGTCACGGTACAGAATAACCGGATTTCACCACTTAATTGTTCGCTGGCCAGCTGCAAATCCAGTTGCAGCTGATGCCATTCATCCAGCCATAACCGGACAAAACGCTGTACCCGCACCCCGGCTGTTGTTAACTGAACAGAACGTTTATCACGGTTAAATAACAAGGTACCCAGTTCATCTTCCAGCCGTTGAATTACCCGGGTAAGGGTAGACGGACTGACATACATCTGCTCACTGGTTTTGGCAAAATTAAGGCTGGATGCTAAATGCAGAAACAACTGAGCACTGCGAATATCCATAGCTTATCCTTATTGCATAATATGAAATACAGAGTTTTAAATATATCACTTCACGCAATTAAAAGTAGTGTCTATCATTGCTTTATTAACGCAGTCTGCCAGGCCCAGGCGCCATCATGTTGTCATGATGCCCCTTAATGCTAAACGGGCAGCGCGGTGTCAGCTAAGCCAGGCTTACCCGTTAATCTGAATTCTGAGAGCGAATATGAGCAATTATTTTAATACCCTGAGTTTACGCCAGCAGTTACAGCAGTTAGGCCAGTGCCGCTTTATGGATAAAAGCGAATTCAGCGATGGCTGTCATTTTATTAAAGACTGGAATATCGTTATCGTCGGTTGTGGTGCTCAGGGCCTGAACCAGGGGCTGAACATGCGTGACTCCGGGTTACAGATTAGCTACGCGCTGCGCGATGAAGCGATTAGCGAACAGCGGGCTTCATTTAAAAAGGCCAGCAGCAATGGCTTTACGGTAGGCAGCTATCAGCAGCTGATCCCAAAGGCTGATCTGGTATTAAATCTGACCCCGGATAAACAGCATAGCAGCGTGATTGACGCCATAATGCCACTGATGAAACCGGGCGCAACCCTGGCTTATTCGCATGGTTTTAATATTGTCGAGGAAGGTAAACACATCCGGCCCGATATTACTGTTGTCATGGTGGCACCCAAGTGCCCGGGTACCGAAGTACGGGAAGAGTACAAACGCGGTTTTGGCGTACCCACGCTGATTGCTGTGCATCCGGAAAATGACCCGAAAGGTCAGGGCCTGGCCATAGCTAAAGCCTACGCATCAGCAACCGGTGGCGACCGCGCCGGCGTATTGCAGTCATCGTTTATTGCCGAAGTGAAATCCGATTTAATGGGCGAGCAAACCATCCTGTGTGGCATGCTGCAAACCGGCGCAATTCTGGCGTTTGATAAGTTAGTCGCCGACGGCGCAGAGCCAGGCTATGCCGCCAAGTTAATTCAGAATGGCTGGGAAACAGTAACCGAAGCTCTGAAGCACGGTGGTATTACCAATATGATGGACCGGCTGAGTAACCCGGCCAAGATTAAAGCCTTTGAGCTGGCAGAAAAGCTGAAGGTAACGCTGCGGCCATTATTTGAAAAGCATATGGACGACATTATCAGCGGCGAATTCTCCCGCACCATGATGGCCGACTGGGCTAATGATGATAAAAACCTGCTGCGCTGGCGTGAGCAAACCCGCGAAAGCGGCTTTGAACAAGCACCGGTATCAGATGAAAAAATTACTGAGCAGGAATACTTTGACCGCGGCATTTTGCTGGTGGCGATGGTTAAAGCCGGGGTGGAACTGGCTTATGAGACTATGGTCGATGCCGGTATTGTTGCCGAGTCGGCCTACTATGAGTCTTTGCATGAAACACCGCTGATTGCCAATACCATCGCACGCAAGCGCTTGTATGAGATGAATGTAGTGATTTCCGATACAGCTGAATATGGTAACTACCTGTTTGCTCACGCTGCGATACCTTTACTGCGTGATAAAGTAAACAGCCTGAGTAATGAGTATATCGGCAAAGGGGTAAGTCAAAGCCAGACCGGCGTGGATAACTTAACGCTAATTGCGGTAAATGAGGCCATTCGGCAGCACCCGGTAGAAATAGTAGGTAAAAAATTACGTGGCTATATGACGGCGATGAAACGAATTGTTGAGGCTGGGTAAGCCTGCAACAGAAAGAATGATGTGGTTAATGGCGGCTAAACAGACGGTTAAGCCAGGTTAGCGCCAGACCAATAACGATGTTATACGTGGACCTTGGTTGTTTTGCCCCGCTTGTCGGGGCTTTTTTTTGGGTGTAAGGTCATAGGCGTTATAAAGCAGGAGTGGTAGATGAAAAATATTGCACTGGTGGCTCACGATGGCAAAAAAGCCACGTTATTAGAGTGGATTGAGAATCATAAGCCATTTTTTTCGGATAAAAATTTATACGCAACCGGCACTACCGGTAAATTAATCAGTGAAGCGCTGGCGCAACCGGTGCAATGTATGACCAGCGGTCCGCTCGGTGGTGATCAGCAAATTGGCGCCTTAATTGCTGAGCAGCAAATAGACTGGCTGATTTTTTTCTGGGACCCGTTGTCGTCCCAACCGCATGACCCTGACGTTAAAGCGCTGATCCGCTTAGCGGTGGTGTGGAATATTCCGGTGGCATGTAACCGTGCCACCGCCGATTTTATTATTCACTCCAGTTTATATCAGCAGGATTATCAACGGGAAATACCGGATTACTCAGCACATAACCATCGCTTAAATAAAGATTAGCCGTTAAAGCGACAACAGAGGTTGCTCCGGCTGCTACAGCGTATAACAATACGGTATATATTTATAAATATAAGCCCGAAACGTATTGAGAATAATTCGCGTTTGTGGTTATATAACAGCCCTGTGTATTCCACAAAAAGCCGGGGTTACGTTTATGCAAATGAGATCAAAGTTACTAGTTGTTGCAGCACTTAGCAGTGCTTTGTTCAGCACTGCTGCGGTTTTTGCTGATGAAGTTAATATTTACTCTGCAAGGCAGGAAGAGCTGATTAAGCCGCTGCTGGATAAATTCAGTGACCAAACCGGGATTAAAGTTAATTTAATAACCGGCAAACCGGATGAGCTGATTAGCCGGCTGGCCAGTGAAGGCCGCAACAGCCCGGCTGATCTGCTGATTAGTACTGATGTGGGGCGTCTGTACCGGGCGAAGCAGCAGGGTGTGCTGCAAAGCATCGAGTCTGATAAGTTAAATGCGGCAATACCCGAGCAATTGCGTGACCCGGCAGGCCAGTGGTATGGCCTGACTATGCGTGCCAGACCTATTATGTATGTACCAGGCAAAGTCAATCCTGCCGAGCTTTCGACCTACGCCGATCTGACCAGCCCGAAATGGCGTGGCCGTATCTGCATTCGCTCTTCTGATAATATTTACAATCAGTCAATGATTGCCGGCATCATTGCCCATGCAGGCGCCGACGCGGCCGAGCAGTGGGCAAAGGGACTGGTTGCTAATTTTGCCCGGCCGCCACGGGGTGGTGATCGCGACCAGATCAGCGCTGCGGCAAGCGGGGTATGTGATATTGCCATTGCCAATACGTATTATTTAGGCGGCATGCTGGCGGATAAAGAACAGTTATCGGTTGCTGAAAAAGTAAAAGTATTCTGGCCAGATCAGCAGGGTAATGGTGTACATGTCAACATTTCAGGGGCCGGTGTGGCTGCCCATGCGCCAAATAAAGACAATGCCGTGCGGCTGCTGGAATATATGGTAACTGAGCAGGCCCAGCAGTGGTATGCCCAGACTAACCACGAATACCCGGTGGTTGCGGGTGTGCAGCAGAGTGATTTGTTAAAAGCCATGGGTGATTTTAAAGCCGATAAGCTGAACCTGGATAAGCTGGGTGAGCTTAATGCGGAAGCTATCCGGGTAATGGACCGCGCTGGCTGGCGTTAAGCCGCAGCCAGATCCGGCAAAGCGGATCAGCAAAGAGGTAGTATGCTGCCATTAAAAGCGGATATCTGGCGTTGGTCCGTACTGGTACCGGCATTGCTGTTAGCAATGCCGGTACTGATCGTTTTTGGCAGCGTGCTCAGCCCTGATATCGAAGTTTGGCGCCATTTACGCCAAACCGTGCTGGCTGACTACATTATTAATTCGCTGCTGCTGGCCTGTGGTACTGGTGCGGGTGCCCTGATTATTGGCACGGCAACCGCCTGGCTGGTCAGCCAGTATCAGTTTATTGGCAGGCGCATGTTGCAATGGCTATTACTGCTGCCATTGGCGATGCCGGCTTATATTATTGCCTACACCTATACCGGCATGCTTGACTTCGCCGGACCGGTACAAAGCGCTATCCGTGAATATTTTGGCTGGGCTTATGGCGATTACTGGTTTCCGGAAATTCGTTCGCTGAGCGGCGCTATTCTGATGTTATCGCTGGTGTTATACCCTTATGTGTATATGCTGGCCCGCAGCGCTTTTCGTGAGCAGTCAGCCAGCATGCTTGAAGCCAGCCGGACTCTGGGCTTCACGCCACGGCAGCATTTCTGGAAAGTGGCATTGCCGCTGGCCCGGCCGGCCTTGCTGACCGGCGTGGCCCTGGCAATGATGGAAGCCTTTGCCGATTATGGCACCGTGCAGTACTTTGGTATTGCGACTTTTACCACCGGTATTTTCCGTACCTGGTTTGGTATGGGCAGTCAGCAGGGGGCTGCACAGTTAGCGGCACTTCTGAGCAGTTTTGTGCTGGTTTTACTGGTGCTTGAACAGTGGTCAAGACGGAAAATCCGTTACTTTTTTCAGGGCCAGCGTCAGCAAATTAACCCATTACGAAAACTTAGCAAAGGGCGGCAGTTACTGGCTGCGCTGCTCTGTTTGTTACCGGTGCTGCTGGGGTTTGTTATCCCGGCCACTCAGCTCGCCAGCTGGGCTTTACCAAACTGGCCAACCTTGCTGACAACCGACTTTGTTAATTTAGTCTGGAACAGCTTTAGCCTGGCCGCCCTGGCGGCGGTGTTATCTGTCATGCTGGCGTTATTATTTGGATATGCCAGCCGGCTGCGCCGTGACCCGTTGGTGCGATTGCCGGTTCGGCTGGCAGCGCTGGGCTATGCGATACCGGGCACTGTTATCGCCATTGGGGTGATGATCCCGCTGGCCTGGGCGGACCGGAATATTGATTTGCTGGCTGAACAGTGGTTTGGTGTGCGTACTGGTTTGCTATTATCAGGCACCTTGTTTGCGTTATTGCTGGCTTATAGTGTGCGGTTTCTGGCCGTGTCGTTACATAGTGTGGAGGCAGGCCTTGAGCGGATTAAACCCAGTATGGATAATGCGGCACGATCGCTGGGCGCCAGGCCGCTGCAGGTGCTGCGACGGGTGCATGTGCCACTGTTGCGTGGCAGCGTATTAACGGCATTAATGCTGGTATTTGTTGATGTGTTAAAAGAGCTGCCAGCCACGTTAATTTTGCGGCCGTTTAATTTTAATACGCTGGCGGTGCGGACTTACGAGCTGGCATCAGATGAGCGGCTGGCTGATGCGGCTTTACCGGCACTGGCTATTGTTTGCGTCAGTATTATCCCGGTTATTTTGCTATCGCGGACACTTGATAGCAACAGAGGATCTTAAGCATGGTAGTTCTGGATAAGCTGGCCGTCGCCTACGGGCCGCATGTGGTGGTAAAAGATGTCAGTCTGGCATTGGCCGAGGGCCAGATAGGGTGTCTGGTCGGGCCGTCAGGTTGTGGTAAAACCACCTTGCTGCGGGCGATTGCCGGTTTTGAACCGGCCGCCAGCGGCAGCATCAGCCTGCAGCAGCGGGTTGTCAGCGACAAGCAGACTCAGCTGGCGACCGAGCAACGCCGGGTGGGAATGGTATTTCAGGATTTTGCCCTATTTCCGCATTTGTCAGTAGCCGACAATATCAGTTTTGGTTTGCAGAGCCGCAGTAAAAAGTTTAAGCAAGACAAAGTAAAGCAGTTGCTGCAGCTGGTAGGATTGCCGGATTTAGCCAACCGTTACCCGCATCAGTTATCCGGTGGTCAGCAGCAGCGGGTAGCGTTAGCCCGGGCGCTGGCGCCCGAGCCCAAAGTGCTGCTCCTGGACGAGCCATTTTCAAGTCTGGATGCAGAGCTGCGTGAGGCACTGGCGCGGGATATCCGGCATATTCTGCAACAATTAAAAATTACCGCTGTTATGGTAACTCATGATCAGTTTGAAGCCTTTACCATGGCCGACATGGTGGGGGTAATGCAGCATGGCAAGTTGCAGCAGTGGGCCACCCCCTATGAGCTCTACCATAAGCCGGCCAGCCGTTTTGTCGCTGACTTTGTTGGCCGTGGGGTGTTGTTACCGGGGGAAATGCTTGATGGAATTAAAGTGCAAACCTGCCTGGGGGTTTTTAAACAGCGTTATCTACAAAATGCCAGCAGCGGCGATAAAGTCGATGTGCTGATAAGACCAGACGATATTGTGCACGATGATGCCAGCGGTATTACCGCCAAGGTACTGGAAAAATCCTTTCGTGGCTCGCATATCCTGTATACGCTGGCACTCAGTGGCGGCGAGCAAGTCTA
Source organism: Arsukibacterium sp. (assembly GCF_033722355.1). GTDB lineage: Bacteria > Pseudomonadota > Gammaproteobacteria > Enterobacterales > Alteromonadaceae > Alishewanella. The sequence goes on along the minus strand of NZ_JAWVZF010000014.1, from coordinate 4,924 downwards.
TTGTCTGGCATTAAGCCATCATAACCATGCCATTGGTGAGCAAATCGGGATCCGGCTCGATTTAGACCACCTGGTATTATTTCCACGTATTTAATCGCTGTGCCAGCGCGGCCAGGATAAAGACGTTGTAGTAAATAAAAAGGGATACCCTGTACCAGCGGCATCCCATCCAGGAACTGACAAAATAAGTTATTCTGACTCTATAAAGTGACGGATTTTATCTGCAACCGCGCTGATCCCTACTATGCCATCCAGATGACCCCAGATGCCGGGTATTTCGGCATAATCCACAGTCTTACCGGCGGCCTGCATGGCTTCCGCGCTGGCCTTGGCCATCTCGGGCAGTAGCAGCTGATCGCCGGCTGCCGGTAAAAACAGGGTTTTGGCCTTAACCCGGCTAAGCGCCTGCTGCCAGTTGTCGCCCATGCCGGCCCGGTATAACTGGGACGCCCGGATTAAATACAGAATATGGTTAGCGTCCTGCAGTTGCGAGCGCAGCTTAGCGTGGCCCATCAGCTGCTCCCAGGCAGAAAAGCTGGCGAGAATGTCGTGATGCGGTGCTTTGTCGGTTTCCGGTGCCGGATAGCGCATATTAAAACCTGTCGGATAAACCGCATCCTGAATAATGTAGGCCAGGGCAGTCGTTAAGCCTTGCTCCGGCTGACCATGCTGATAATAATCGCCGCCACGCCAGGCCGGGTCCTGTTTTATCGGGTAAGCCCAGCGCTCTAACCGCACTGCGGCCCAGGCATCGATATAGGCCGTGCCAATGACCGGTATTAGCCGCTCAACCCGCTCAGGGTAACGGCTTGCCCATTCAATCGCCTGAAACGAGCCCATTGAGCCGCCAACAACCGCATGCAGTTTGTTAATGCCTAAGCTGTCGAGCAGGGCTTTTTGCACCTCAACAAAATCACCAATGGTAACCACCGGAAAAGCTAAGCCATAAGGCTTGCCGGTTGCCGGATTGATGGTTGCCGGGCCGGTGGTAATGACATTGGGGTCAAATACATTGGCGTTAACCAGCGTATCGACACTGATGACAAAGTATTTATTGGTATCAATCGCTTTACCCGGGCCGATAATGGCATCCCAGTAGCCCGGTGCGGCGTCCGCTTCAGTGTATTTGCCGGCGGCATGCGAGCTGCCGGAGAAAAAGTGGGTGATCAGTATTGCATTGGATTTATCAGCATTCAGCTTGCCATAGGCTTCCCAGCCAACATTTACCGGGCTTATCAGAGCCCCATTTTCTGTTTTAAAGCTTGCCATTTCAAAAGCTTGCTTTTTAACCAGCATAGCATCACTTTGCCAGCTGCTCAGCAATAACGTCAGCAATAACAATGTCTGAAAGAGTTTCATTATTTAATCCTTAAAACCACTGAAACAATACTATGGCCAAAACCACGCCCAGTAACGGCATCAGCACGCTGACGACGGCCATCGGCCAGTAAGCATTCTGATGGGTTTCACCACAAATAGCACGGATAGTGGTAACGACGTAACCATTATGCGGCAGGGAATCCAGCGCACCTGATGAAATGGCGACTACCCGGTGCAGCTGTTCAGCGTCAACTCCGCGGTCCAGATAAGTTGGTGCAATTTCCGGCAGGGCAATGGCCTGCCCCCCTGATGCTGAGCCGGTTAAACCGGCAATAGCGCTGACCGCTACCGCCGCACCAACCAGCTCGGGCCCGGGCAAATGTGTCATATAATCCACCACGCTGCTAAAAGCCGGGGTTAGCTTGGCAACACTACCAAATCCGACAACGGCGGCGGTATTACCAATAGCAAGCAGCGCACCGAGTACGCCTTCATTGGTGGCCGCCGCCGGGTTGGCCAGAAAGCGGAAATTCAGTAAATATAAGCTGACCACGCCGCCGGCCAGCGCAATGATCAAGGCCGCCTGCTGCAGGCTGTCGTGTAACAGAAAGGAGGTAACCAACACCACCAGCAGTGGGATTAAACCGGTCAGCCAGTGCGGCAAGGGTTTGTCGGTTAACGTCGGGTCACTGCTGCGCTGAATAAAATGTTCACCATTTTTAACAGCCTTTTTTATCATCCACATCAGGCTCAGATAGCCGCCAATCGCCATAAACAGCGCCACAACAATACTAACTTCCCAGCCAGCATAAGGCGTTGTTCCCAGATAAGGTATTGGGATCCAGTTCTGAATTTCCGGCGAGCCGGCAGACGTCATGGTAAACGTTACCGACCCCAGCGCCAGCGCAGCCGGAATAAAACGCCGGGGTAAATTGGCGCCTTTAAATAAGCTGACTGCCATCGGATAGGCCGAGAAAGCGACAACAAACAGGCTGACCCCACCGTAAGTCAGAACGGCACAGGCCAGCACGATGGCCAGTACGGCGCGGGTATGGCCCAGTCGTTTAACAATGGCCAGCGCGACTGCATCGGCGGCACCGGTATGCTCCATCAGTTTGCCGAACAAGGATCCCAGCAGAAACATCAGAAACCAGGCCGCAACAAAACCAGCGAATCCGTTCATGTAGCCATGAACAAAATCAATTTTATCAGCAACCTGCCAAAAAGGTATACCATTGGTTGCCGCGACGAGTAGGGCACATAGTGGTGCTGTGATAAATAAATTAAAACCGCGCATGGTGAAGACAATCAGCAAGCCCAGCCCTAACAGTAAGCCAAAGATACTTAACATCGGCAAATCCTTGTTATCATTTTCAGCTAGTCTGATACAGCTTGGCGGTTGCCACCATAGTACTAAGGTACAGGTTAAAAATTCTGCGTTTAGGCCTACAGTAACAGCACTGGTTAGTACCACATTTTGTAATCAATCAGCAGGAGAGCCAACGATGGCCAATAACTATAACAATGATGCACAGCACATGTTTACCCGCTCTGCCCTTAAACCCAGCCTGTTAGCTCTGGCGATCAGCAGCTGTCTGGCAGCGCCGGTAATGGCTCAGGATGACGCTGGCGCTGAGGCTGAATTAAAACTGGAACGGATTGAGGTTACAGCGCGGCGCACTGTGGAGAGCCTGCAGGAAGTGCCTGTTGCCGTAACTTCTATTGGCGCAGATGATATTGCCCAGCGCGGTTTATCTTCGGTTGTCGAAGTACAACAGTTTTCACCGAATACCACCTTGCAGGCCAGCCGCGGCACCAACTCGACGTTAACGGCGTTTATCCGCGGTGTGGGCCAGGAAGATCCTTTATGGGGTTATGAGCCAGGTGTCGGCATTTATATTGATGACGTCTATGTTGCCCGGCCACAGGGGGCCGTACTGGACATTCTTAATGTTGAACGGATCGAAGTGCTGCGCGGGCCACAAGGTACGCTGTACGGTAAAAATACCATAGGCGGTGCCGTTAAATATGTTACCCGCGAAATGACGGGCGATACCGAATTTTCAATCAGTGGCACTGTCGGCAGTTATAATCAGCGCGATATTAAAGTAACAGGTCAAATTCCGCTTATTGCCAATACTCTTTACTTAGGTGTCGGCTACGCTAACCTGCAGCGCGATGGCTATGGTGAGTTCCTAACGTCAGCCCTGCCCAATCAGGACCGGGAAAACTACAACAAAGATCTGCAGGCGATGCGGCTGACCCTGGAATACCGGCCGCTGGATAATCTGTTCTTCCGGCTGAACTACGATAAAACTGAAGATGATTCTAATGCCAAAGGCGGGTACCGGTTACTGCCCAGTCTGTTAACCGATGCGCCGGTACCGGATAGCGTATATGACTCTTATACCAGTCTGCCAACCTGGAACAAGGTGGAAACGGATGGTATCAGTCTGACAGCAGAGTGGGACATTAACGATAATTTCACCCTGAAATCGATCACCTCAGAGCGGACCAGCTACTCGCCGACCAATATTGATTTTGATAATACGTCGTTGCGGATATTTGATGTTCCGGCGATTTATGATGATGAGAATTTTACCCAGGAACTGCAGTTAAATTATCAGACTGACGGTTTTAAAATGGTATCAGGCTTGTACTACTTTACCGCTGACTCCTGTGGCACATTCGATGCAATTCTGGAAGTACTGGGACAGGCACTTGGTGCCCCTGGCTTAACCCGTGAGGTTAGCGGTTGCAGTAACACCGACAGCTCTGCCATTTATGCCCAGGGCAGCTACGATTTAACCGACAAATGGTCTGTTACCGCGGGTTTACGCTACACCAAAGACGAAAAAGAAGCCATTGTTCGCAATGGCCTGATTTTCAACACAGTTTATCCTGAGTCTGGATGGATCCCAGGTTATGTGCGGCCTGATGGTTTAACCACGCCGGTGGTGCTGGACGATGAGGAAAGCTGGAACAAACTGACCCCGAAAATTGGCGTGGAATATCAGCATAGCCGGGATATGATGCTGTATGCCAGTTTTAGCCAGGGCTTTAAATCCGGCACCTTTAACCCAAGAGCGTCAGGTCCGGAAGACGCGGCTGATCCGGAAACTGTTAATTCCTATGAAATTGGTATTAAAAGCGACTGGAACGACAGCCTGCGTTTAAATGCCACCCTGTTTATGCTGGACCACAAAGATCGTCAGTATATTACTGTTATTCCGGATCCGGATGACTCTTCGGCATTGAATCAGCGGTTGGGTAACGTTGGTCGGTCTGAAGCAACCGGTGCAGAGCTGGAAATGACCTGGATAGCCAGCCGCAATCTGAACATTTACGCCAATATTGGTTTAATCGATGCCAGTTTTGAAGAAGTGATTCAGTTTACTGCACCCGGTGTTTCTGAAGATATCTCAGACCGGTTTACTATCACTAACACGCCGGAAACGACGGCCACAGTGGGTTTCAGCTACGATATGATTACTGACTTTGGTGATGTTATCTTCAACGGTAATTATGCCTATCGCAGTGAATACGATCTGGTCGAGCTGGATAACCTGCTAACCCAGGATGGCTACGGCTTGCTGAATCTGGG